>CAZEST010000037.1:0-15703 GCA_964514745.1 uncultured Alistipes sp.
TAGAAAGCTCATTAGTTCCACGTTTGGACGAGGGTTCAAACCCCTCCATCTCCACCAACAACCATTCAACCGCTTGCAAACACTTAATTTGCAAGCGGCTATTTTTTTGCCACACCTGCGCAACATTGGCCCATCTATACAAGAGCCCTGTTAGCACAGTTCGTGATCATAGAAGGAATCGCCAACTAAGTTGAAAAGCGCCCTAACATTATTGGAATAGGCTAAAGTCATACCATTTTCATAGTAGCGCTCAATGTAAACAGATTCATCAAAAATACCGGCATCCTCTCTGACCGGCACTATTAACTTCCAGTTCACCATATCACCTTGCAATCCAAGTTCAGCAGCCTGAGATTTTGTCAGCTTGACAATACGACATTCAAAAAAATCTACAATCGACACGTCACAGCTATACTTGAAACATGACTTCCTCGGATCGTTTTTCTTAATGCCAAATTCCGACATCAACAAATCGAGGACAGTACGAGGTCGCTTCGGCTGGGTAATTGGACAAAAATAACGTCCTCTGTCGTAACTTTTCATACCGTTTAATGAAATTCAAAAAGTTATAATTAAATACTGATTATAATCGCACCAATAACATCCATCGAAATTGACACGATAACAACAACACAAAGTTGAGAATATTTTTATTAATTTCAAAGCATATCATCTGTTTTTTATATTTTATTTTACCATTTTATCATGTACCTAATATTATTAAAACAAAATTAATCAAACAAACATCAAACAATCAGTCAATCAAATAATCAAATAAACAACACACAAAAAACCGCGGAATTTATATAACAAAATGATGTACACATATTACTTTAACATAATATACAATCTCGTAATCAATCCTACAGACAACTATTATAAAACCGCATGTTTAATCAAAAGTATTAAAATTTATTAGACAATTTGAGAATTTTTGAACAAAACATAGCAAGATAGCAAATGTTACAATATGTTATACCCCCCCCAATTTCTTGTATATCAATTAATTATAGCATACCTTTGCAGCACATTTTCAAGTGTGTAATTCACTAAATAAGTATAAAGTCAAGGCATATGTAATAGCCTTTAAAGGTATTTGTAATAGTATGCTATAGTCCGGGCGAGGCAGAGACCTCGCCCTTTTTATATTGTTGCAAACTTCAGTTATACAATATTATATAGATATAAATTCTAATCGATTTTACAAAAAGCGGCTATATATTCATTAAAATTATTTGCACAATCTAACAGCTTTTCGTAAATTTGCACCCGGTTTTTTTGAGCATAACCAAATGATTGGTATCTAACCTCGCAATACTGATTAGATATCGACTATAGCATATATCGAAACACACTGACATAACATTAAAATTCAAATATAACGATGAAGAAAACTTTACTTTTCATCTCAACATGCTTTGTAGCATTGCAAATGCTCGCTGACGATTCTACTAACAGCGAGACGCTTACCAGTCAGAACCCCGTAGGATTCAAAATCACGGTTTTAGATCCCATAAGCCAGACCTGCGAAATCAGTGGCCTGACCGACAAAACGATGACTACAGTCAACATCCCGAGTGCAATCGTTGCCAGCGACAACAGTACTTATAAGGTAACATCTATCGGCGACATGGCCTTCTACGACGAAACTGACATCACCGAAGTTACGATTCCCGAAACCGTAGTTACAATCGGCGGACACGCTTTCTCGGAGTGCACCGGATTAACATCCATCGAAATCCCCAACTCCGTAACATCTATCGGCACCTGGGCATTTGGGGCGTGCACAAATCTCAAATCGGTAACCCTCTCTACATCGCTCACCGAAATACCGGAGTCGGCATTCGCTAACTGCACGTCACTCACTTCCATCGAAATTCCCAATTCAGTTACGAGCATTGGCGCTAGTGCGTTTTACGACTGCGTAAGCCTCAAGTCCGTTACCATTTCAAACTCGGTAACCACATTTGGCAGCTTGGTTTGGTCGCTCTGCAAAGCTATCGAAGAGATTACCTACCTGGCAACCGTACCGGTCAGCGCAACCGCCGATCTATTTCCCTCCGACGTCTATAAGAACGCAACTTTAACAGTGCTTAATTCCAGTGCTTCATTGGTAGACTCTACCGCTCCCTGGAATGAGTTCTCCTCGAAAGATTATGTCAACTCAGTAGTTGCCGGTATCGACAACATCGGTTCCGACCTAACCGACTCAGAGCCTATTGAAGTATATAACATCAAAGGTATTAAGGTCAGCAACAGTGCTGAGGATCTGCCTGCCGGCTTCTACATCGTACGCCAAGGTGCTGCAACAAAGAAGCTAATCATTAAGTAGAGTAAGCCGGGCCTAACTGAGCTCAACAAATAAGTATTCTCTCCCCTCTACATATAGCAGAAATCCCCGAGCCGTCGGCAAAACAGAGCCGACAATGCTTGGGGATTTCTGCTATTTTATGGATTGAAACATGGGGTACGCAGCTGTCAAGATTTTATTGCGGAGCAATGGCAAATAGTCCGGATTATCATCCAAGAATCGCGTAACTTCTCGGCAAGCGGCCTCCCCTCTATGCCCGGTAAGCAACGACTTGCACCATGCCCCCGGGAAGAAGATATCACCTTCCGCCCTAACCGTCTCCAATGCATCCAGCGCCGGACGAATATACCTGACAGACTCCTCATTGCGCGTAAAATGATTCAGATAAGCCAAGGCTTTCTTCGCAAACACTTCATTCTCGCGCCCTTCGGTTGTTAACAATTCGGCAAATAGGCTATCGCGTTGCGCAGCATCAGCACTACAGGTCCTGCTGACAAAGTCAAATTCCCTAAGTTTATCCTGATTAGATATGCGCAGGCGCTGCTGAGCTAATATCTCTTGCGACTTGTCAGGCATTCGAATAGCTAACTCATATGATAAATCTGTATAGTCATTATCGTTCCAAAGCTCAGAATTGCCAACGCTCCATTCCCTATATATCTCTTCGACAATGTCCGGTTCAGTCATCACTTTCGCTAACATTCGGCGCAGCTGAAGCCTCACGCTCTTGTCGGGCACGGTTGTCGACAACATGTTAACGGCATGCTGAATTTCGCTATTTATCTCGTTGTTGCCGCTACGGATAACGTATTCCAGGCAATCTATCAGATAGGCCGCTACCAACGGATCGGTTTCCGCCCTCAGTCCTACCAGCAACGAAGCTGCCATATCCTCGGCCTCGAGCTTACCGTGAAGATAATTCTCATAAATGGTCATTATCATAGTCTGACGGAGCAACGGACTCTCTTGCTGAATCCAATTTTCACGAAGATAATCCAAGTTAGTCTCACTCATAGAGAAATAAGCATATCCTCGGCCATCCAAATTTGGCATAACATACCGTGGCTTAAACGGCAACGCAATCCGCGCCGAATCGCCGTAAAGCACTACCTCAACATCTGCTGCCCGTTCATCATCGGCGACCACTCTGACCGCAAACTTCTGAGGCCACACCAATCCACGGCCCAACGCATCTGTCTGCCTAACCACCATCGCTGAATCAGACAATTCAAACCCAATTTCAGGCATCCCCTTCTCCTTAACCCACACCCTGCAAAACTGCTTTAAATCGGCATCGGTATGGCTGTCAAGAATTTCAACCAGATCGTCCCACGTAGCATTGGAGTAGGCGTATTTCGATAGATACTCACGTATCCCATCGCGGAAGGCATCCTTGCCCATTATGTCGACCAATTTGGTCATCATTACCGGCGCCTTGTCATATATGATATTGTTATACACCAATCCGGCATATTCCAAATTAGGGAGCTCCTGCTGAATAGGCGTTGAGCCCGCTGTGCGGTCCTCCGCAAGGGCCGGCAAGTAGAAAGTGCGCAAGCGGTTTAAGGCATGGTTTGCATTGGGGAACATCGGTTCGGCTATCTCAGCTGCATAATAGTTGGCAAACACCTCCTTGGTCCACACGTCGTCAAACCAAGCCATGGTAACCAAATCGCCGAACCACATATGAGACGTTTCATGCGCAATCAACAATGCGCGGTCCAGCTCCTCCTGCAACGTAGGAGTTTCGCCCAACCACATTCTGACGTCATTATAGAGCGTTGCTCCGGTATGCTCCATACCGCCAAATTGAAAACCGGGCAAAATTATGAAATCATACTTGGCAAACGGATACTTGATACCCGTATAATCCTCCTGCCATTTCAATGCATCAAAAATCTGATTAAAAATCGTATCGATTTGTGCTATCTTCCGAGGGTCGGACTCTCGATAATATGCTGATATTTCACGGCCATCACGCTGCTTGGTTGCCTTATTAAACTTCCCTACGACGAAGGAGAACAGATACGTGCTCAGCGGTTCTGTCGGTCCGAAATGAATCATTGCTCGATTGCCATTAAGTTCCTTCGACTTGATAACCGTATTCGAGACAGCCTCCCACTGCGCAGGCACCTCCAAAGTCAGTTCATACTCCGCCTTTAAGTCGGGTTGGTCAAAACAAGGGAACAACGTGCGCGCTCGGTCCGGCACCAACAACGTATAAAGATATTCGTCGTTTCTATTCAACGGCTTATCGCCTGCCGTAAACACGATATCAACCTGATTGCGTCCGCTTTGCAGATAATTCTCCGGCAGAACGATATGCTCATTCTGCACGACAAAATCCTGGCACAGGCGCGAATTTACCCTTACGAAATGGATATTACCCGAGGGGGCCTTGAAATCAATAACCAAGGGCGCCCTATCCGCAAGGTTCAATTCTATCTCAACCATAGCCTCAACCTGACGGCTTTTCTCCTCCGGGATATTGAAGAACAGGCGATAGTGCAACTCAGAGATCCGCGCTTTACGGTCCTGAGCCAACTGCTTTTCTACTCCCGTAGGAATATCCGTCTGAGCCTGCAGCGAAGCAACGGGCATCAACAGTAAGAAAATTGCTACTATAAGATTAGCTATACGATTTTTCATGGTAAACATTAACTTCACATTCTTTTGGCATATGCAAAGTTAATATTTATTCAGCAAAATTCGTAGCTATTACGTATTTTCTTTGTTAATGACCGAACCGACGGGATCATCGGTTGTTGGATTGTTCATCCATCGGCGAATAGCAACCATGCGCGGAATCAAACGCGTTACCGTATTGCGGTATGTACTCATCATAATCAGCAAGATTACGATAAGGCCGAAAATCGTCAGATAACCGTAGCACTCCTTCAATGAAATCATAACACTCTGGCGCGACACCTCGGTTATCGTATCGCTCCATGAAGGCATATCAAACGGCAAAATCGTGCCGTCAATATTCTCTGATGCATCAATATGATTCTTTACCGACGACCAATTATACAGGCGCTGCACGATAGCTGCTCCGGCTACATTGCCAATGCCACAACGCGCATAACCAACCGCGCTCAGACCGAAGAAGAAATAAGAGAACGGCACACTCTGCGAGATGTAGACATTAGTAATCGAACCGAGCATAACTTCCGATATGCCTACCGCTACCAACGGCAAGTAGAATGCCTCTTTATTGGTCTGACCATCGATTAAGAAGTACATGGAAGCGATATAGAACACCAACATTCCAAAGGTAAATACCAGGTAAAGCTTGGTATTCCACCCCCATTTTACTTTCGTATAGAACGCGAGCATTGCCCCCAGCACTACACCATACATAATCGGATAGTTCAGGGAAATTACGTTAAGAGCATCATAGCCCAAGACGCCGTTAAGATAGATTGACTGCAACAGACGTGGAGCTGACTGCAAGATGCCGGCTGCAAACAACCATAAGATAATTTTCCAAATTGCCCCATAAGAGAATATCTTCAGATCGAGATACGGCTTCTCATGAAATCTTGAGCGACACCATGCCAAGATAAAGAAAACTACGGTAACAATCGTTGCAATCCATATCGGGCGTCCGCGCCACCACTCGTAATGCTCTCCATAGCAGAACAGCCACATGCCGGAAATCAAGAATCCACACCACAAGAGGAAACCCAATACATCCAAACCTTTCGGCGACATATATGGACCGGGGCGATGGTCGGGCTTCATCAAGAAGTAAACCAGCGCTACATGAATCATCAGCAAGGCGATAACAAAGAGGTTCATCAATCGCCAGTTGCCGTAATAGGTCAGATAGGCCGTTGTTAAGCCCGATAGATACGTACCGCCAACCACCATGAAGTAGACGGCCGGGAAGAACACAAAATAGTTGCGCGACGGAGTTATACAGAGGCGAAAATTACTCGTACAACCGAACATGCCAAGCATCTTAAAGAACCCGGCAATAAAGCTTGCACTCCATACAATCCAGGGCACCGACGTATTCATCGTTATAGCCGTACAGAACATCAGCCCGATACCGGCCACAAAAAAGAGTTGACGGCTATACATAGCGAACTTCAGTCGATACATAACCGGGAAACAGACCGTAATGCCGGCTATCATGCAGTAACCGGCCATCTGGACATCCTCGTTAAGCAGCGAAATTTCGCTGACCATCTGGTTCATTGACGACAGGTTAATACTGCCGGCATATTGATAAAGGAAACCAAACGCAAACAGCAACCAGACACGCACGCGACGAGGCACCCCGTCGCGATACATCAGCAACTGGCGTGTACGGATTATGGAATTACCGGTCTTATAAACTGCAGTTGCCATTAATCAACCATTTCACATTCAACGTTCAATCCGGCGCGAAGCAAACTGATATCCTCGGCAGTATTGTCCTTGGTAAAGCGAATTTTAACCGGCAGGCGCTGCTCTACCTTTACGAAGTTACCGGTTGCATTATCCTGCGGCACGAGCGAATACTGCGCGCCGGTTGCATTCGATATAGCTTCGATTACCCCTACATATTCTTTATCGGGAATAGCGTCAACAGTAATCTTCACCTTATCGCCAATCTTCATCTTGGAGGTCTGGCTCTCCTTGTAGTTAGCTATCACCCAAACATCGTTTTCGTCAACGATCGACAGCAGAGTCTGGCCCGGCTGCACAAGCTGCCCTACCTGAAGATTGCGACGCGAGGTATAACCATCGACCGGAGCGGTTATCACCGTATACGACAGATTCAGCTTTGCCAATTCAACGCTGGCACGGGCCAATTCTATGCTGGCATCGTGCTGGCCCAACTGCTGCGCCTTCTCGTCCTTGGTCAATACGGTTGACTGCTTCTGTCGGCATAGCATCTCGTATTTCGCCTTTAGCGATTCATACTTGGTATGGGCATCGTCATATTGCTTCGGAGTTACCGCTTTATCGTTGAGCAGCGACTTATAGCGTTCAAAATCGCGAGCTGCATTCTCCATCTCAACTCGTATCCCCTCGATTGAGGCTTCACTTACACTGACCTCGCTGGCCGTAGTAGTAATTGATGCATTAACGGCCGACTTCCCCGACACAGCGTTCTGAACCTGGGCATTTGCTTGGGCCAGAGCTAATGCATACTCCGAATTGTCAAGGATTATCAGCGTATCACCTTTATGAACATAGCTGTATTCATCAAAGCGAATCTCCTTGATATAGCCCTGCACACGCGCATTGATAGGAACAATCTGACGGCGCACCTGTGCATTATCCGTAAACGTCGACACGTTAAACTTGATAAATTCTGCAGCAATCCACCAAAGGCCGATAGCGAGTATCGTTAATACAAAAATGTTCTGGGTAAGTCTTCTTGTTTTGCGATTCATAGCAGCTTAAATTATACCTGAAAGATACTTGAGTTGGAAATAGTAATAGAGTACGTCGACCTGAGCATTAACCAAACGCGTTTCGGCATCCAGCTTCGACGCCGATGCATCCAACATATCTGTCAACAACGAAAGGTCATTATTATAGCGGCGCTCAACTATGCGATAGTTCTCCGACGCCAGCTCAACATTTTTCTTCTGCGTAGTTACGTGTTCGATAGCCTCAACATAACTTTTATAGGCGCGGTCCAGATTGCGGTCGATTGACTCCTCACGGGTTATGCGTGCCTCTTGAAGACGCTCGGTCTCCAATCGGGCAGCTTGCAACTTATGGCTCGATTTATAAAAGGCCGAGGGCGAGAACGATACGTTGAAGCCTACGTACCATTTACTAAGATTCTTATCCAGAACCGGCGTATGGGTTGTAATCGGGGCGGCTACCGAAGCACCGGCCGTCAGGCCGATTTTAGGCAAACGCTCACTTTTAATCACCTGTTCAGATGCAAGTGAGGCCTCAGTCTGCAAGTCATAGTGCTTTAACGAAGGCGACTCTTGTCGGCTAAGGTCAATCCAATGAGATAACGGAGCTGCCGAGAAGTTAATGCGGTCAAAATCAATCGTCGGGACGATCGAATCGCAATCTTCCAACTGCAAATAGCTCAGCAGGCTGTAGTTGAGATTTCGGATACTGTTCAGTACGGTTAATCTATCATAGCGCAAATTCGAAAGGTTGAGATCGTAGCGCGTAACGTCGTTGGCCAACACTAATCCCTGATTTGCTCTGGCTCTCATTTCGTCAATCAATTCGCCGGTTATGCGAATATTCTCATCATAAACTGTCAGCAGGTTACGGTTCTTGAACAGTTCCAAATAGCATTGCAGAATAAGCATTTTCATTTGGTCCTCAACTACGGCTACATTATTCTCGGCTACATCTCGCTGCGCACTCGCTCGGCGAATTTTAGCCGTAAGCTCTCCGCCTGTGTATAGCGGCTGATAAACGGTTACGCCCAAAGAATTGCCCCAATGGGTCATTGGCGAACGAGTAGCGTTAGAGAAATTACGGTCAAGGACATAAACATTACCGATATAGTCTCCCTCGAGAGCCATACCGATATCGGGCAGGCGGCCATCCTTCTCCGCCTTCTGACGCATTGATGAAATCTCAACATCTTTGCGCGCTAATTTTACCTCACTGTTTGCCTTTTCTACCTGTTGAAAAAGATCTTCGATAGTAAGAGTAACTGTCTGTGTGTGTCCTGTTAAGAAGCAGCTAAACATCCATACAATCGCCGACCCAAACTTATACCATTGCTTCATATTATAGGTCTTAGCATTATTTCCGACTGCAAAGTTACGAAATCTTTACGACATTTTCATATTATTAACGACCTCCTATCGTCCAACGCATTTCAATTATCCATCTTACATCATTGAAAAATACGTCATTATTTAAATTTTTAATAGAAAATAAAAAATATTCATTGTTATTGGTTGTACTTTAAGAAATAAACGTTATCTTTGCGAACTGAACAGCATCAGTAGTAAATTTATACTCTCGTTCCTCTCTACAGCATTCCAACGGTTAGAGCGCGAACGAGTTTTTTATAGAGAATTGACGATGAAAAAACATCAGAAAGTTGCCATACAGGGCATTGCCGGATGTTTCCACGATGCCGCCGCTCGAGAATACTTCGCCAACTGCGAGGTCGAGGTAGTTGAGTGTCGTAGCTTTGAGGAGCTTTTTGAGCGCCTGCGCTACGATGCGTCAATGGTTGGTATCGTTGCAATCGAAAACACTATTGCCGGTAGCCTCCTGCCTAACCATGAATTATTACGCCAAAGCGATTCTCGTATTATCGGTGAATATCGCAAACGCATCTCTCACGTCTTGGCCGCTCTGCCCGGACAATCCATCAGCGACATATCGGAAGTTAATTCTCATCCCATGGCCTTACGCCAATGCGACAACTTTTTGCATCGTCTAACAGGCATACGTAAAGTAGAGTGCTTCGACACGGCCGGGGCTGCGCGCGACATTGCCCGACAGAACTTACTCGGTCACGCCGCAATCTGCCCTAAGCTGGCAGCATCGCTCTACGGGCTGAACATTCTTGAGGAGGGTATCGAAACCAATAAGCGCAACTTTACTCGTTTTCTCATCATAGCCGACCCGTTGCTGGCTGCCGAGATTGGTCCCGGCGAACGAGAAGTTAACAAAGCTTCGGTTGTCTTCACCCTTCCGCATACCAAAGGGGCCCTATCCAAAGTTCTGACCATACTATCTTTCTACGATATTAATCTAACCAAGATTCAATCAATGCCAATAATAGGCAGAGAATGGGAATACAGATTCTATCTTGACGTAACTTTCGATTCTACTGTGCGCTACCATCAAGCTATTGACGCCGTGCGCCCGTTAATTAATGACTTTAAAACCTTAGGACTCTACTGCGAGTCATCAACCGCTCCCGAACATGACTAAATCACCTATACCGGCCGCCGACCGAGTTGCTACCGTAAGCGAATACTATCTACAGCGCAAGCTCCAAGAGGTTGCTGCTATGCGCTCGCGCGGTATCGACGTTGTTTCGCTGGGCATTGGAGGCCCGGATATGCCCCCCTCTCTCGATGTAATCAATGAATTGCGCAGCCAGTCGCTCAACACTGATGCCCATGGCTACCAACTTACGGCAGGATTAGCCGAACTAAGACAGGAATGGGCCAACTGGTATCGCCGTCACTATAACGTCGCGCTCGATCCCAACAGCGAAATTCAGCCCCTGACCGGCTCGAAGGAGGGCGTAATGCAGCTATCTCTTTCATTGCTGAATCCGGGCGATGGAGTACTTATCCCCAATCCGGGCTATCCTACCTACACCTCTGCCTCGCGATTAGCCGGCGCTGAAATCTATCCCTATTCCCTTACGGAGGCTAACGGCTGGCAACCCAACTTTGAGCAACTGGAGCAAATGCCCCTGGAAAGAATCAAAGTTATGTGGGTTAATTATCCCCACATGCCTACCGGCGCACGAGCTTCAATGGCTTTGTTCGACAAGCTGGTCGATTTTGCCCACCGTCATTCGATACTTCTAATTCACGATAACCCGTATAGCTTCATACTGAACGACCACCCCCTGTCACTGTTGGCTGCCGACGGCGCTAAGGAGGTTGCCGTTGAAATGAACTCTCTGAGCAAGAGCCACAATATGGCCGGATGGCGTATGGGCGTTGCTGTCGGCAACACCGAGGTTATAGGTTGGCTCCGCAAAGTGCGCAGCAATATGGACTCCGGTCAATTTCGCCCGGCAATGCTCGCCGCCGTACAAGCGCTACAGGCTCCGCAACAGTGGTACGACCAACTCAATGCCGCCTATGCTGCCCGTCGCGTAATTGCCGAGCAGATCATGACGGCATTAGGCTGCAAATTTGATCCACAACAGCGTGGGCTCTTCCTTTGGGGCCGTGTGCCGGAGTCGGTCACAGATACAGAAGCTTTCTGCGACAACCTTTTGGCTACGTCACACGTATTTATAACCCCGGGCTTCATCTTCGGAAGCGAGGGACAAAACTATATCCGCATTTCTCTTTGCGCTAATGAGGCTGCACTAACCGAAGCACTCAACCGCATTAAAACAACTCAGAACAATGGATAACCTCATACAGAAATTATTTGATGACGTTGATTCGTCACGTCCCATGATTATAGCCGGCCCTTGCAGCGCGGAAAGCGAGGAGCAGGTTATGCAAACCGCAACCGAGCTTGCACGCTACGGCATTAAAATATTCCGCGCAGGTATCTGGAAGCCACGCACTCATCCAGGAGGCTTCGAAGGCATCGGTTCTCCGGGTCTATCCTGGCTAACTCGTGTCAAGCAGGAATTGGGGCTCAAGGTTGCTACGGAAGTAGCCAATCGCGCCCACGTTGAACAAGCCCTGGAAGCCGGCGTCGACCTGCTCTGGATTGGAGCACGCACATCGGCCAACCCGTTTGCGATGCAAGAGATTGCCGATGCATTGGAAGCCACCGGAAGAGCCGAATCAATTCCCGTTTTGGTCAAAAATCCGGTGAACCCCGACCTTGAATTATGGATAGGCGGACTGCAACGCCTGGCTAATGCCGGAGTACGCCGCCTGGGGGCTATTCACCGCGGATTCAGCGCCTACGACAAGCATCTCTATAGGAATATCCCTCAATGGCGCATCCCTATTGAATTACACCGTAGATATCCCAACCTGCCTATCTTCTGTGATCCAAGTCATATCGGGGGGAAACGCGAACTGATTGGTGCGCTATCGCAGCAAGCTATGGATATGAATTTCGACGGCCTGATTATTGAAAGCCACTGCAACCCCGACTGCGCATTATCCGATAAAGCTCAACAGATTACGCCCGAATCGCTCAACTTTATTCTAAGTACACTCGTACTGCGCTCGGAGACCTCAACCACCGAAAATCTTACTCTGCTTCGCCAGCAGATTGACCGCATTGACGATGAGCTATTGGAGGTACTCGGACGACGTATGTCGGTAGCTCGCGAAATAGGCCATTATAAGAAAGAGCATCAAATGCCGGCCGTACAAGCCGGCCGTTACAACACGCTTATGGAACGCCGAATCAAGGACGCACAGACCGTTGGACTCAGTGCGGATTTCATGCGCACCGTTCTGGAGGCTATCCACGAAGAATCCGTACGTCAGCAAATCGAAATTCTCGTTAAATGAAAATACTTATCCTCGGAGCCGGCAAAATGGGCTCCTTCTTCTGCGACTTGCTCTCGTTTGAGCACGACGTAGCCGTTTATGACACAAATGCAGATCACTTAAGATTTACGTTCAACTGCAGCCGTTTTACATCGTTGGACGAAATCAAGGAGTTCAATCCTCAGATGGTACTTAACGCCGCAACCGTCAAGTTTACTATTGAGGCTTTCAATGCGATAATGCCCTATATCCAGCCGTCGACAATTCTTAGCGATATTGCCTCCGTAAAGACAGGCCTGCCGGAATTTTACGCTGCAGCCGGACATCCGTTTGTTTCAACCCACCCCATGTTCGGCCCAACATTTGCCTCATTGAGCAATCTGGCCAACGAAAATGCAATTATTATCAGCGAAAGCGATTGCCTCGGCAAAGCGTTTTTCCGCGATATATATACCCGCTTGGGCCTCCATATCGAAGAATATACCTTTGAAGGCCACGACAAGATTATCGCCTACTCGCTATCCGTGCCGTTTGCTTCAACCCTGGTCTTCGGTTCGGCAATGGAGCCACAGTCAGCGCCGGGCACAACCTTCAAGCGCCATCTGGCTATTGCCCACGGCGTAATGAGCGAAGACGAATACCTTATCTCGGAGATTCTGTTCAACCCGAATACCCCCGAACGCCTCGACATCATCATCCAAAAGATGGAGGAACTGAAAGATATTGTAACCACACGCGACTCTCAGCGCATGGCAGCTTTCCTAAAGGAAGTGCGCACGAAAGTATTTAAATAACATACATTTTATCTTGTAAAACAAATCCTCCGCAAATATTTCGCCGATATTTGCGGAGGATTTGAACTTTTTTCGTAACTTTGACGAGTCTATATGGCATAACCTACTTTTAACCAATTCTTATCGGCAGCGTTGACGCTGCCTTATTAACCATTTATTCTACTACTTGATCTATATCCTTAATGGCCCTAAACGCAATCTCTTACAGAGGTTACGCTTTGGTTTATTGCCCAAATACCATTGACCTAAAAACATAATAGTAATTATAAAAAATCAAGAATTGAATGATGATGAGGCTCACACTTTTTTGTGCCGGTTCTCTGGTTATGCTGATGACAAATGCAGCCTGCGCAGGTAGCAATTCTGCGCTCACCGAGGAACCCAAACCCGACGACACATCTACAGAAACGCCTGTAGTAGACGACGATGCTGACCAGGTTACAACCCACTATACCTATTCCGAGAAGATGTCGCTGGGTTACCACAATCCGTTATCTGACTACATGTTCTTTGCCGACCCTACGGCCGTAGAGTATGAAGGACGCCTATATGTTTACGGCACCAACGACACTCAGCAACTCAAGGAAGGCATTCCCGGCGAAGACAATACGTATGAAAAGATCCATTCTTTTCAGGTTGTTTCAACCGAAGATATGGTCAACTGGACCTACCACGGCACTATCGACGTTAAGGAAATTGCGCCCAACGGACGTGGTGTTTCATGGGCTCCCTCTATCGTTAGTCGCGTGGAAGCTGACGGACTGACTCATTTCTACATGTTCTACTCCTCGAGCGGTGCGGGCGTTGGCCTAATAACTGCTACCAATCCGCTGGGGCCTTGGACTGCTCCGCTGGGCGAGAAGGATTTCATTGACTATACCAATCCGGCTATCGGCGACTGCCCGAATCCGTTTGACCCCGGAGTAGTGATTGACGGCAACGGGACGGCTTGGTTAGCCTTCGGAGGCGGCGTTGCCTCTACAGGTACAGATTATCAACCGGGGTCATCGCGCATCTGCCGCTTGTCGGCCGATATGCTTAGCGTCGATGGTGATATCCAACCCATACCGGCCCCCTACTTCTTCGAAGCCAGCGAACTCTATTACATTGCTAACAAATGGATTTACCTCTATAATACATCTTGGAAGAAACGTAGCCAGTGGGACATCACCGGAGTTGATGCTCCGAGTTCTTGCTGCATGAGCTATATGACCAGCACAACTCCGCTCGACCCGTCAAGCTGGAATTACCAGGGAGTTGCCCTGCGCAATCCCGGTCAGGAAGGGATGGAATATGGCAACAACCACACGCATATTCATAAGTACAAAGGCACTTACTATATGCTCTATCATACGCTCCACTATCAGACCTCAATCGGCGTATCAGGCGGTTATCGCTCCATATGCGTTGATCCGATAGAGGTTGACGAAGCAACCGGCAACATCACCTGCGGGAAAATGACCCACAAAGGCATCGAGCAACTATCGCCCATTGACGGTTTCCAAGTTCAACCGGCCTCTCAAGCAGCGGCAACCTACGGCATCACCTACGAACAGGGCGACCAAGTTGGCGAAATGATAGTTCACGGCAAGGGAGCCGGACAGGTATTCCGTGTCAACGGCGTGAGCGCCAACGGAGCAACCTCCATGCGACTGAGAGTAAAGGGCACAGGCAGCATCTATCTGCGACGCAACACCCCCGACGGACAGCTCATTGGCAAGGTCAACTTCGATACGGCAGACTGGTCTGACTGCACGTTGGAAATCGCAACGCCACTGACCGAAGCCACCGACCTTTGCTTCTCATTCGGCCCCGGCGACTTCAGCTTTAAAGAGTGGCAATTCAACAAATAACCGATATACCGATTAATTAATGTTGGGGATTGTTTGATAAGTAACATTATTTCCGGTCAACGCATTGAGATAATCAATGAATTTCTCGCCGGAAGTAACATAGTCGGGCAACGTTATACCAAGTTGCTGAATTCTAGGCAATCTGCTCTGAAGAATCTGGTTCATCGACAACGCCTTTTCCGAGATATACGTACTCTCGTATATCGGCAACAGCAAATCGACAACCGACTTCAGGGCAGCTTTTTGTGCCTGCTCCATATCGCCGATTGCCACCATATAAGTAAGCTTCGGATTCTCGTTAGCGAGCTGCTGGCGAATCTGTTTAACGTCAGAGGTCATTTGCCACCAACGTACCAATAAGATGATATAGATGACCAGCAGCACAACCCAAATTATAATGGCTAACGCTGATGCTGTAGTTGCAGCTGCTACCGCGTCGCTGTCGTCATAATAAGCAAAAGCATTGAGCGCCGGAAGCACGGCACAAAGAATTACGCAAAACTTTTTCATATCTTAATTGTATTTTAGATCATATCAATAGGCGGAACCGGAGGCACTGACTTAGACGAATAGCTATATAGCCTCGATTGCGAATTCATCCATCTAATTGTCAAAGCAAGCACAACAACCGAAATCAGTAGGTCAACCACT
>CAZEST010000038.1:0-15534 GCA_964514745.1 uncultured Alistipes sp.
CAGCGACCACCTGGTCCCAAACCAGGTGCGCTACCGGACTGCGCTACGCCCCGAATTGCATTTCTTTGAGGCAATGCCTCCGAAATGCGCTGCAAAGTTACCTAAAATTTGGCTATCTGCAAAATTTTAGGCCATCTTTTGTGCTTTCTTTGAAAATGAACAAAGTTTGTAGGAAAATTTATATAAAATTATTTGCTATAAACAAAATATATTTTGTAACTTTGGGGTTGAAAAAACAAAATAGCATCACATTTGCTTTTTTAAGATAATTCATTAACTATAAAACCATGAATATAAGAAACTTAATCGTTGTAGGTTCTCTGCTGATTGGTGCATGGGCTGTTGGCTATGCCGGTAGTCCGAGTAGAGCAGAAGATACATCGCAGTTTGCAGATGTTGTAATATCAACATCTCCCAAGAAGACTCTATCAATGGAAACATTGTGGGAGGTTAATATGTTGGTGGATGGCGCCGGAGATGCAAATGAAAATGATCACAACTTGTTCGTGATAGACGATGTTGTGTATGCTTATGTCGAAAAGTTTGTTTCTGCATTTCAGGGACGTATCATCTTGCATAAATACAATGCGCAGACGGGGGAAAGCATCTCGGACAATGTTTGGTCTGGAATGGCTTTTCCAACAGAGATTGATAAAACAGGGAATTTCCCACGTATGTTAATGACAGATGATGCCGGGCATATCGTTATAGTAGGCTACAAGGATACTACTTCCGATTCTACTAAAGATTTTGATGTATATGTCTATGCGTATGATAAGGATACGGCTGCATTGTTATCATCAGTAACAGCCTCTGAGGCTGCGGAATCTGCAGCGGATCATTTGATGAAGGGTGTCGAATGGCTTGGTTGCAGTGGCGATGTTACCACCGGAAACTTTAATTTTCGTGTAGGTGGATGGCATACGCGCGTGAGTCGCGGAAATTCAATGAACAATTATTGTGCATCTGAGTGTATAATAGCCTTCGAGAATAATCAATTAGATGCACCGTTAACCGTTACACGATACGCATCGGGACCTGATGGTTATCAATTTACGGGCAGAAACTATGGCTCTTTAGCTCAAAATATATGGACAGATGCCTATCTGTTTGTGGCTGATATCGATTCCGAGACGCATTTAGTGCAGGCTTTTGGAACCGCAACGGCTCCGACTACACCTTCATCGCTCCTTTTGTATAAAACCAAGGATCATTCTTCCGGAGGCTATCCTACAATGGAATGGGTGTCGGAGTTGAAGGATGAGGAATTGTCGGACCAGGATGAACATTGTTATGGTGCATATCCGGTAAGATTAGACGATGAAACTTTGTTGGTGATGCCGTATAAGTTTGGTGCAGCAACCGGTACGAAGTTTAATGTTGCACGATGGACCGACTTATCGACCCTTGAAAATGGTTCATTGACTAAATTGTGGCAGTTCCCAACATCGACCTATCCAATTCCCGCTTCTTCTGGGATATATTATAACGAGCGCCCGAAGGTTGTTGTAAAGAATTTGGGAGCAAGCGAGGATGATGGAACTGTATCAGCTATCGTGTATGCTTATATGCCGGAATCTATTTTGGGTGCATATAAAATTACATTAACCGAGGAGAAATTGTCGGCCATAACAGCTTTAACCCCTTCCGATGTAACTACAATAGCATATTCCTTGCAGGGTAATACTTTGCGAATCGACGGAGGGCAATGTAGTGCCGACTATGAAATTAATCTATATAGCATGACCGGCCAACAGCTGTTGTCGAAGCGGGTAGCCGGCAGTGCGACGGTAACGGAAGATCTGAGTAGCATCGGCTCCGGTGTGTATGTCTTGCAGATTAATGGGAATGCTTCGAAAATTGTTTTGAAATAAGCATCGGCTCTTACCATACTAATTATTTCAATAGAGGTGTGATAAGTTTTATGTCGCCGGGAGTTAATCCGCAACTGTTGATTGGCAACGTCTGATTGAGATCGTTGAGATATACGGCAGGAGCAGGATTGTAGGCGGCTGACACAACAGATAGCGAGTCAACAACTGTTGGCGACTTAATACCGGCCAGTTGCATAGCTGTCGGGAAAAGTGATTTCTGTGGCGAAATGCGTTTCGATGCATTTCGCCGCAGTGCGTTTGCCATCTCCGGATTCTCTTGTTGCAGTGTGGGCGACAGCCATACGAGCGATGCTTGATGAATCTGCCAATAGGTTGGCACGGGCGAGGCGTGAAGGAAACGGCCACGTTCGTCATCGAAGATGTCCTCACCGTGGTCTGAGGCGTAGAGCAGCGCAGTGCGAGCGTCGACTTTCTTTAGACGGTTGATGAGCGATGCAATGATATGGTCGGTATAGAGAATTGAGTTGTCATAGGCATTTATCAGGGAAGCACGGTTTGCTTCACTGGCATCAACGGATGCATCGGGCTGAAATTGAGCGTATTCGCGAGGATAACGGTCGTAGTATTTGAAGTGGGAGCCGTAAGTATGAACAACGATTAGTTGTTTGCGTCGGCTCGTGTCGGCGATTAGGTGGTCAATCGGAGTAAAGATAGCATCGTCAAGCGAGCGCACGGCATCAGATGCGGAGGCTGTATAGATGGTTGTGTCTGCTTCGTTGCCAAAATGCTCTGTAAATGAGCGGTTGGGAACCTGGTTAGATACGAATGCTGTAGAGAATCCGGCTTCACGAAATGCAGTAAGGATGCTCTTGTAGTATGCGATAGAGTCGAAATTTTCGGCACAGGCAAAACTCATGAGCATTGGTACGCTTTTGTGAGTTGTATTGGATTCGGAGATGGATTTCTTGAAGAATACAACTCCGTCTTCTTTTGTTAGCTGAGGATTGGTTGGACGGTTGTAGCCTCCTAATTGCCAGTTGTCGCCACGAGAGGTCTCCCCTATTACGAAAAGATATATTTCGCGTTCGTCAGTGTCGTGAGTCGGTGAGGCATTGTATGTGAAATTTGCTGCAAGTTGATCGTGGTTGGTTGTTTCGCTGTAGCGATGACCAGCTTCGGCCATGTTGGAGATAGCGTTAAGCGGAAACGTCTCGTGAATAAAGCTGTAGTTGCCAACCAACAGGTATGATGCTGCAACTAAAACGATGCCGATTCCGGTTGATGCAGCGCCCCATTTCATTAGGTTTCGGCGAAAATCGGCTGAGGCTTGCTGCTTTTTGATCGTTGCGCATATGCCCCAAATAATTGGAATTAGGTAGAGCACAACTACGGCTGTCATTGCGTTCAGCAGATTGGCTAATAGCTCGGTTGCTTCCGTCATATTAGTCGTTACTACGTTCAGAAACATATCAACGGCTATTACAGAACTGCCGTAAAGATACAGCAAGACAACCTGGAATGCTGCAAAAAACATGAAGAAGATCATGATGAGCGACATCGGTCCGGTCTGTTTTCGGCATCCCATTAGAATGAGGTAGATGCCTAATGGCAGTAGAATATTAACCAAAGCACTTGTGACGGAGATTGGCTCGGTAAGGCTTAAGACGATATTGGGTATGATTAGCGCGATTGGTATCCATAATGCCAATCGGTTAACATTCTTGAAGAAACGTGTTATCGGGCGTAAAAGCCACTTGTTGAAAAAGCTTGAGAAGGTTGCCACGTTGATATTGCTTATAGTTTATGAAGCTGTGTTCGGTTAGAAAGATTCGTTGATGCCAACGTTAAAGGATTTTGAGTGTTTTCCAACGCCAAAATCAACTCTTACGTTAACGCGATTTTTAAATTCCCAACGGTAGCCTATGCCGCAGAATGGTAAGAGGGTACCGAAGCGGATTTGATTTAATTCTTGGAATATTGTTCCGACGCCACCCCATATAACGATTCCATTGCGTCGCCATACGTGCTGGCGTAGTTCTACGATAAAGTCGGCCTCGTTTTTATCGCGGTAGCGTTTCTCATAGTAGCCTCTTACGGCGTTGCCATCGTCGAGAGTGGGCAACATTCCCCACGGTACGCTTCCAAAGGTAGCAGCTCCGTGTAATCTGAAGGCCATGATGCCGGATTCCCAAAATTTATGGTAATACATGGCAGCGATGTCGGTTTTTGAGAAGGCATAATCATTCCCTAAAAATTTAGGGAAGAATTGCTGATGTAGGCCGATGTAGCAGCCCTTTGAGGCATTAGTTGATAAATCTCGTGTGTCATACGAGAATGCAATGCCTAGACCGTAGCAGAAGGTGCTTAAATCTTGCCCGTCCCAGAGCTCCAGACGTTCAATTTTCGTTGCTTTTTGATAATTGAAATCCGCCGAGGGCCCGATGAAGATATTGTGGGGTAATTTCCAAAGAAATCGTGTTGAAAAGGATGACTCAAGCAGGGTATAATCGCTTTCGTTTGCCTTGTTAATGCCGTTTTGGTAGCCGATGCCCCAAAATTTCAGTGGAAAATGGCTGAAGTTGGCGTTATACTCGATGCGCATTCGGTCGTGGGGAAAATAATGATTCCCCTTTATGCCTATATTGTAGAACCCCGTGACGGAGCCTTCAACGTAAATGGTTATGTCGCTTCGAGGCGTAAGCGAATCGTTGCCGGAACGGTATAAGCCTGATACCAGCGCTGCTATTTCTACGGATGTTGCTTCCGAATAGCTTGGTCCACCGATAACGGAGATGTCAAATTTTTTATTTGGCTTAACGACATTGCTTTCGCCGAAATAATCTATTATCTTTTGGATAATATTGCGTTTGGCAGTTGGTGTAGCGGTTATTGAGTCAGAAGCTGCCATTATTGAATCGGTTATGGCTATCATATCGGTATGAGTCGCCATGCTGATATCCTCCCCATGGAGCTCATCTCCATTGGCAGATACTGCAAACAAGCATACACATACTATAGATGTTAATTTTTTTATTATCGCCGGTAACGTCATGCAATAATGAAGGGTTGTCGTCAAATTAGGCGCAAAGTTACGAATTTAACCTGCAATAAACAAATTCCTCTCTATTAGTGAGTAGAAGTAATGCTCGCTAAAAGGGAGGAATTTGTGGTCTGTATAGCGACTGTAGGTTTCGCAAGAATACAGCCGCTACTGTATAATTATGGATTAAAGGAGATTTACAGAGCGATTGATAAAGGCTGAGAGGTCTGCGCCTTTCAGAAGTCCGTTGCCCAGCAGGGCTAGGTCGATAAGCTGACGGATTACCGGTTGCGAAACGGAGTAGCCGGAGATGATTTCGGATTCTGATTTGCGGTCTTTATCAACGATGGCCATCAGGTCTTGGCGTTGCTTCTCTTGTTCGGCTGTTGGCTTGTTGTCTTTGATCTCTTTGTTGATAGCTTCAATCTTTGCGTTGGTGTCGTTGATTTCTGCAGTGATTGGAGCAATTTGGGCGTTGAGGTTGTTGTCGGCTGCAGTAATAATCTTCGCAACCAGGGGGTGCTCAATGTTGACGGTAAGGCTATAGCTGTCGGGCATATCGCCGTAGAAGTTCATGCCGGGTTGCATTGCTGCCATTTCCTTCATTCTGCGCATATACTCGTTCTGAGTAATTACGATTGGCATTGCGCTTTTGCCCATAGCTTCGAACGTTACGAAGAACTGCGATTTTTCAACCGTAGGAATCTGCGACGAGAATAGCGTAGTCAGCATATCGCGTTTCTCGGTTGACAGGTCAGCGCTTTTCTTGTCGGCTTTGGGAATCAAATTCTCGATAACGTCTGAGTCAACGCGAACGAATCGGCTCTTTTCGAGTTTCTGTTCCAACATGGCAACAAAGTGGCTGTCGAGCTGTCCGTCCAATACCAAAACGGAGTAGCCCTTATCGTTGGCTGCTTGGATGTAGGTGTATTGCTCGGTTACATTCGTTGCATACAGGTAGACCAGGTTGCCGTCTTTGTCGGTCTGATTAGATTCGATGAGGGTTTTATACTCGTCGAAGGTGAAGTATTTGTCGGCAGTGTCTTTGAGTAGACAGAACTTCATAGCGGAGTCGCGGAACTTGTCGTCGGTCAGCATGCCATATTCGATGAATAGACGGATGTCGTCCCATTTGCCTTCAAAGTCGTTGCGGTCGGCCTTAAAGAGCTCTTCAAGGCGAGCGGCTACTTTCTTAGTGATGTAGCCGGAAATCTTCTTGACGGCAGAATCGCTCTGCAGGTAGCTACGCGATACGTTTAGCGGAATGTCGGGCGAATCAATAACGCCTTGTAGCAGCATCATGAATTCCGGAACGACGCCTTCTACGGAATCGGTAACGAAGACTTGGTTGCAATAAAGCTGGATGCGGTTCTTGGTGATCTCAAAGTTGTTCTTGATCTTGGGGAAGAAGAGGATACCGGTAAGGTTGAACGGAAAGTCTACGTTGAGGTGAATCCAGAACAGAGGATCATCTTGGCCGGGATAAAGCTCATGGTAAAAGGCGATGTAGTCCTTCTCTTGCAAGTCAACCGGCTTCTTCATCCAAAGAGGTTCGGTAGAATTGATGACCTTATCTTTATCAGTGTCAACCATCTTGCCGTCTTTCCATTCTTGCTCCTTGCCTGAAACGATGGGTACCGGAAGGAAGCGACAATATTTGCGTAGCAGATTGTCGATTCGTGTTTGCTCAAGGAACTCGGCGTTTTCGGGGTCGATGTGCAGAATGATGTCGGTGCCTCGTTCGGCTTTCTGGGCAGCCTCCATGGTGTACTCCGGAGAACCGTCGCAGGTCCAACGTACGGCCTCTGCCCCATCCTTGTAGGATAATGACAGGATTTCAACCTTCGTAGCCACCATGAAGGCTGAATAGAATCCCAATCCGAAATGGCCGATGATGGCATTGGCGTTGTCTTTGTATTTCTCAAGGAAATCTTCAGCACCGGAGAATGCGATCTGGTTAATGTATTTGTTGATGTCGTCGGCAGTCATGCCAATACCATGGTCTGAAACGGTTAGCGTGCCGGCTTCTTTATC
This sequence comes from uncultured Alistipes sp., assembly GCA_964514745.1. Classification (GTDB taxonomy): domain Bacteria; phylum Bacteroidota; class Bacteroidia; order Bacteroidales; family Muribaculaceae; genus UBA7173. The sequence continues at coordinate 6,910 of CAZEST010000038.1, forward strand.
TACGGTGACGGAGACTTTTAAGTCGCCTAATTCGCCTTTGAATTCTCCGAATGAGGAGAATGTACGTAGTTTCTGGGTTGCATCTACAGCGTTTGAAACCAGTTCGCGCAGGAAAATTTCGTGGTCGCTGTAGAGGAATTTTTTGATGACGGGGAAAATATTCTCGGTTGTTACGCCGATGTTTCCTTTTGTTGTTGCCATTATAGTGTAGTTTTATTAGTTTTCTTTGTTATAACAAACAACAAAAAAAATGCCAATCTTGAGGGGTTGGCATTTTTTGTATAAACTTTGTTAAAAGGATGTCAGTTTTTCGTGTCAGTTGACTCTTCAGTGGAATCGTTGGCCGATTCTGTGTCAGTTGGTGTCTGTTCGTTACTGGAATCGGGCGTTTTGATAACAGCGGTTGTAATCTTCTCCGCATCTTTGTCAAAATCAACCTTTATAGTATCGCCCGGCATTAATTCTGAATTGATGATCAGTTCGGCCATCGGATCTTCGAGATACTTCTGGATGGCGCGCTTTAGCGGACGTGCACCATACTGCTGGTCATAGCCTTTCGTTGCGATATATTCTTTTGCCTCGGTTGAAATGTCGAGGGTATAACCCATGATTTCCAATCGATTGCGGAATCCGCGCAGTTCGATGTCGATGATCTTGAAGATGGCATCTTTATCGAGTGAGTCGAACATTACGATGTCATCTACGCGGTTAAGAAATTCCGGTGCGAATGCTTTGGTGAGGGCTTTCTGTATAACAGAGTCGTTATACTCCTTCTCCTTTGCCGCATCGCGAGTTGCAAAGCCTACTCCCGAGCCGAAATCTTTCAACTGGCGTGTACCGATATTGGAGGTCATGATGATTAAGGTATTCTTGAAATCAATCTGCCGTCCGAGACTGTCGGTTAATCTGCCTTCGTCCATTACCTGGAGAAGTAGGTTGAATACATCGGGGTGGGCTTTCTCCAATTCGTCCAGGAGGATTACGGAGTAAGGTTTACGACGAACTTTCTCGGTAAGCTGGCCTCCTTCTTCGAAGCCTACATATCCCGGAGGTGCACCAACCAAGCGGCTGACGGTGAATTTTTCCATGTATTCACTCATGTCAACGCGGATTAGGGCATCGGCGCTGTCAAACATATATTCGGCCAATTTCTTGGCTAAATGAGTTTTGCCGACACCGGTTGGCCCGAGGAACATAAATGTGCCTATCGGTTTGTTGGGGTCTTTTAAGCCGATGCGATTTCGCTGAATCGCTTTGACAATCTTCTCAATGGCTGCGTCCTGACCGATGATGTTCTGCTTGAGTTGAGGCGCCATTTCGCGTAGTCTTGAGCCTTCAGCCTGAGCTATACGTTGAACCGGAACACCGGTCATCATGGCTACCACTTCGGCAACCTTATCTTCGTCGACGGTTACTTTGTCGGCAGCCAATTGTTTTTCCCAACGTTCGTTGGCTTGAGCAAGTTGTTGCTTGAGTTGCAACTCTTTGTCGCGGAATGATGCGGCTTTTTCGAAGTTCTGAGATTGTGCGGCCGCGAGTTTTTCTGCTCCTGCATCAATGATTTCGTGCTCCAACTGCTCTATTTCAGCAGGAACAACGATGTTGGTGATGTGGGCTCGCGAACCGGCTTCGTCAAGAGCGTCAATAGCCTTATCCGGGAAATTACGGTCGGAGATATAGCGTTCTGTTAGATTCACACAAGCTTTAAGCGCATCCTCCGTATAGATAACGTTGTGGTGTACCTCGTATTTGTCTTTTATGTTGTGCAGAATCTGGAGGGTTTCGTCGGGCGTTGTGGGTTCTACCATTACCTTTTGGAAACGACGTTCCAAGGCGCCATCTTTCTCGATGTTTTTGCGATATTCGTCGAGCGTTGTTGCACCAATGCATTGTATCTCGCCACGAGCCAAGGCCGGTTTGAGTAGGTTTGCGGCGTCCATCTGGCCGGCAGCATTACCGGCACCGACTATCGTGTGCAATTCGTCGATAAACAGAATTACATTAGGATTCTTGGTTAATTCGTTGAGAATTGCCTTGACGCGCTCCTCGAATTGGCCGCGATACTTAGTGCCGGCAACCAATGAGGCCATGTCCAACGAAATTACGCGCTTGTCAAAAAGAATGCGAGAGACTTTGCGCTGGACAATGCGCAAAGCGAGTCCTTCAACGATGGCTGATTTACCAACACCGGGTTCGCCGATCAGTACGGGATTGTTCTTCTTTCTACGACTCAGAATTTGGGCCAATCGCTCAATTTCGACTTCCCTGCCAACGACCGGGTCGAGTCTGCCATCTTCAGCCGCACGTGTCATGTCATTGCCGAACTTGTCGAGGGTTGGGGTGTCGTTGCTACCTTTTCCTTTTGCGGATGTCGGTCGGGGTGCTTTATCTTCGGTCGGCTTCTTGCGAGAAGCTGCGCTACTGTCGTCTTCGTCGTCATCCTCCTCGTCGTCAGTGAACCCGGCTCCGGCACGTGGCGCATCCGCCTTATTTTGTAGCAAGGCCAGCAACGAAGGATAATCAATGCCGGCCTGACGGAAGGGGGCAATGAAACTCATGCGTTGTACCTCCGGGTTATGGAGTAAGGCGAGCAATAAATGAATTGCGTCAACCGACTCGCTCTTCAGCATACGAGCCTCAAGCACAGATAGTTTGATTAGTCTGTTGCTGAGGTCGCTGGCTGTAACTTCGCCAACGATATGGCCTCCGGCTGAATCATAAAGCGATTCGTCTAATTGCTGACGAAGCTGATAGACTGATACGTTCCGCGAAATTTTTTCCAACATGGAAAATTCGGCAGAACCCGTATCGCCCAACAATGCCAGGAAGAGATGCTCCGGGTTGATTATATTGTTATTGTGGCGCACAGCTTCTTTGCGGCTGAGCTCCAGAATTGTCTTTAGTTGTTCTGTAAAATTGATGTCCATTTTAAGGTTTTATCTTGAATGGAAAAATGGAGATATTGAAATACGTTTTACTATAGCGGCAAAGAGTATGCCAAACTGCTGAATTGTAGGCGTTGTATACGCTTAAAAATACTTAAATCAGCTAGATGCTAATTTTTCAACGATATTTCTGTTGCAAAGATACCATTTCTTTCGCAAAAAATGACTATCTTTGTAAGTTATTTCGCCGGAACTAAAGCTTCCTGTATAGCTCTCTTCGTTTTCTTTACGGAAGTCAATCCGCTTATTCTTACAGCTTTAAAATTATTATGCTCGACGAAGATCGCATTATTAAGATTAATATCGAAAACGAAATGAGGTCGGCCTACATTGACTATTCAATGTCGGTTATCGTCTCGCGTGCGCTTCCGGATGTGCGCGATGGCCTCAAGCCTGTTCATCGCCGTGTGCTTTACGGTATGAATGTAATGGGCAATACTTCTGATAAGGCTCACAAGAAGGCTGCAAATGCTGTTGGTGAGGTTATGGGTAAGTATCACCCTCATGGTGACTCCTCTATCTACGGAACTATTGTTCGTATGGCTCAGTGGTGGGCAATGCGTGAATGTTTGGTGGATGGCCACGGTAACTTCGGCTCTATCGACGGCGATGGCCCTGCGGCCATGCGTTATACTGAAGTGCGCCTTCAGAAGATTGGCGAGGAGATGCTTCGCGACATTGATAGCGAAACTGTCGATTTCCAGCCTACATACGATAATGCGCGTAAAGAACCTGTAGTTCTCCCTACCCGTATCCCTAACCTGCTTGTAAACGGTGCTTCCGGTATTGCTGTCGGTATGGCAACGAATATGCCAACCCACAATCTTACCGAATCGATCAACGCTTGTATCGCCTATGTTGATAATCCCGACATTACGATTCCGGAGTTGATGAAGTATATTCCTGCGCCTGACTTCCCTACCGGTGGTACGATTTTCGGCACAAACGGTGTAAAGGAGGCTTACGAGACCGGTCGTGGTCGAGTGGTAATTCGCGCTAATGCCGATATTGAACAGGAAAAGGATCATGAAGTCATTGTTGTTCATGAAATCCCCTACGGTGTTAACAAGGCAGAGCTGATTAAGTATATTGCCGAATTGGTTAACGAGAAGAAGCTGGAAGGTATCGCAGACTTGAATGACGAGAGCGACTATAAGGGTATGCGTATCGTTATCAAGCTTCGTCAGGATGCTAATGCTAACGTAGTGTTGAATAAACTCTACAAGATGACCCCGATGCAGTCAACCTTCTCTGTCAACAATGTGGCCTTGGTTCATGGTCGTCCGCGTCTGTTGAACCTGAAGGAAATCGTTGGTGCGTTTGTTGATCATCGTCATGAAGTTGTTATCCGCCGTACTCAGTTTGAACTCCGTAAGGCGCAAGAGCGCGCCCACATCCTGGAGGGCTTGATCATTGCTTGCGATAATATTGACGAAGTAATCAAGATTATCCGTCATGCAGAATCGCCCGAAGCTGCACGTCAGACTTTGAGTGAACGTTTCGGATTGAGCGAGGTTCAGACACAGGCTATCGTTGATATGCGTCTGCGTCAGCTGACCGGTTTGGAACAGGATAAACTCCATGCTCAGTATGAAGAACTGGAGAAACTTATCAAGCACTTGGAACTTATTCTGAGTGATGACGAAGTTTGTCGCCAGCTTATTAAGGAAGAACTTATTGACATCCGCGAACGTTACGGCAACGAGCGCCGCACTAAGATCGAATATGCTGCCGGCGACTTCAATGCTGAAGACTTCTATGCCGACGACGAGATGATTATTACCATCTCTCATATGGGCTACATCAAGCGTACTCCCCTAACGGAATTCCGCGCTCAAAATCGCGGTGGCGTAGGTTCTCGTGGTTCCAATACCCGCGAGGAAGACTTTATCGAATACATCTACCCTGCTTCGATGCATAATAACCTGCTCTTCTTTACTCAGAAGGGTATGGTCTACAAGATGAAGGTTTACGAATTGCCTGAGGGTGCAAAGAACACTAAGGGACGCGCTATCCAAAACCTGCTTAATATCGAACCGGGCGACTCGGTTAACGCATTTATCAAGATTAAGAACCTCGATGATGCTGAGTTTACTTCGTCGCACAACCTGGTATTCGCAACTCGCCTTGGCCAGATTAAGAAAACATCGCTTACGGAATATGCTCGCATCAATATCAAGGGCAAGAAGGCGATTATCCTGCGCGATGAGGATAAGCTTATTGGCGTAGAGCTGACCGACGGCAACTGCGAAATCCTGATGGCAAACCGCAATGGTCGTGCTATTCGTTTCAACGAGTCAACTGTTCGTCCGATGGGTCGCGTAACGGCCGGTGTACGTGGTATGAAGCTCGATGGTGGCGACGACGAGGTAATCGGTATGATTTGCATGGCTCCCGAAGATAACCATACCGTAATGGTTGTGTCTGAGAATGGCTACGGCAAGCGTTCCGACATCGAAGGCTACCGCATTACCAATCGTGGCGGTAAGGGCGTGAAGACAATGAACGTTACCGAAAAGACCGGTACATTGGTTGCTATCAAGAGTGTGACCGACGATAACGACTTGATGATTATCAATCGTTCCGGTATCACCCTCCGCATCCGTATGACCGACATACGCGTAATGGGTCGCGCAACTCAGGGCGTACGCATTATCAACCTCGACAAGCGTGGCGATGAAATCGCATCTGTTTGCTGCGTTGATACTGATCCTGAAGAGGAGGCTGTAGAAGCTATTGAAAACCCCGAAGTGCTCGATGCTCCTATCGATAATTCTGCTGATGAAATCGACGACGAACTGATTGACGACGATGCAGAAGAGGCAACGTCTGAATCGGCCGATGAGTCAGAGGATTAATGTAATAAACCTGTAGATAATTGAAATAATTACCTTACATATATCATAACACTTTTCATCATGAAAAAAATTAGCATCTTAGGCTTTGCTTTCCTTGCAGTAGGCTCCATGTCTGCTCAGATGCAGGTGGTTAAGGATGTTGAACATCAGCTTAAGGCTGACGTTACGGCTTACCCCAAAGCAATCGAGACCCTTAAGCCTGCATTCTCTGATTCGGAGTCAGCTGCTCAGGCTCAAACATGGTTTGTTGCCGGTAAGGGCGCGTTGGACTTTGTTAACAATGCCAACGTAATGAAGCGTGTAACCGGTAATATGGATACACCTCAAGCTGCTCAGTTTGTTCTGGATGGTTATTCTTACCTCCAGAAAGCTCTCCCCCTTGATTCTGTACTTGATGCCAAGGGTAAGGTTAAGACCAAATACTCTAAGGATATCCTTAAGCAGATGGTCAATAACTATGATTTGACTGCTGATGCCGGTCTCTGGTTCTACAACGATGCCAAGGATTACAAGAAGGCTGCTGAAGCGTGGGAACTCTTCTTCTCACTCTCGGAAAATCCGGAACTCGTGAAGGCCGGTTTGAAGGTTCAGCCCGATACGATCATCGGTATGTATCAGTTCTATACCGGTTGTGCATATTCTTTGGCTAACGAGCCCGCACCTGCTCTCAATAGCTTTTTGAAGGCTATCAAGCTCGGCTACGATAAGAAGGAAGCTTACGACTATGCCATCACTTCCGCTACTCAAATGAAGGATCTCGACAAGGCTGCCGAAATTGCAACTATTGCTTACGAGGTTTATCCCGAAAACAGCTACCTCGGAACAATGATCAACAACTACCTCGAGAAGCAGCAGTATGATAAGGCATCGGAATTGCTCGAACCCTATATCGCAAAGGATCCGAATAATGGTCAGGTTTATTTCCTGAAGGGCATTATTGCCGACCAGCAGGGTAAAACCGATGAAGCAAAAGCTCTCTATAAGAAGGCAATTGATCTCGATGGCAATAACGCTAATGCAATGTTCCAATATGCATATAAGCTCTGCCAGGAAGCTGATGCTATCGACCAAAACGAAGGCGCAAACGTTTCGCAGGCACAATATGAAAAGTTCTGCCAGGAAAAGACCTTCCCCATCTATCGTGATGCTGCAGGTTATCTCGAAAAAGCTTACCAGCTCAACGAAAACCTTACGGACTGCCTGACACTGCTCCGCTCAATCTACTATAAGATTGGTGACGAAGCTAACCTGGAGCGCGTTAAATCAATGTAATCTCCGTTATAACACAATAAAAGAGGTTGGAGCCGTCTACCGGTTCCAACCTCTTTTCTTGTTGCCCATGGTAAGCGGAGTGTTTTTGATTTGTGATATTATTTCCAAAAATTTGGAGTAAGTAAACTTTTTAGTTAACTTTGTCGTTGATTAATAAACAACAATGGCAAATCGCGAAATAAAGTTTTATAAGCACTATTTCAATGAGTTCTTTACAGCTCAGGCTGAACAAACTCGTCGCAAGATAGCGCAAACGCTTGTTTGGTTGCGCGAGGTAGATCGTTTGCCTGTTTCGATACTCAAAAGTATTGAGGGAAGAAAAGGACTCTACGAGATTCGAATAGAAGTTGGAAACAATATATTTAGAATATTTTGTTGTTTCGACAAGGGCAACTTAGTCATCTTGTTCAATGGTTTTCAAAAGAAAACTCAAAAGACTCCGGCTAAGGAATTAGACAAAGCAGAAAAATTAATGAACGAATATTTTAATGAGAAATAATATGGAACAGGCTAAGAAAGATAAATTGATGAATTGTTCCACACTTGATGAACTTCTCAATGTGGAATATGGTGAACCTGGCACAGAGTCTCGCAAGCAGTTTGATGATGAGACTCAAGCATTTTGTTTGGCACAGACATTAAAAGAAGAACGTCTTCGCGCCGGCTTGACTCAGGAACAATTGGCTGAGAAAATTGGCACTAAAAAGACTTATATCTCTCGTATTGAGAATGGCAAGTCAGACGTCCAGCTCAATACGCTTTTCCGAATCTTTGAAGGCTTAGGGCGCAGAGTAAGCTTGACAATTCTATAAGAGGGTGTTTTTGATTTACAATACTATGTTTATATAGTATTGTAGAATTAAATGATTCTTTGTAAATTTGCGTTGTCTATTAACTTAAGTTTACAAAAGAAGAAAATGAAGAAACTACTCAAACAAGTTGGATGGTTTATTGCCATTATTGTGGTGGTGTGCGTCATTATTATGCTATTTACCGGTATTATACAGGGAGCCATGACGTACTTGTCTGCAGCAAAGGGCGTAGCCTTGTCGGATGACGTGTTGTATGGTGTCAGCGGAACGCTTGCTTTAGGCATGGCTGCATTGCTCCTATGTTTTATCGTTCTACAATGTCATGGGTTGAGTTTTTATACTTGTTCCAGACCGGTCGGTATTGTGTGGCAAGCAGTGTTTATATTGTTTATATTCGCGCTTTGTCGGGTAGTTCTACCCGGTGTATGGGCATATACTGCCGGTAGCCTTGGTGCTCAACCTTCCGACACAATCACACAACCGGGAGAATCGCTGTGGATGATGATTCTGTTTGGCGTTATCTTAGCGCCGATCTTTGAGGAGTTATTGTTTAGAAAAGTTTTGTTTGCTCTATTGTTGAAGCGGTTTTCATTGTGTTGGACAATCGTGCTGACTTCTATAATGTTTGCAATTAGTCATGGCCTTAATGTGCATATATTAGTTTCAAGTTTTGTAGCCGGACTTTTGTTTGCTATTTTAATGAAGCAGTCCGGAAGCTTGTTGGCCTGTATAATTGCA
>CAZEST010000039.1:0-15368 GCA_964514745.1 uncultured Alistipes sp.
CAATCTCCGTAGAAGAGCAGAAAGCCCACATGGGTTCGCTCAAAGAGTACGGCGACTTCCTGCGCGAAAAGACCTACAGTCTGCGCGACAACAAGGAAATTCGCAGCCGTGCAAAACTGGTTACCACCCCCGACGGTAAAGAGACAATCTTATAGGAGAAAACATCATCATGAACGAATCGTTCATACAAGCAGCAAAAGCCCGTCTGGGCATCATTGGTAACGCCCCGGCCCTATCCAGAGCTATCGGGCGAGCCCTTCGCGTGGCACCAATCGACCTCTCCGTGCTTGTAACCGGCGAGAGCGGTTCCGGTAAGGAATTCTTCCCACGAATTATCCACCAAAATTCTCCACGCAAGCACGCCAAGTATATCGCCGTAAACTGCGGAGCAATCCCCGAAGGGACCATCGATTCCGAGCTCTTCGGCCACGAAAAAGGAGCCTTTACCGGAGCGGTAAGTTCGCGCAAAGGCTACTTTGAGGAGGCCAACGGCGGCACTATCTTCCTTGACGAAGTTGCCGAACTACCGCTGACCACCCAGGCCCGCCTGCTGCGCGTGCTGGAAACCGGCGAGTTCATCAAAGTCGGTTCGTCCGACGTACAGAAGACAAATATCCGAGTGGTTGCCGCCACCAATGTTGACATGTCACGCGCCATAGCCGAAGGCCGTTTCCGCGAGGACCTTTTCTACCGTCTGTCGACCGTACAGATTACGATACCCCCCTTGCGCGAACGTGGCAACGACATTCTGCTACTCACTCGCAAGTTTAGCTCCGACTTCGCCGACAAGAATCAGACTCCGGTCATATCCTTCTCGGAAGAGGCTCGGCAGCAATTACTCGACTATCACTGGCCCGGCAACGTCCGCCAGCTGAAGAATATCATCGAGCAGATGGCCCTGTTCGAAGCCGGCACAACCATCAGCGAGGCAACGCTTTCGGAATATCTACCGGATATCACCGAGCGACACATGCCGGTTGACCGCGCAACGAACCTGCCGACTTCGCCGTATCGCCAAGATAACGACCACACCTACGCTCGCGAGCGCGAAATGCTGTTCTCCATGATCTTCAAGATGAAAAAGGAGATTGAGGAGCTCCAAGCAGATGTCAACCGCTTGACCAACAGCATTCCGGCCCCGTCAATGTCGGCCCCGTCGCCCAACATCTCTGCCAATCCCGTAAAGCAAGCTCCACCGCGCAAAGAGTTTAACAACTTCAACATTATCAACGACATCTACACGCAGGACAGGACTACAGAAGACCTCGACTACTCTCAAAGCATGATTGTTGACACTACGGCCGAGGAGTTTGACCCATCCGGATTGTCGGAACGCGAGCAGATACGTCTCTCGTTAGAGCGCAATTTCGGCCGACGCAAGGCAACCGCCAACGACCTGGGTATCTCCGAACGCACGCTCTACCGCAAAATCAAAGAGTACGGACTGGAGTAAACATCGGCTCCGACCGACGCCATCGCACCAGAGCAGCAGCAACGCGTAGTTTAAATTATTAATAAAGCGCTTTTTAAGATATTAATGAAGAAAGTTTTAGTTCTCATACTGATGTTGATAGGCTTGGGCATCAACCAAAGCTGCCGCATAAGCTATAAGTTTAACGGTGCGGCCCTTGACTACACCATCTACAAGACAGTGCATATCGGCAACTTCCCGATTCGCGCCTCGCTGGTTTACGCCCCGCTGCAACAGACCTTTGAGAACGAACTTACAGACTACGTAACTCGCAATACACGCCTCAGACAGACCGACGGCGCCGCCGACCTGGAAATGGAGGGCGAAATCACCGGCTACAACCTTACGCCTCAAGCCGTTACCGAAGACGCTTATGCCTCAATGACACGTCTAACGATTACGGTGCGCGTAAAATATACCGATGCCAAAAACGACCAGAACGACATCGACCAGACCTTCTCGGCCTATCGCGATTTCGATGCCTCTCAGATGCTCACCGACGTACAGGATGAGCTCTGTAGCCAAATCGCAAAAGAACTTGTAGAACAAATCTTCAACTCTACCTTCGGTAACTGGTAAATCAACATGAATAACGACCAAGAAATACTCAACTCACTGCTTGAACGCCTCGGCAACCCGGCCGGTGCGCCTCTTACTGCCCACGAAGCGCAGTGGATTGAGGACTTCAGGCAACGCTATCCGTTCTTTACGATACCGACAACCACCGGAGGCACAGACGCCGAGCCATCGCTCCGCGACGTTGTTACCGCTCCGTCGCCCGAAGCCCTCGCCCGGCTCCGCGGCCAAGAGGAGGCCTCGCGATTCGATAATTTCTATCCCAAAGAGAAACCGCAAGCAACACCTTCGACCAACTCCGCCATCGACGACTTCCTGTCGACCTACGGCCACCGTTCCTACGAAGAAGACCAACTGCTGGAGCGGCTTATCTTCAATCCGGTGCCCGACTATGCCCAGCAGCTCGCCAGCGAGGAAGCTAGCTCCCTGCCCTCGGCAGAATCGGCCTCGGTCGACGACAATTCGCAAGACAGCCTAATCAACCGCTTTATCCTCTCCCACCACTCTACGCCCGACCAAACTCCGGTTGCGGCAGAAAAGCCGGCCAAGCCCGCAAAAAAGAGCCAAACGCAACCCGCCGACGGCCTTCTTTCCGAGTCTTTGGCGAAAATTTACATAAAAACGCGCCGTTATGAGCAAGCTTACGAAATTCTTAACGGATTAAGTTTGCGTTTTCCGGAAAAAAGTAGTTACTTTGCAGACCAATTGCGGTTCCTGCAAAAACTCATACTGAACGAGCAGGCTCGCAAAGTTGAACAAACCATCGAAAAATAATCCCAATTCATAATTTTCGCTTGCGAAAATAGTAATTACGCGAAATGTACACTTTAACAATTGTATTAACAGTTCTTATTTCAGTTCTCCTCATTATCGTGGTACTGGTTCAGAAGTCCAAGGGTGGAGGTCTTTCTTCTTCCTTCGCAGGTTCAAACCAGATCATGGGCGTACGTCGTACTAACGATTTCATTGAGAAGGCTACTTGGACTCTGGCACTCATCATCTGCCTGCTTTCAATCCTCTCTGTATTCGTTATGCCCAGCGTCGTTACAGGTGCTCGCGTAAAGCCCACCACCGAGATGCAAGTAATCAAGGGTTCTGAATCGGAAGCTCCCGCTGCTGCAACTCCTGCTGCTCCCGCTGCTGCAACTGAAGGCGAAGCAAGCCAAACAGTCAAAGTTGACGCTAATGCAGCTAAGCCCGCTGCAGCTGAGACTACAGCTCCTGTAGAAAAGGAAGCAAAATAATACGGTCCATCTCCCGGACTTAACAAATATACAGGGAGCGCCCTCCAAGGCGCTCCCTTGATTGCATACATATCAGATGAAAGCGGAATTTACCAACATGATTAACACTATCGGCGATGAACGGCTCAGCCAACTCGCCGACACCCTGGAGCACACCGCTCCGGAAGTATCAATACGCCTAAATCCGCGAAAATCCGCCCCTCTCCAAGCCTCGGAAGACTCACAAAGCCGTCAAACAGCTCTTCCTACACAGGGCGCCCTTATCACCGATCCGGTTGCCTGGTGGCCCAATGGGTTCTACCTCTCAGAGCGCCCCAAGTTTACCCTCGATCCGGCCCTGCATCAAGGGCGCTACTACGTTCAAGATGCCTCATCAATGATTCTGGCAGCCGTTGCCCGGATGCTCAGCAACGGCCAACCATTGCTCTGGCTGGATGCTTGTGCGGCTCCCGGAGGGAAAACAACAGCCGCCCTCGACGGCCTGCCCGATGGGTCCCTTGTTGTATCAAACGAATATGACTATTCCAGAGCCGAAATCCTCAAGGAGAACGTAGCAAAATGGGGCGTAGCCTCTACGGTTGTAACCCGTGGCGACACCTACCAATACCGCAAACTGCCCGAAACATTCGACGTTATTGCCATCGACGCCCCCTGCTCCGGCGAGGGGATGATGCGCAAGGACCTTACGGCACGCGAACAATGGACCCCGGCCTTGGTAGAGGAATGTGCCGAGCGCCAACGCGATATTATCGAGAATCTATGGTCGGCTCTGCGTCCGGGCGGCTACCTCGTCTATTCAACCTGCACGTTCAACACGATCGAAAACGAGAGAATGGTTGACTGGATTCGCAAGGAGTTCGATGGAGAATCGGTCGACTTGCGCCAACTGGCAACCAACCTGCCGTCTGACGTCAAATCAGGCATAAATCTCAGCGCCATCGACGAGGAAATCAGCCTGGAGGGAGTTGCTCCAACCTACGCTCTGCGCTTCATCCCCGGCCGAAGTCGAGGCGAAGGCCTATTCCTGGCCCTGCTACGCAAACCGGGCGAATCTACCCCGGCTATCAACGCACTGAGAACAAAAGCCGACAAGCAAAAAAAGCCACGCAAAGGTAAGCCCGAGAGAAACACAACAGCTCCATCGGCTGCAATGCTTGCCGACTGCCAACGCTGGATCAACCCGGAGGTTGCCGACAGCTTCAGCCTACTGCCCACCGCCGACGGCGGTCTGCGAATATTTCCGAACTGCTGGCTACCGTTATTGCCTACATTCCTCGATAAACTGCAGGTAATTGCTGCCGGCGTTGAGGCAGCCACAATCAAGGGAAAAGATATAATCCCCAATCAAGAGTTAGCCCTCACAACAATTTTATCACCAACAGCATTCCCAACCGCCGAACTTTCAAAAGAAGCATCATTAGACTTTCTGGCTCGCGAAGCCATCAGCCTGCCCGACGATGCGCCTCGAGGAATAGTGCTGCTGACCTTCGATAACATCCCCCTTGGCTTCGTAAAGAATATTGGCAACCGATGCAACAATCTTTATCCTAAAGAATGGAGAATCAAAAACAGATAAGCCCTCTAAAACGATATTTCCGCGATTGCGGCCACATAATAAAATTGGGATTTCCGGTATTGGTGTCGCAGCTTGGCATGATAGTAGTTGGCTTTGCCGACAATATCATGGTTGGGCATTACAGCACGGGCGCCCTGGCCTCAGCCTCCTTTGTCAACAACCTGTTTAATCTCCCGTTGTTTGCAGCAATGGGGTTTTCCTATGGTCTTACTCCACTGATTGGGGCCCTGTACGCGAAGGGCGACCCGGCTAAAACAGGCCGTGTTATCAAGGCCGGCGTAGTTGTCAACATACTGGCCAGTCTGCTAATGATGCTCTGCATGGCGGTTGTCTATATCCTACTACCACAGCTTGGGCAACCCACCGAATTGCTGCCGATTATCCGCCCCTATTTCATGATTTACCTCATAGGTATGCTCCCGGTATGCCTGTTCAACGTATTTTCGCAATGGAGCTACGGCATACGCAATACGGCCATGCCAATGTGGATTATGCTTGGGGCCAACCTCATAAATATTCTATTCAATTACCTACTGATATTCGGCAAATTAGGAATGCCCGAACTAGGGCTAACAGGCGCCGGAATCGCCACCTTCATGTCGCGCATGTTTGCCGCGACGGTAATTGCCTGGATATTCTTCCGCAACAAGCGCTACCGCGACTATTCAGCCGGGTATCTCAGCAGCAAACTTACGGGAAAGGATTATGGCGAGATATTCAGGATGTCGTGGCCTATCAGCCTGCAAATGTCGTTTGAGACCTCAGCCTTCTCAGGCTGCGCCTTGATGTGTGGCTGGCTTGGAGCAATAGAGATGGCTGCCTATCAAATCATAGTAGTTGTCGGCACTCTCGGATTCTGCGTTTATTATGCGATGGCCACGGCCGTCTCCGTGTTGGTAGCCAACGAAAACGGGGCAAACAACCCTGCCGGCATGAAGCAGAAAGCGTTTGCCGGCTACGGCGTAATCCTTGCCTTCTGTACATGCTCCAGTCTCTTTTTCGGCTTTGGAGCGGAATTCTTAATGAGAATCTTCACCGACGATCCGGCGGTATTGGCCGCTGCTGTCGGCGTAATCGTTCCGTTGGTTCTCTATCAACTGGGCGACGCTACGCAAATCAACTTTGCCAGCTGCCTTCGCGGTAGCGGCAACGTAAAACCGATGATGTGGATAGCCTTTGTCAGCTACCTGATTGTTGGTATTCCATCATCTTATCTGCTGGCCTTCAGCTGCGGATTGGGGCTATACGGCATCGTGCTGAGCTTCTCCTGCTCGCTCTTCCTGGCCGCCGGCCTCTTCCTTTACTTCTTCCTCACCGGGATAAGGGCCCTCGGCTTCCGCCTCGGGCACCGCGGTTGATGGGGGGAGAGAGACAAAAGGGAAAAGGGAAAAGGGACGAGAGAAGAGGGTAATTTAGAGAGAAAAAGAGAGAAGGGGGAGAGAGGAGAGGGAGATAGGATAATGGATTAGAAGATGATGCGCAGGGGAGCGGAGAGAGAGGGGGCGGTTAGGATATATGCACCGGGAGCGAGGGGCAGACGGTCGCCGTTAGTAGCGGTGGGGATAGTAGCAACGAGGCGTCCACGCAGGTCGTAGACACGCAGGTCGGCAACGGTTGCATCGCCGGGGATAGTAAGCACTACTCCGCCATCGGTAAGGCGCCAACCCATCGGCACGTTATTGTCGGCCGTTACCGAGTTGATACCGGCAAGCAGGTCAACATAAATCTCGTTAGACGGCTCGGAATAGTAGCCCAAGCGACATGAGCGTACGTTATAGCTTTCGCGCGAACCGGCTTCGCAGTTGTTAAACGTAAAGTAGCTATCTTCGGCAACCTGTTCCTCGGTATAAGTTTCAGCATTGGAGGGATAAACCGTACGGGTGATTACGTAATAGTCAACCACGTCGTCGGCCGGGATTTCCCAGTTGGCCGTATATGAATCCGACGTAATATTGCTTGCCGCCAACGCGGTAATGCTTTGCAAGCTCGGTTTCTCAAACGCCTCACCAATCAGGGCAACGCCACGCGATTTAGCGCCGTCGTAGCTCGTTACGATCAGGCGTGCAGAGTGCTGGCCGAGAGATGTAGGCTTATAGGTAACGCGCACCCATGTACCTTCGGTCTTGTTAACGTCGGCAGCTCTAACCGTAGTTGTTTCCAGGGAGAACATTGCCTTGTCCGTACCGGTAATAGTTAGCTCGGGATTCGTTACGATATTCTCGCCACGAATCTGCAGGACTGACGTAACCGGGTCGTTTACAACCGTCTGACCGAAATCGAGGGCCATATCCTGAACGGGGGTAATCAGCACGGGGTCGTTTTCAACAGTGCCGTCGATATTGAAATATTCGCCGGCATGGGTGCCCCACAGATATTCGGCCAATTCGGGATAGTCGATAAACGGATTACGGTTAGCTTGAACCTTATAGACCTGTTCGTTACGGTCCAATTCCTTCTGGCTGACGGGGTCTTCGCGGTGCCATTTAAGCAGCAAGTTGATTGCCCAAGAGTTCAGCGTAGGATACGTATTGTTGCTAACCATCCAGGTATATTTCCAGGTAAGGTTTTGATAGCAGGTTACCATGTAGAAGTAGGTACGAGCGAAATCGCCCTTATACTCATCGGCCGGTTCAAACACTTGGCGAGCGCCACCACCTTGGCCGCCTACCGGCGAACCAACCGTAGTCACGCCGTTCTCGAAGGTAGGCGTACCGCTAACTTCGCCCAGCGGATAGTTGCTCTTAGCCATATTTGCCGCAGCTTCCGAGGGGTAGAGATGGTTGAGGTCAACGTAGGCGGGAGTATCTTCGCCGCCGCCCCACCAGCTCTTGGGGAAGGAGTGCTCACGGTTCATGCCGTTAAACGTACGGCTCGAAATAGGAATATTGGAGTACATATCCCACCACTGTCCATATCTTTCGTCGCCAACGGGATAAACGTCGGTCTTGCGGAAATATTCCGGCAAGGCATAGTAAGACGAAATCAGCGTATGGTTATACAGCAGGTTATGGAGGGCCGTCTTCAGCTCACCCTCTTTTTTACCATTAATCGACGAGTAATATCCGGTAGGTATGTCGGCCGAGGCATAGAATATGCCTGCAATCAAGCCGATAATTAAAATTAGACTTGAACGTTTGATATTTATCATAGAGTTAGATATATTTTTCTATTCTAGTTATTACAGATTGGGGAGATATTCCGCGCAGGCAGAGATAGTCGCCACGGAAGCAGGGCTTATTGCCAAATACGGAACACGGGCGGCAGGTCATCGGCAACTGGATGATATCCTCCTCTTTCTGGCGCCAGCCCTTAAAGCCACAATAAGGATGAGTAGCACCCCAGATGCTCACAACCGGGGTTGCAACCAACGAGGCCAGGTGCATATTCGCCGAGTCCATCGACAGCATTACGTCGAGATGGCTCATCAAGGTCAATTCTACGGGGAATCCCAGGCGCTTTTCGCCCAGCGAGACTACGTTGGCATACTGTCCGGCCCATTGATTAAATACCCTGCACTCCTTATCGCCTCCACCAAAGAGGAACACCTTCGTAAGAGGGCGCTGACAGAGCGCCTTTACAACCTGCTCCATCAAATCGATAGGATAAATCTTCCCCTCATGTTTGGCAAACGGGGCAATACCTACCCAATGTTCGCCCGACTGCTTAGGCTGAACCAGAGCGGCAAACGCGGCTACGTCTCCTCGTCCGGTAGGCGTTTCAGCGAAGAATCCCTCGAAGCGATTCTCTACCGGCAGGCCGATTCGATGGAAAGCCTGGCGATAACGCGCCCTGGAGGAGAGCAACGGGAGCAATACCTTATTGTTGGCTCTGGTCAGGGCTCGTTTACCCTTGCGCCCCTTATTAATGACCGAAACCGGTATGCGCCCCAACTTGCAGCGCAAGCCGAGCACCTTCGTACGCAGTACGTCGTGCAAGTCGATAAATCCATCGAAATCAAATTCCCGGCGTAGCTCCTTGTAGAGACGATTCAGTCCGCCAAGGCCCTTATAATCCTCGAGGTTCACACCCCTGACCGTAAGGTTCGATGGCTGATTCAGAAAGAGAGATGTCATAGACCGGCGTGTCAGCATCGTAAACTGCACGTCGGGATAACAACGGCAAGCGCTGTAGAGCACCGGCACGGTCATAGCGACATCGCCGAGAGCGGAAAACCGGGCAACCAGCACTCGCTTCAACCCCTTAGGGTTATTTACTGCTATTTCAGAGCCGTGGTTCATTTCTTTGCATAGAGCACCGGATTGGTGTCAGCATCGTTATACATTTTCATTTGTCGGTAGACCTTCATATACTTTCTGCCGGCAGCGATATCCTCCAACAGCGTATTGATAGCCTGCGAAAGGTCGGCGCGCTGTTCGAGCAAGACGGCCAACTTACCGCGGCAACGAGCCAAGTGGTCGGCCGTTGCATCCGTGCGCTCGGTTTCAACCCTCATGTGGAAGATTTTAACGGCAAGGATTGACAGGCGGTCAAGCGCCCAAGCCGGACTTTCAGTATTGATTTGAGCGTCGGCCAGCGGAGTAACCGTGCTATAGAGATCGCGGAAGTAGGTATCCAAGTCTTCAACACGGTCCGTGCGGTCTTGGTTCGATGCATCGATGCGATGCTTCAGCTCCATTCCGGCAGCCGGCTCAATCTGCGGGTCGCGGATGAGGTCCTCCATATGCCATTGAGCAACATCGATCCAGTTCTTGGCATAAAGCAGAGCCTCAATGCTTCCGTCAGCAAAAGGCTTCAGCGCCGGGGCGTCGATATTGTCGGTTAGATGATAATCGGCAGTAGCGCGGTCAAACACGCAGTTACACATTTGGGCAAAGCCCTCCTTATTTTGGTTTTCTTGAACGCTCATTGTAAAGTTTTCCGGATTTATTTCAATCGATTGAATTTCTGATTGCAAAAATAACAATATTTCTGCAGACAGCCAAAAATCGCCCGCGGGTATTAAATAATCTGAAAAATTTGGGGGGTTGGGGCGGTTTTGTTAATTTTGCAAATTGCAAACCTATATGGTTGTAATTCGGACGCCGAATATGAAGAAATATAAGATTTACAATAACGTTTTAGGCTGGCTGTGCTTTGTTATAGCGGCCTTCACTTACTTGATGACCGTAGAGCCTACGGCAAGTTTCTGGGACTGCCCGGAATTTATCTCCCAGGGAGTAAAACTCGAAGTTGGTCACCCACCGGGCAACCCTATTTTTATGCTCGCAGCTCGCTTCTTCGTTAACTTTGCCGGAGGCGATGTAACCAAGGCAGCCCTGATGGTCAACTCCATGTCGGCCCTTCTTTCGGCCGGCACGATTCTGTTGCTCTTCTGGACAATCACCCACCTGGTTAAGCGCCTGATTGTCAAGGACGATGCAACCGACGTTAGCCTTACACAAATGTTGGTAATCTTCGGCTCCGGATTATGCGGTGCGCTGGCCTACACCTGGAGCGACACCTTCTGGTTCTCGGCCGTCGAGGGTGAGGTTTACGCCTTCTCCAGTTTCTGTACGGCCCTGGTATTCTGGCTGATACTCAAATGGGAGAATCGCGCCGATCAGCCCCACAGCGATCGCTACCTGATTCTGATAGCCTACATCATCGGTGTGTCAATCGCCGTCCACCTGCTCAACTTGCTCTGTATCCCGGCAATCGTGCTGGTAATCTACTACCGCAAGTTTAAGGATACAACCGCAACCGGATCGCTGATTGCCCTGGCAATCTCCGCCGTTATCGTAGCCTTGATTCTCTTCGGCCTGGTTCCGGGCTTCATCGAGGTTGCACAATATTTTGAGCTATTCTTTGTCAACGTGTTGGGATGCAGCTACAACGTAGGTGTATTGTGCTATACGTTGCTATTTATCGCCGTAATGATCTGGTCGATCAGGTCGCTGTATAGCCAGAAATCAACCAACGCCATTCGTTGGTCGTTCCTGGCCGGCGTGCTGATGTCGGGCATCCCCTTTATCGGCAATTCCCTCTGGATTCCTGTAATATTACTGGCAGTGCTGGCCGGATGGCTCTGGGGCGCCAAGAAGCTCCCGGTTAGATACCTTACCATCGCCTCTCTGAGCATTCTGGTAATCTTCATTGGCTACTCGAGCTACGCCCTGCTGCTGATTCGCTCCCACGCCAACCCCCCGATGAACCAGAACGCCCCCGACAACGTATTCTCGCTCAGTTCCTATCTGAGCCGCGAGCAATACGGCGAAACGCCGCTGTTCTACGGCCAGACATTTACCTCCTCGGTAATGTACCAGCTGAAGCCCAACGGCACCGACTACGACATTCTGCGTCGTCCGGGCAAAACCGTCTACAAAAAGGTTGTTAAGACCTCTGCCGACCAAGCCGACGAGTATGTGGCAAAGCAGGAAGAATTCAAATATGAAATGACTCCGAAGATGCTCTTCCCGCGCATGTATTCTACAGCCGGAAGCCATCCCTCGGCCTATCTCGAATGGATTAACGCTACGCAAGACGACCTCGAAACGGTTGAATCGCCTATCATCGTTGACAGCGAAGGCAACACCGTGCAGTCCGTAGCGATGAAGCGTCCGTCGTTCGCTCAGAACCTGCAATACTTCTTCAACTACCAGTTGAACTATATGTATTGGCGCTACTTCATGTGGAACTTTGCCGGCCGTCAGAACGACCTCTCCGGCGAAGGACAAGCCAACCGAGGCAACTGGATTTCCGGTATTCCGTTCATTGACAATCCTCGCCTTGGCGACCAAAGCTTGCTACCCGAGCAGTATGGCACAGGCAACAAGGGCCACAACGTGTTCTACATGTTGCCATTGCTGCTTGGCATCTTCGGCCTTACCTGGCAAGCATTCCGCTCCAAGCGCGGCATCGAACAGTTCTGGGTTATTTTCTTCTTCTTCTTCATGACAGGTATAGCAATCGTGCTCTACCTCAACCAACCGCCGTTGCAGCCCCGTGAACGCGACTACGCCTTTGCCGGTTCGTTCTACGCCTTTGCAATCTGGATTGGCATGGGCGTTGCAGCCCTCTGGACCTTCATCAACTGGCTGATGAAGAATGCAGAAGAAATCCGCGATAAGAACTCCGCCGACAGCCAAAAGAAATCACTCGCCGTTGCTTGCGCAACCTTGGCAATCGGCATACTGGTGCCGCTGCAAATGGTATCGCAGACCTGGGACGACCACGACCGCTCCGGCCGCTATACAACTCGCGACTTCGGTATGAACTACCTCGCCAGCGTTGCCCCCAACGGTATTATCTTCACCAACGGCGATAACGACACCTTCCCCCTCTGGTATGCTCAGGAAGTTGAAGGCTACCGCACAGACGTGCGCGTCGTTAACCTCTCCTACCTTACTACCGACTGGTATGCCAACCAGATGCGCGTTGCCACCGACGGTGCAGCCGGCCTGAAGTTCTCGGCCAACCCTGCCGACTATGCATTTGACCGCCTGCAATTCAGCTACTTCGATCCGGAGAATATGCTCAACGATACGGTCAACGTATTTACCGCCCTTGACGACCTCTACCACAATCCCGATGCAAGCTGGAAGGGTTCGCGAGTAATGCGTATGCCCTATATGTATATCCCCTCCAACCTCGCTGCAGCAGTCAAAGCAGGCGTCATCTCTAAGGAAGAGTTGCCGGCAGCTGAAGACAACATCAACATCGCCCTCTATCAGGATCCGAAGAACCCGGTTGGCGGCGTAACGCTCAGCCAGGCGCTCTCTATCGACATGATTGCAACCCAGGCTAAGGAAGGTTGGACCCGTCCGGCCTACTTCGCCATGACCGTGCCCGATGAATATTACGTTTCCCTCTCGCCATACATGCGCAATACAGGTCTGGCCTACCAGGTTTCACCGATGCGCAACCCCGACGGCTCAGGCGAAACATGGATCGACACCGATAAGATGTATGCCAACGTAACCGAGAAGTTCCGCTGGGGCGGCCTCGATAAGCTCGGCAAGAACGGCGATGTCTATCTCGATGAAACCGTACGCCGAATGGTTACCACCCACCGCTCATCGATGGCAGAACTAGCTATGGCGCTCTACTCCGAAGGCATAATTGCCATGGATTCAACCAACGGCCATACACCCGATAAGGTTTACGCTGCCGACCGCTTTGCTAAGGCTACCCGCATCCTCGACATGATTGAGGAGAAACTGCCAACACGCGTTTGCCCCTACTCTATCCAGGTAGGCTACCAGATTGCCGATGTATATCTGCGCCTGGCAGCCGTTACCGGCGATAAGAATCTCTACAACAAGGGTATGAAGATTACGCGCAACGAAATCGAGCGTTACGCCGCATTCCTCCCCTACTTCAACGAACTGCGCAAGACGTTGCCCGGCAGCGGTTTCTCAGGGCTCTCCACCACCGACCGCTACGTGCCCAGCTACCTCTATATGTTGATTCAGCTTTACAGCGAAGAGAATGGCGACCTAACCGCTATCTCCAACGATATGGCGGCAAAGGGCATCAACCTTGCCGACCTCGAAGATTACCTGCCAAATCGCTAATATACCGTCATGCTGATTGAGCAACCCCCATTGCTATATCGCCTCCTATTTCCGGAGGCGATATGGCGACTAAAAAAGCATCACGAAAAGGTTGTATTTCTGACCTTTGATGATGGGCCTATCCCGGAAGTTACCCCGTGGGTGCTCGACACGCTTGACCATTACGGCATAAAGGCAACGTTCTTCATGGTTGGTGACAACGTTGCACGCCATCCCGAGCTCTACGAGGAAGTAAAACGTCGCGGCCATAGCTACGGCAATCATACCATGCACCATCTGCAAGGCATGAAGGTTACCTCTTATCGCTATATGCACGATATCACCGAAGCCAACGACCTTATTGACAGCCCCCTGTTTCGTCCGCCCCACGGCCTGCTTCGCTGGAAGCAAGCCCGTGCGATAAAGGACCGCTACAACATCGTTATGTATGACCTCGTAACTCGCGATTACTCTAAGAAACTCAATCCGCAGCAGGTCTTCAATAACGTAAAACGCTACGCCCGCAACGGCTCTATAATCGTATTCCACGACTCGCTGAAGGCAGAGAGCAACATGAAGGAAGTTCTGCCCAAAGCCATCGAATATCTCCGCTCTCGCGGCTACAAATTCGAGCGTATCCCCATGTAACATGGAGACGTTGCAACTAAAGAGCATGATTCGCGAAGCCGGAGCCTGCAGCGTCGGCATAGCCCGTTTGCAGCCCGTCGCCGCTGAGGTCTTTGAAGCGTTTCAGCGCTGGCTTGCAGCCGGCAATTATGCCGGAATGAACTACCTTGCCAACCACACCGAGATTCGCCGTAATCCGGCGCTATTGCTCGCCAACGGCGAGGACGCTACCCCCGGAGGATCTATCATCTCTATTGCTTTCCCCTATTTTAGCGGCAATCCATATCGGCCGGGCAAACTGCGCTTCGCGCGATATGCCTTGGGCGATGATTACCACGAAGTTCTGCGCCAACGTCTACGTCCCGTAGTCCAACGCATTACGGCAGAAACCGGCTGCGAAGCACGTATCTGCATCGATACGGCCCCAATCCTTGAACGCTATTGGGCACAACAAGCCGGCATCGGCTTCATTGGCCAAAATCATCAACTAATAATTCCCGGCATCGGTTCGCATATCTTCCTGGCCGAGATTGTAACGCGCGCCGAGTTTACCCCCGATAGCCCTAACCTTCAAACCTGTCTCAACTGCGACGCATGCAGGCGCGCATGCAGCAAGGTAATTGGGGAGGGGGCTAATGGGAGTAATGGGACTAATGAGAGGAATGGGAAGGGATTTGACGCGCGGCGCTGCAACTCCTATCTAACAATCGAGCACCGCGGAGAATTGCCGGCCGACCTGAGCCTCAGCCGAGGCCGCATCTACGGCTGCGATCTCTGCCTTGAAGCTTGTCCGCTGGCGAAGGGCGACA
Organism: uncultured Alistipes sp.; assembly: GCA_964514745.1. Taxonomy (GTDB): domain Bacteria; phylum Bacteroidota; class Bacteroidia; order Bacteroidales; family Muribaculaceae; genus UBA7173. The sequence goes on from CAZEST010000039.1 coordinate 14,796, forward strand.
CGGCCACACTACCGGAGTTTGAGCCGCGCGAAGCGCTGCTAAGCCTTAGCCTAGAGGAGCTTCGCGCATTAACCCCGGAGCGCTATGCACTGCTTTTCCGCCATTCGCCCATAAAGCGAGCAAAGCTCGCCGGACTGCTTCGCAACGCCGAAAAGACAGAGTTAGGGAACTAAGCAGGCATCCAAAGCCGCGGTAATAGCCTTGCGGTCGAGGTGCTGACCAATGAACACAATCTTTATCATGCGGTCGCCGTAGCGGTCGTCCCAGTCGCGTCGCAATCCGGGTTCAGTCTCCATAAGGCGCATCAACTCGTCGGCCGGAGCGGTTGCATACCAGAGGCCGGCTTGCTGGAGGGATTTCTGTACACCGGCCTGCTCAAACAGGTACGACATATCCCGATTATGGTTGAAGTAGATTATGCCCTTTGCACGGATGATATTTTTAGGCCACTGGTTGCCTACGAAGTAATCGAATTTGTTCAGGTCTAAACCCGGGCGACGATAATAAACAAAGGTCTCGATGCCATACTCCTCGGCTTCGCCCTCGTCGTCGTGGTGATGGTGGTGGTGATGG
>CAZEST010000040.1:0-9800 GCA_964514745.1 uncultured Alistipes sp.
TTGGGCCGTAATGACGCCCATTTGATGCAAGAATTCTTAACATTTCAGGCTTGTTGCATTAGGCGATTCCTGCGCGAGGTAAAGTCGGAAAAGGTTTCCATCAGGTCGAGAATGCTGACGGCGGAGTTGCGCATTTCGGTTTGATAGCGCTCCGCACCGACGGCGCCGCTGATGTTCTTTCCCATAAGGGTAGAGTTGACGCCGGAGATGTCTTCAAACAACCCGATTTGGGTCTGGAGCATCTCTTTGGCGCCGATGTCGGTAGGGGTTGAACTAATCTGATGGGGCTCGTTGCCGTCGAAGGGGTGATAGGGAATGACGGCTCCCGGTGTGGACCACATTTTAGCGTATTGCTCAACGGAGAATTTGTCGATTTTACACTCCTTCGGGAACAACAGGGCGCCTTTGGCTGATACTCCCATGATATGGTCCATCAGGGTTATTAATCGGTTGACATACTTCTGTTGGTCGATAACGTCCTCTACCAGGGAATGGACTTCGCCATCAATTAGGGGATACATTTTTATCGCATAGGGGAGCGAGCCATCGGCCAGAGGGGAATCAAAGCCGGCCAGTTCCGTGCCGTCAGGTGCAAGATAGCGACAGTGCCATAGGGAGGCTACTTCCCAGCGGCTCTGAATCTGAGGCTGATGTTGACGGCGGCGTTGGGCATTGCGTCGGCGCAGTTGGGCCGTGTGGGATGCCGGAAGGAAGAATAGCGTGGCTTGCAAGGGATCGTGGCAGCGGAGGCGTTCGCGACATTCCAGGGTCCATAATTCAATTACGCGGCATTTGCCGTTGTTGGTGTGGAAGAAGGATATGTCGGATGAATCCAGCGGGGAGCTATAGATGCTTTGCGAGGAACTGACGTTGCCGTATAGCTTCTTCAGTTGGGCAGCGCGCCGTGCAGACCCTCCGGCGAAGCGCATCAATACTTCGGCCATCGACATATCCAGCAGCGAGCCTACCAGTTCCAAGTCGCATCCGCGAGTGTCGGTAAAAGCGTTGACGAAGAAACGGTTGGGGGAGATGTTGTCGGCCCAAACTCCGTCGCCGTTGATGCGCTTTTCGCGGCAAACGCGATGGATTGCCATGCCGGAAATCAGGAATTCTTCGAGCGTGCGGGCATCCAGTTCGTCGAGGTTGTTGAACCCATTCGGATCAGCCTTCCGAAATCCCTCGGGCTTTTCCAGGCGCTCCATTCGGTAGCGACCGATTACGGCCTTTACCAAGCGGCGGATTAAGTTGTTGGTCATCGGTTTTCGGCCTACGCTTTCGGCTTCGGCGCGTTCCGTACAGGGGGTGCCCTTGAGGTCGGTAGTAATGTCGCACCATTGGTCGCCGTAGGTAAAATTGCAGTAGCGCCGACGGCGTTCGCGTATCGGAGCCATTGCGAGCCAGGCGTTGTGGGCAGCCTCCAGCAGCAGTTTGTTGCGTATTTCAGATTCGTTGTTCATAGTAGATTTAATTTGCGGTGTCTAATGCAGCCGGTTGAAATTCGTAGATTAGTTCGTCGGGGTTGTCGGCATCTGTTTGGCGAACGATGCAGAGCAGGGCGGTCAGTGTATCGGAATTTTCGTAGGCGGGACTGAACAGTTCGAGGCAGTTGTTGGGATGCCTTACGGCAACCGGTGCGGTTATTCCTCCGGCGCAATAGGGCGTATATTGCCGACGGGCCAGCGGCGAATCGGCGTCAACAATTATAGCCGGCGCCAGCCAGCTGCTGAGCTTAACGGCAATCGGACGGATGCAGTTGTCGGGGAGCGTGACCATGATAGAGTTTGCCAATGTCATAGCGATTTTGAGGTCGGTGCTGTTGGCCAGGTCGTGGGGAATCAGCAATGAGTCAGGGCCGTTTAGCAGAAGGTTTTCATACCAAAGGCGACATTCTATTCGGGCGAGGCCTTCGAGGTCGTTGCCATCGCTGCGCGTTATGGTGCAATCACTCCGCAAAGGCTCGTAGCCCTTGCGGAGGAGCCATAGACGCACCATCTCTTTTTCAGTAAGAATCATAACGGTTTGCGTCTATGTTGAGGTTTATGATTTATGGACAATACGCATATGGCTGGCCGGGTAGCGGAGTACCAAGCAGGAGGCTTCGGTGATGACGATGGCATCCGTGTTGCGAACGCCTGCAGAGCGGAGATTGAGGCGCTCTGTGCGGAACGGTACGTGGCTGTACTTGGTGATGTACTCGGGGTCGATAACCATGCCGCCGTCGGGCATACCGCATTGGTCGAACACTTCGGAGAGCAGTACGTAGAGCGTGCCGAACTTGGAGTGGATTTCGGTGAAGTCGAGGCCCCACTTGGTTGTTGACTGTTCGGCGGAGAGCACGCGAGAGTGGTCAATCTTATTGAGCTGCTCAATAAGGCCGGTACCGCCGATTAGCACCTTTCTGGAGGAGCCGGCACTGTTGGTGAAGGCCTTTTTGCAAAGATCGATTAGTGCGCTCTCCGATGAAAGGGAGTCGTATTCGAAGGTGTTGTCGGTCTGGTTCCAGATACCGCCTGTCAGCAAGATGCTGTCTTGCTTGTCGGGGTCGGTAATGATAGCCTTATGGCCGAAGAGGAAGTTCTTCTCCATGCCAAGGCGCATATCGATGATGGCTGCCTCCTCTTGGTCGGAGAAGGTCCAACCAACCTCCTTGTTGGCGATCTTCATGAAGGTTGATTGCTCAACCTGGGCTTTGAAAATCTGGCAATAGTTGGTCTCTTTCTTGGGAAGAGCTTCAAACTGGGCCGTCATCACGTCGAGTTCGGCAGCTGCGCGCCCCATTCTTACCAGTTTTGTGCCGGCGGGGATGTCGGGGACGTAGGTGTTGTCTGTGCCGCTGACGTAGTTGTTAACGGCGAGGACTTTGATGCCGGCTGTATCGCGGCTGATAACGTAGAGCACCAGTGAGCCGCCGTCGGAAACCTTAATTTCAGGTGCGAGCAACGTAGTTGAAGGCTCGAATACGTTAGGATTGTTGACAGCAAGGGTAGCAGGCTCGGATGAAGGCGTGCGGCCGGCAGAGTAGTCGGTTTTGACGGTGTCCTCGGTAGGGCGAGTGTCAACCGAGTAGTAATCAACTTTCATAGAACCGCAAACGCGAGCGCCGCCGTAGCGCGAAATCTGGTCGAGAGGGGTCGACATAGGGCGAATCTTTACGATTCTGTCGTCAATCTCGTTGCGAAGGAGTCCGGGCGAAGCAGTCTCGGCGAGATTGGTGGTGAGGGGTTCGTCAACGATGTGCTTCCCCTTGCCGGCAACCCCGGCTACCATTGCAAACGCCATAACAGCTCCGTCAGTAGGATTAGGTAGCAGAAAGCTGATAGCGAAGGCTGCTACGGCGATTACGGCCAGAGCGACCACGGTTGTAGGCATAGCGGGCGTATCATCGTTGGGATAGTTGCTGTCGTCGTTGTTGTTGTTGTCGTCATCGTTGTCCTTGTTCTTTTTTGACTTCGAGAAGATTGACTTGATGCCGTTGACAATAGTAGCGATAGTGTTGACGATTGACTTGCCGGCGATTGCGATTGCATCGCTGATGGTGGTGATGGTCTGGAGGGTTTTGTAGAAACTCATGATGTTAAAGGTTTAAAAGGTTATTATTTGTCCCAGATTGAGACGTGAGGGTTGTTAAGAATCATTGGTTGGGAATCGGCCTGCCAGTCATCCCATCCGGGAGATGTTGCCGCTGAAGGAGGGGCTGGTTGGCGTTCGAGTGTGGCAGGTTCTTTCATTAGTTCTTCGATTCGCTCGTTGCGGCCTCGCAGGTAACCTCTGTTCTCGGCTTCAGCCAAGCGTTGTTCTAAATCAGGCTCCGTGTTAGGCTCTGTTTCGGCTGTAGATTCCGGTTTGGGCTCTGATGTAGATTCCGGCGCCGGCTCGGGCTCCGGTTTGGGTTGTGGCTCCGGTTGGCTTGCTGCATCGTTGGTTTTGGGGGCGGTTTCGGGGAGGATGCCGGCCTCATTGCTACGATTTTCCTCGGCAGCGGTTTCTTTGTTTTTGTCTTTCATAACGTTGATTGGGGTTTAATTTAGAAATTAGATACGGTAAATAAAATACTAAATGTATAAAGAAGTCTTAAAATCTGTTGTCGATTGACAATGCAAAGTTAGTATAGCGTTGACGCAATCTGTAGGATAAATTGTGACTTTGAAATTTTGGGCAATGTAACATGTTGAAAATCAAAATTTCATGAAAAAATTATATTCCTGTTAAAATGCTGTTACTTTTTAAAGTATTTTCTGTTGCAAAATTTGCATATAAACAAAATGAGTTGTATCTTTGCAGCCGAAAGAACATTTATATTGCAATCATAAGCCAGCTCCTTTCCCAGTCTGGAAACCCGCCAATCTTATTCCCTAAATAAGTCCAAGGAACAGAGAGTTTCGCAACCGCAAAAGAAAGATATATAATTCTTCGAACGTAGGTGCGGGAGAAACGTGGATTTCAATCTATGGACCGGGCGCTTGGCGGTGCCTCAGAAAGGATTGCAATCAGACGTTCTCCCGTACTTTTTTATGGTACAGGTTTTATGGATAATATATGAATGTGATAAAATAACCGAAGAATTACCAAAGGAGATACTTACAAAGGAAGATACTTAGCATATCCATTGCTTATTTACACATATTATTGACTGGTAATATTACTACGTATGCTGGGCAAGGAAAGTCGCGAGATTTACCTTGCCTCTTTTGTATCCGGTCAGTCGCCCCATCCGTCATCATCGTTGTCGTCGGTCGTTGCAGCCCAGAGTTTGCCGTAGCCTTGCAGGTCGAGGTCTGAACCGTCATCGAAGTTGTAGTCGCGAGCTACATGCAGGCCGATGGCGCGAGTCATCAGCAGGTCGTCGTGGCGTCCTTGGCGAGCGGCGTAGGAGCCGTTTTGTCGGCGCTCGTAGCAGTCGAATTCATCGCAGGCATCGGTTGAGCGCTCGATGTAGCGCCCATCGCGAACGGCAGCAATCAGTTCGCTGATAATCATTTGCTTGGTTTGGCGATTCGTGTGGAATCCGGGCAAGCGGTGGCTCCCTCCGCCATCTTCAACGGTGCGACGATAGAGATTGCGGTAATGGCGGTAGAGTTCGTGGAGAATGAGGGCCCCCTGAGCATAGGCGGCTTCGGCGCTGCCCGAGCGGTTTTCGCTTTCGAGGGTATTGCTTTCGAAGGCAAGAATTGCATCGTTGTAATAGCGCGCAATCATGGCTGCCTTCCAGACCAGCAGGTCATGGTCGAGATGGCTGCGCCATTGCGCTACAACTTCCGGCTTCGCGCCGTTGCGAAGAACCAGGATTACGCTCCAATCGGCCTTGTCGCTCAATCCGCCGATGTCTACGGCTACAACATATTTAGCACCCTCTTCGGGGAAGGCCCAGATATGCAGTAGCCCTTCGCTATCGTTGCGAAAGCCTACCCCTTGGAGTGCGCGAGGCCCGGTCAGGGCTCCTGCTCGCGAACAGATATCGCCGTAGGCTATAGGCTGACGGCATTGGCGACGCAAAATGTTGGTGCGCTCCATGGGGAACACGTTTGTTGAGGACGACGTAAACGCTTCAAGGGCGGTTGTTGGGAACTCGCTTTTCATCTTGGAGTGTTCTTTCATTTCGCGACGACGACGGTGGTACCAGTGGATCTGTTCGAGCGTAAGCTGCTCGGTTGTCCATAGATTTTTCTCGTAGTCGTCCATCTGCTGCCAGAGCTGACGGGCTTGCTCTTGAGAGTTGAAATGCAGGGAGTAGGCTTTGATTTCATGCCATGCTACGAAGACGGCTCTCATATCGCTTTTGCCCGATTCGGCGCGTAGCCATTCTTCATGGAAGAAGGAGCCTACGCCGTCGGCGGTTGACTCCATTACTATCATGGTCATTTCGCTCATAGCTACGGAGCAATAGATGGCCCTGACAGCGTCCCAGGGGTCCTTGCCGGCGGTGGCCTTCCAGTAGGCAGCCTCGGTTAGATGTACCAGCGAGGCATCGACGCCGCGCACTGCGTTGGGATTGGTTGATGCTGCCAGATAGATACGGTTGTCGCGCCCTTCGAGTTGGAGGATGCCTCGCGTACTTTTCAACTTTGGTTTGCTGTCGCCTTTCCAAAGTGCTTCGGGATAGTGGGCCAGCATGTCGCTGTAGAGGTTCAATACAACTTGTGTGCCGGTCTTTTCGGCCCCGCAAACTATGGCGTGGCAGTTGCTCGACAGTTCGGATTGAATCCAGGCCATGTACATCTCAACCACCGTACTTCCGCCCCATTGACGAGCTTTCAGGATTATCATGCGCATCGGCATACCGGCGCGCCTGTCGGCCTCCAGCAACTTTACAACGCGGCGCTGCGGTCGGTTAAGGATGAAGGGGATGATTTGTCGGCTGTTCTTGTCCTTTATGTGGCAGCATTTGGCAGCCCAATATTCGAAGTCGTAGTGGATGCGCAACCGTTGCCAGTTTTCGGGACTACGGGCTGATGGGTATTTGGGGTCGGCGAGCATTTCGCGTGGCACTAGTTCACGTCCTTCGGTCCACGGCTCCGGACCGACCTCTACGCGGTCGCCGGAGCTGCCGACCCCACTGATGGGATCGAACAACTCCAAGCTGTCGCGCAGGCTATTGCGCTCCAGGTTCTCGGCCCAGATATCTGCAAAATTCTCTGTGCTTTCCATGTAGGGAATAAGTGGGGGGAAAAGGGGTTATCGAAGTTCAGTTGGTAGGATTGCCAGGTCTGCTCCGGCGGTTAAGCTGATGTCGGTTTCCAGGAAATCGCGATATGGGGATGCAAGGCGCAGCGATAACGGGGCGTTGATGTCTCCGTCAATGGCGACGCGAAGGAGCATCTCGGCAATCTCGGTGCCTCGGTCTCCTTTTAGGGTGCATTCTCCCGTCAGGCTTGTGCCGAAGGTGTTAAGGGTTAGCAGGGTGGGGCGCTCTGCTGCCTGATATCGTGTGCGCAGCCTAATGGGTAAGGTGCCTGATGTTGCTTCCCGGCTGAGGCTGAAGGTGCCGGAACCGTGCGCCAGCAGCAGGAGGTCCCCCTCCCAACGAGCTAGGCGGAGTGTCGTAGCGGCGTTGATATCGGGCAGGTTTGCCTTGACGAGTTCGTTGTCGTTGGTCAGGCGATAGAGCAGACCGTTGCCGACGTGAATCCATAACTCGTGGTAGCGGTCGCACCAGCCGATTTCGGTGTCGTCCGATATGAGGGCGGTTGGTTCGCGGTGTTCGATCTGTTGGAGCAGGAAGGCGCTGCGCGTTGTAGCCTTTTGGCCTGAAATCTCGATAAGATCGTTGCCGGCAATAGCCATCAATGATGCCCCGTTATCGGCGGTAGCGCAGCAAACGGCTCGAGCCGACCGAACCGGGCGGTTATCTACAGTGGTAGCTGTGCTGAACGAGCCTGCTGCGGTCAGCGAGGCGAGCCTCGTGCCGTTGTTGCTGAAGAACAGCAGTCTCTTGCGCGAAAAGTCCCAACCGGATTCTCCGCGAGGCTGGTTGTAGACGGCGTGGATAGCCGTATTGGTGATTGGTATACTGTCGATAAGATTGCCGAGGTCGTTGGTCGAGAGAATGTCGGCTACTCCGTTTTGCAACGTAGCTTCCTGTTGTTCGCCTTGGGGTTGATAGCTGTCAACCTGTTGGCTGAGGGTGATACGGTCCAGATTCGGATTAATATAGCAGGCTATTCCGGCTTCGGGCAGAGCTGTAAGTGGAAATAGCTGCGCGTAGCAGGTGCCGTTGGGCGCAAGGTAGCTTATCTGCAGTTCGGTAGCGTCGGTTGAGGGATAGCAGAGAAGCGGTAGAAAATCAGCCGGACCGGAGCCGAGCCCTCCAACTTCGTGTTTGAGCCAGTGTTCGCCGCTTTGGGTTGAGAGTTTTACGCTGAAGGCTAAGCGCCATACCCCGTCGCTTGAAGTATCTGTCGAGGCTATGAAGCTGTTGGGCGACCATCCGTAGAATGGTTGTGTCAGCGGATTGCAAGCTACGGTTACATTACCGCTTTCTGTTGCAGCTGAGTAGCTGCGATTGCGCATGGCAACCGCGGCTGTGGTTACGCTCGAGGGGATTGTTAGATTTGTAGCTTGGAAGGTTCGGAGCGTCCCCGGCAAGGCAATGCCGCTGTTGTAGGGCCGGATAAATTCTGAAGCGATGTAGCGCGTCGCGGTGAGGCCCTGAATGGCAAGGGTATGGAACCGGTTGCTGTCGAGCACCATCCCCAGCGAGAAGCCGGGCAGACGTGAACTGAGTGTGATCCGGCCTGTGCTGCTGTCGCGTTGAATGCGGTGGGGCGCTTGGAGAGAGCTGTTGAGTGGGTCGAGTTCATTGGAAACTTCAACGACGACTTTGCTGATAAGTGTGTTCCATGGCGCTGGTAGCTCCGAAGGACTAATGATAGCCGGTCGGTAGCATGCAAGCGCCATCGTCGTTTCGCTGAGAGTTTGCAGGTTGTCGGTTGAGGTTTGAATGATCGTAGCGGTAGCGGAGAACCCATCGGCCGTAGAAAGTGCTACGGTTGGACCAACGGCAACGGTGTTGCCGCCGGCATCCAGTAGTCGATAACGGGCAAGGATGGGTTGCACGCAATAGCCCAGTTCATGAGCCTGCCGGCGCAGCGCCTCGTAGGTTGAGATTAGGGCGGTAGACAGCAGTTTGTTGTCGGCGGAACTGAGTTGCGAACCACTGCTCCCCGGGCTCTGCCCGGATAGCGTTAGTTGCGGCACGGTTGCGTAGAGCGTATTGTAATCCGTAGCTGTAAGGCGGAGTTCCGGCAACTCCGGCATAGCTCCGCAGAAGGTAACTTTCAGGTCGGCATCGTAGGTGAGATACCGGTCGGCTTGATGCTTTAGCATCAATCGGATAACACCCTTTGTTTGCGTTATCGCCAACATTACCTCTGCCGGCAGCTCCGCCAACAGCTCCGGAAGGTCTGCAGCCGATTCGGTGGCTAATTCTTCGGGAGTCTGCTTCGATGTCGTATCCGTCGATGGTTGCTCGATGCGGTAGTAGAGTCGATTGTCAGCGTCAGTCAGCAGAATGATTGCACGGCCATCACCGCCGTTCGCCTCAATCCTTGCAAACGGCAACGCCTCTACGCTAATCGCCGGGCTGTTTTTCGTTGATGTGGTATAGATTTGGGTTGGGATTCCGACGCGTCGCCATGTCTGCTTGTTCAGTAGGTCGCGCCTGAGGTTGGTTGCTTCGCATTCAGTAGCAGTAATCTTTTTCATAGCCTTTTTTACCGCGAAGTTACCGCCCAATCCGCCTCTCCCGTCTGCTATTTTGTGAATTTCCCCAACGGCTTAGCTTATTCTTTCCCGTCGCAGTAGCTCCGGGCACACAACTTAGAGGGTAATTCTTAGGGGGATAGCCTTCCGAAGCGCTGAATAGGTGGGGAGCAACGCTTCTAAAAGATGTTGTTCGCTCCTGAAAAAATGTCGTTCTCAGAGTTGTGTGCCCGGAGCTACTGCGACGGGAAAGAATCATCAAAACAGCACATAAATAAAATTTCAGGCTTGAAAGAAAAAAGCCGGGCAATGACTTGGCAGAGGAGATAATAATGCCTATTTTTGCATAAATTAATAATATTCATCACGCGCTTGTTGCCATGGAAATCCATCCTTATAGACCGAAAGATCCGCGATATTACCGTCGTGCGAATTGGCATAACTATCAAGAGCCTTGTATCTATATGCTCACTTTTCAGAAGAATCCATTGATTCCTCCATTTTGCTCCATTTCAGGGGCTCCGAATAAACCGGTGATAACCATGAATCTTGGGGGAAAAGCCATAGAAAGCGCTCTTACTATGTTCCAGCAAAAGACTCCG
>CAZEST010000040.1:9900-15250 GCA_964514745.1 uncultured Alistipes sp.
TCTTGGGGGAAAAGCCATAGAAAGCGCTCTTACTATGTTCCAGCAAAAGACTCCGCATATCTCAATCCTTCGATATGTCGTAATGCCGGACCATGTTCATTTGATAATGTACGTTACCCAACCTCTACAACAGCCTTTTGGTACAGTAGTAGCTACCATAAAGGGGAGTTGTAGCCAAGCCCTTTGGCGTTTGTGCAGTGGTTCAGATATAGCTAATCAGAAGGTCTCGATATTTGAACGGCGCTTTCATGACCGAATTGTTACTCGAAGAGGTCAACTTGATACGCTTACTAACTATATTCTTGATAACCCTCGTCGCTATTTGATAAAGCTTCGTTACCCCGATTTGTTTATTAAACGTCATGTAATCACGATTGCCGATAAGCAATATTGTGCGTATGGTAATATCTTTTTGTTGAGGGCGGTTGAAAAAGATTTAGTAGTTGTAAGGAGCCATTTTTCGCCTATTGAGCGAGAAGAATGTAGCCGACGGTGGCTCAGCGAGGCTGAAAATGGAGGGGTATTGGTCTCGCCGTTTATTAGTGGAGCTGAGAGAGCCATTAGAAATGCTGCATTGGAAGTTGGAGGTAACGTGATAGAGATTCTTGATAATGGTCTGCCTGAGCGTTACAAGCCTGTAGGGAAGGCGTTTGACTATTGCGCCAATGGCCAATTACTTTATATTGCGCCAACGGAATATAGTATGGAACGTTTGCCGATGACTCGCGAAAAAGCGTGGCAGATGAATAACTTAGCCAAGACAATCAGTGAAATAGGTGAATCTACGAGGCTGTTGGTGAGGTAGCGGGGGGAGGGCGCAAAAAAAGCGCCTCGGGCGGAGGGCCCGAAGCGCAATATGGGGGGAGGCTGTCCGCTACACGACGGTGGCAGAGGCGGAAGCCGAGGCTGAACAGGGATTAGGCGGGGTTGGCGCGGACGATGCTGTTGGCCATTACTACGGCCTTGGAGATGTGATCGCAGATGTGGTCATCGCTGATGAGGCGCTCAATGCCGGCCTTTACGAGGGTCTGGCGTACGGAGTCGCGAACGCCGGAAAGTACAACGTGGATGCCGGCATCTTCCGACGACTTAATCAGAATCTCCAGGTTGTGGATAGCTGTAGAGTCGATAAACGGCACTTTACGCATGCGCAGGATACGAACCTTCGGACGTTCACCGATGGTGGCGCGCATCATTTCGTCGAACTTCGTTGCAATACCGAAGAAGAACGGGCCGTCAATCTCATAAACTTCGATGCCGGGCAGTACGTCGAGCACTTCGTGGTGGGAGTCGTCAAGGTCGGTATCTTCGGCAACGTCGAGCTGCTTGGAGTAAACTTTAATCTGAGTATTCTCCATAACGCGGCGCATGAACAGCACAACGGCCAGCAGCAGACCTAACTCGATTGCGATTGTAAGGTCGAGAATTACGGTCAGCAGGAAGGTTACAATCAGTACGGAGACATCGCTCTTTGGCGACTTGAACAGACCGACAATCGTGCGCCAGCCGCTCATGTTGTAGGCAACAACCATCAGTACGGCTGCCAGACATGCCATTGGAACCAGGCAAATCAGCGGCATCAAGAAGATGTAAATCAGCAACAAGACTACTGCATGGATGATGCCGGCAACCGGTGTGCGTCCGCCGTTGGTGATGTTGGTCATGGTGCGAGCGATAGCACCGGTAACGGGGATGCCGCCGATAAACGGCACGGCAATGTTAGCGATACCTTGTCCGATAAGCTCCGTGTTGGTAGAGGTGCGCGAACCGGTCACACCGTCGGCAACCGTCGCCGACAGTAGCGACTCGATAGCGCCGAGCATTGCGATGGTAAATGCCGAGGGGAGTAGCTTGTTGATGGTCTCCATATCGAGCGAGAACGTCTTGATTTCGGGCATCTGGGCTTTCAACTCACCGAAGCGCGAGCCGATAGTCTCGATGTTGGAGCCGATGCCGTTGAGGTTCAGCAGGTAAACGGCAATGGTCACAACGATGATGGCAATCAATGCCCCGGGCAGGCGCTTGGAAATCTTGGGTGTTGCAATGATGATAACCAAGGTTACCAAGCCTACGGCGAGGGTTAACCAGTCAATCTTGTCGAAATTCTGGAGGTAGACGCCCCATTTCGACAGGAAATCGGAGGGTACTTTCTCCAGGCCCAGACCGAAGAAATCGTTGACCTGAGTAGAGAAAATTGTCAGGGCGATACCGGCTGTGAAGCCGATTACGATAGGATAGGGAATAAACTTGATAACCGTACCAAGCTTGAAAAGCCCCATCAAGACCAGTATCAAACCGGCCATCAGGGTTGCCAGGGCAAGGCCCTCCAGCCCGAATTGCTGGATGATACCGTAGACGATTACAATGAACGCGCCGGTAGGTCCGCCAATCTGCACGGAGTTACCGCCGAAGGCCGATACCAGGAAGCCACCCAAGATTGCGGTCATCAGACCTACCGTGGGGGTTACACCGCTGGCGATAGCAAACGCAATAGCCAACGGCAACGCTACGATGCCTACAACGACTCCGGCAGTCAGATCTGCCTGAAACTTAGAGGCATTGTAATGCTTCAGCGCCGACCACAGCTTGGGTCGAAATTCAATTTTGCTTGTAAAAGACATTCCTTAGAAATATTACCTATGTTAAAAGTGTAGATTAAGCTAACATATATTATCGGAAGATGGAAATTTATTAAAAGGTTCTTCCTTGAAAACGGAATCCTCACGGATTCAGCGACAAAATTACAAAAAATTAGCTAAAACTATTAGATGAAGTCTAAAAAAATCTGTACTTTTGCAACTGTTTCATGCCAATCAAACCTGAAAAACAGAAATTCATCCGCGCCTTACGTTTGCAGGCGGTTGCTTCGGCAGTTAAGATTGCCGTCTGCTTTGTTGTTGCTGTTTGTCTGCTACCTTCCATTTCGGCTCAAACCAAGGCCGACGGCTCTGCGGTTGCTGCAGATAACCTTCCGGGAATGACCGCCGAGCAGTTGCTGCAAGTGCTGGATGCAACCTTGGCCCAAAGTAGCGTTATCGAGAAACAGAAGGTAGATAAAATCAATTCCTTACGTAAGGACTTCAGGCAGTCAACCGACCGCGACCAATGCTATTGGATTGCTCGCAATCTCTACGACGAATATTACTCCTTCGACTCCGATTCGGCTATGCACTATGCTAATGTTGCATATCGCATCGCTCGCGAGACGGCCCATCAAAGCTGGATGGACGAGATGCAGATTAATAAGGCCTACCTGATGGCGGCTACCGGTCTGCTGAGCCAAGCCGAGGAAATCATGTCGAATATTAATCCGGCGGAGTTGGATGCCAACCTGGAGGCTCGTTATTATGAAGCCCTGCTGTTCGTAACTACCCATCGCGACCAATTCTTCGGGTTAAACTCTACGGAAACCCCGATTGATGCCGCTGCTTCGGCTAAATTAGATTCCTTATGCCAAGCTTTATCCCCTTCCGATCCCCGTTACGGTTGGTTTATGGGCTGGCGCGACCTGAAATCGTCGAGCAACGTGGCCGATATTATCCCGGAACTGAAAAAACGCGTTGATGCCGGCGAGTTTAATTCGCGTAAAGACGCCATGGACGCTTGGATTCTCAGTAAACTTTACGCTAAACTCAACGACCGCGAGAACAGCTTGCGCTATCTGATTATTTCGGCCATCGCCGATGTGCGAGCCTCCAACAAGGAGATTGCCTCGCTGGAGGAGGTTGCCAACACGCTTTACGATGAGCGGACTACCGGCGACGCTACCGGCAACAACCTCAAGCGTGCCAACGAATATATCAGCTACTGTATCCAGTGTGCCAACCAGTATAAAAGTCGAGTCAGGGTAGGACGCCTGGCCGAACTCCAGCACAAAATTTCCCAAGCCTACCAGACCGAGTTGGAGCACCAAGAGCAGCGCGCGTCCAACTATCTAAAACTCCTCGGTGCTATCCTGCTGGGATTGATTGCCGCTATGGGTTTCATCATCGTGCAGATGCGTCGCTTACGCCAGAGCCGAGCCATGCTCAACGATGCCAACCTTGCCCTCAACGACAAGGTAGAGCAGCTGGAAATCCTTCAGAAACAGTTGGAAGACGCTAACCGGACGCTCTCCGGCCTCTATTCCAATGCACGCGAAGGCGCTATGGAGCTCTCGCAGACTAATCTCGCTAAGGAAAAATATATTGCCGACATATTTGCGATATGCTCTAACTATATCAGCAAACTCGACGACTTCCGTAAGAATATCTATCGCCTGCTGATTGCCGGAAAATACGAAGAACTGCGTCAGATTACCAAGACCCCCGAGCTTTCGCAGGCCGAAATTAAAGAACTCCACCGTACGTTTGATAAAATCTTCCTCGGTATCTACCCCGATTTCGTGCGCGATTTCAATTCGCTGCTTCGCCCCGAAGAGCAGATTGAGCTGAAGAAAGGCGACCTGCTGAATACCGAGCTCCGCATCTATGCCTTGGTCCGCCTGGGCTTGACCGACTCTACGGCTATTGCCCGATTCCTCCATTGCTCCGTCCAGACCGTCTATAATACGCGCCAACGTACGCGCGCAAAAGCTGCAGAATCCTCAATTAAGTTTCCGGAACGAGTGCGCTCGCTTGGAAAGACTATATTTTAATACTTTGAAAACTTACCGAAATAAGATTTGTTAACACTCTTAATTAGCTGATTATTAGCTGATAGCTATTTTTGCGCACTTACCATCAACTATTACCACCTATTATAATTATAAAAAATCTGTCATAACTTTGCATTACAAACCCATTAGTCCTAACTACGTTTAAAGCTAACCCCTTGAAAAATATTAATCTTAATATACCTACCATGCAAAAAGAAATCCATAATCCATTTAGGCTGCTTGGCTTCCTGATGATTTTCCTTATGGGGACATTAGGCGCGTTTGCGCAGTCGAATGTCACCGGTGTCGTCAAGGATGCTTCCGGTGATCCTATGATTGGAGCTACCGTTCAGGTTAAAGGAACCCAGACGGCTACCTCTACCGATCTCGACGGTAAGTTTGCTCTCTCGGTTAAACCGGGGGCAACAATCGTTGTCAGCTATATCGGTTACCTTCCCTACGAAGGCCCCGCAAAGAACGGTATGCAGGTAACGCTTCAGGAGGACAACAACATCCTGGATGAAGTAGTAGTTATCGGTTACGGCTCGGTAAAGCGTAAAGACGTAACTACAGCTATCTCTACCGTTTCTTCCAAGGACCTGGAAAACCGCCCCATCGTTTCGGCTGCACAGGCTCTGCAGGGCAAGGCTGCCGGTGTGTCGGTTACATCTCCTAACGGTGCCCCCGGCGGTGAAATGACTATCCGCGTTCGTG
>CAZEST010000041.1:0-14977 GCA_964514745.1 uncultured Alistipes sp.
CTTCGCGAAAACTGCGAATTTGTTGTTGCTATCGGTATCGGTGGTAGCTACCTCGGTGCAAAGGCTGTTATTGAGGCTCTCAGCGACAGCTTCTCTACTCTGCGTGCAAAGGGCGACGCTCGCCGCTGCAATGTGCTCTTCGCCGGTCACAACATCGGTGAGGACTACCTCAACGAACTTCAGGACTTCCTGAAGGATAAGAAATTCGGTATCGTTGTTATCTCTAAGTCGGGCACAACAACCGAACCCGCTATCGCTTTCCGTCTGCTCAAGGAACAGCTCGAGAAGCAGGAGGGCAAGGAAGTTGCTGCTAAGCGCATCGTTGCCATCACCGACGCTAAGCGCGGTGCTCTGCGTCAGCTCGCTACCGAAGAAGGCTACAAGACATTCGTTATCGCCGACAACGTTGGCGGTCGTTTCTCAGTGCTGACTCCGGTTGGTCTGCTCCCCATCGCAATTGCCGGCTTCGACATCCGCAAGCTCCTCGAAGGTGCTCGCCGCATGGAAGCTGCTACCAAGGAAGCCAACAACGAGAACCCCTGCGTTGTTTACGCTAACACCCGTAACGCTCTCTACCGTTCAGGTAAGAAGATCGAAATCATGGTCAACTACAACCCCAAACTCCACTATGTTGCTGAATGGTGGAAGCAGCTCTACGGCGAAAGCGAGGGTAAGGATGGCAAGGGTATCTTCCCCGCATCTGTTGACAACTCAACCGACCTCCACTCAATGGGTCAGTGGATTCAGGACGGCGAACGCACCATCTTCGAAACCGTTATCTCTGTAGAGAAGACTGCAAAAGAAACTATCATCCCCTCTGACGATGCTAACCTCGACGGCCTGAACTACCTTGCCGGCAAGCATGTTGACGAAGTTAACAAGATGGCAGAACTCGGTACTCGTTTGGCCCACGTTGACGGCAACGTGCCCAACCTGCAGATTACAATCCCTGCCCTCAAGGAGGAATACCTCGGCGAACTTATCTACTTCTTCGAGAAGGCTTGCGGCATCTCAGGCTATATGCTCGATGTTAACCCCTTCAACCAGCCCGGCGTAGAAGCTTACAAGCGCAATATGTTTGCTCTGCTGGCTAAGCCCGGCTATGAAGCAGAAACCGCTGCTATCAAGGCTCGCCTGTAATTAGAGGCTATATAAAAACTAAATAAGCGTTTTAAAGGCTTTCGCAACAGCCTTTAAAACGCTTACTTTTTTCTGTCTTGACTCCTCACTTCGTCAATGCTTAAGGTCGGTTGTAGTCTGCAACTTTTCGGCCGGCAAGATAGGTTGCGCTGATGAGGTTGTCGGGGGCTACGGTTTGGAGGACGAACAGCTTATCGAAAATGTCATGAGAGAATTGCAGACGCCATTCCAGGAACTCCGTAGGCTTGAGATTGATTACGGCGAGGTCTGCCTCGTTGCCGGGGCGGATGGCTCCGATTTTATCCTCTAGATGAAGTACACGGGCACCTCCCAAAGTTGCCATATAGAAACTGTGCTTGGCCGTCAAAGCATGGGCCTGCAGCATCCCAACCTTGTAGGCTTCGCCCAGCTGACGGACGATTGAGAAGCTGGTGCCGGCGCCGACATCCGAACCGATGCCGATATTGCAAGGTCGGACGGCATCTTTTGCTTCCCAGAATTTAAATTCGCCGTCGCCGAGGAACAGGTTGGATGACGGACAGTGGGCAATGCCAACCTCGGCATCGCTCAGGCGTTGCCATTCCTCAGGGCGCATCAGGCAGCAGTGAGCCATAACGGTTCGGCGGCCAATCATGCCGAAGTGGTCGTAAACATCTGTATAGTTCTTAGCGGCAGGATATAGCTGCTTTACCCAGTCAATTTCGTCTTGCGTCTCGTTGAGGTGGGAATGCAGGTAGACGCCGTCGTTGATATGTGCCTGATATAGCTCTCCGGCAAGGTGCATCTGCTCAGGAGTGCTAGTTGGAGCAAAACGGGGGATTATGGCGTAGAGTTGGCGGCCACGGCCATGCCATTTGTTGAGCAATGCTTCCGCTTGCTCAATGGATTCTTCTGCCGAGCTATCGCGCAGCGAGTCGGGAAGGTTGCGGTCTTGCAGCACTTTCCCCGTAATCGTGCGGGCATTCAACCGCTCCGACTCCTCAAACAGAGCATCGACCGATTCGGGGAAGGTGGTAGAGAAGACGTTGGCCGTAGTAGTGCCGTGACGGAGGGTTTGGCGGAAGAACAGGCGGGCCACTTCTTGCGCAAACTCCTTGTCGCGGAATCGCGATTCCGTTGGGAATGTATACTGGTTGAGCCATTGTAGCAGCGTATCGCCGAAGGAGCCGATCATCGGCGACTGTACGTAGTGCACATGGCAGTCGATAAAGCCCGGCATAATCAGTCCGTCGGGCCAATGGTCAATGTCGGTCAGCGCAGGATAGCGAGGCTGCAGGTCGGCATAATTGCCAACCTCCAGGATCTTGCCGTTCTGAATTACGATGAGTCCGTCGGGAAAATAATCGAAGGAGTCAGCCTCCGCTACAAGAAACGGATCGGCTTTAAAAGTTAGAATCGAGCCTCTGACGCCTTTCCTGCAGGGCGCCGGGCCGTTGGAGATATTTTGTGTGTTGGTCATGTATAGCGTTGGTTACGTATGCGGGGGGAGAGGAAGAGAGGAAGAGAGGGAGTTAGGAAGAGTGATTGAGTATGTGCGAAAGAGAAATCGCTTCGTAAAATTAACAAAAAAATCCGATATTCGGTTGACAGCGTCCAAAAATTATTGGTAATAATAGGCCGATATGGAGGGAAATTAGTAATTTTGTGGGTTAAACCAACATTGAAAATGTTAGATATACAAGCCTTAAAAGATAAAGTAATGCGCGGTGAGCAAATTACCGCCGAAGAAGCTCTCAGCTTTGATAACCTTGAAGAATCTCAACAGGAGGAACTCTGGGCTGCTGCTCATGAAATTACACGCAAGTTTTGCCCTCGTGTGTTTGACTCCTGCTCTATTCTGAATGCTCGCTCCGGTAAGTGCCCGGAAAACTGTAAATGGTGCGCTCAATCGGCTCATTATAAGACATCTGTCAGCACCTATCCGCTGATTAGCCGTGAGGAATGTATGCGTGTAGCTGAGCACAATCGCCTGCAAGGTATCCGTCGCTTCTCGCTGGTTACCAGCGGACGCGCTATGAAGGGTGAGGCTCTCGATACCGCCTGCAGCTACTATCGCGAGCTGCGCGACAAGGGGGGTATGCATCTGTGTGCTTCTATGGGATTGCTTAACCGCGAAGAGCTCCAAAAGCTTTATGATTCGGGCGTAACTCGCTATCACTGCAACCTGGAAGCTGCTCCCTCCTACTTCTCCAAGCTTTGTACAACCCATACCGTTGAGGACAAAATCAAGACTATCTTGATTGCTCGCGAAATCGGTTTTGAGGTTTGTAGCGGCGGTATTATCGGCATGGGCGAAACCCGTCGCCAGCGTATTGAGTTGGCCCTGGAGTTGCGCCGAGTTGAACCCCATTCAATTCCTATCAACTTGCTCTGCCCGATTCCCGGCACTCCGCTGGAAGGCACCGAGCCGTTGGCCCAAAACGAAGTGCTCAATGCAATCGCAATGTTCCGCTTCATCCATCCGACTACCATCCTGCGTTTCGCCGGAGGCCGTGCACGCCTCGACCGCGACGTTCAGCTCAAGTGCCTCCAGATTGGTATGAACGGCGGCGTTGTCGGCGACCTGCTGACAACTATCGGTTCCAAGGTAGCTGAAGACAAAGAGCTCATCGAAAAGGCCGACTACGATTTCTAATCCCTACTCGACATTACACCGCCGCCGCCGTACAACGCGCGTTAATCGCCGACGACCAAAAAAAGAGAAACGCTCCACCATTCACGGTGGGGCGTTTCTCTTTTCTTTGGTTAGCGTTTATATCTTATAGGGCAAGGTTAAAGAGTAGCTACGCGTAGGTTGCTGACAGAGAGGGAGCCTCCGTAGCTGTTGATTGACCAGCAGTTGCGAGTCAGGCCGTAGACTCGGTTGGTATAGGCAAGGACATCGTTGATATAGAGGGTTACAACGGAATTGTCGTTGACCATGGTAATGTTGTAAACGCCGTCGGCAGGAGCCTCAAAGATGTAGCTGTCGGCATTGGCGATGAAGCCGGAGCCTTCGGAGCCCTCTTCTTCAAAATTGATTTTGCGGTTGGTTTCCCCTTCGGGGTTAACTACGAAGGTGTAGTACTTCGAGGAGTCGCTGCCACGGGCCAGGGAGATGCCGAACTTGTCGGTCTTGTTGGAGAGGGTTACGGTAAAGCTAATGCGGTTGGTGTAGCCGAGGCGGTCCATCAGTTTGTAGCTGTCGCCCGAGATGGAGAATGAGTCGCCGGTCTTGCCCTGACCAAACTTGTTGGCTATGGCCGGTACTTCACCAAGGGTCAGCGTACCGTCGGCATGCTGAATCAGTTTGTGAGCTACGAGGTTGCCGGCCCAGTCGTTTGAGCCAAGATTGCTGTCGCCGGAGCGAGTTGCGCACCAGCCCCAGATGTAGCGGTCAGTGCCGTTGGAGGCCGTCTTGCCGGCATAAAGGCCACGCGAGTCGAGGAATCCTTCGTGGGAGTCAGGCCAGAGGCCGGCGTCATTGGCGGTGCAGGCTTTCAGCTCGTCGAGCGTATGGCCCTTGAAATATTGCACCTTACGGATTGCATCGTGCTGCTCGGAGTAGACCAAGTACCACCATTCGCCCATCTTGAACAGATCGGGGCACTCATAGAAGCGGTCCCACATCATCGTCATGAAAACGCCGTTGTCGTGCCAGTTGAGCAGGTCGGCCGATACAAACTCAGCCAGAACTCCCTTGCCGTTGAGCTTGGTGGAGATTAACATGTGATATTGGTTGTCGTCACCCTTGAATACCAGTGGGTCGCGGAAATCAGTGGTGCTATAGGTTTCGCCGCCGGTAATCAGCAGTGAGCGATTCTTCTCCCAGCTGCGGAAGTCGGTAGAGGTTGCCAGGCGGACAGCCTCCCCGAAGCCGCCGGTCTTGTTGGCATCGGCCGAGTGGCCCGTGTAGAACGTGTAGTAAACACCGTTCTCGTAGATTGTAGAGCCGGTTCCGATAGCGGCATCAATCTCATCGGCAGAGCCGCACGGGATGATTTCGCCCAGCGACGTGTAGGAAGCGGCATCGTCGGTCGACAGGCACCAGATGGGATGATAAGTGTAGGCCTGATTGGGGCGATAGTCCTGCAGATAGAGAATCTTAAAGTCTTTTTCAACCGGGTCGTAGAACGGCATCGGGTCGCCAACGTAGCCAACCGAGGGCTTGTAGTAGATATCCTGGCGCTGGAGGTCGGAGGAGGCGAAGTAGTCGGTGGTGCCGTCCCAATCGCGCTGCGTCAGCACGGGGTCGTCATCGCTGCATGCGGTCAGAGAAGTCATTGCAGCAGCAATAAGGGCGATATTTAAAATCATCTTTTTCATGATTGGAATTTGCTTTTAGGTTACTGACAAAGGTAGTTGATAGCGTTCTTGGTTAGTTGAACCATGTTGTCGCGGTAGGGGTTGGCAGCGCCGTTGGGGTTGTACCATTGGTAAGCCGGAGTGCCGATAGTCAGCACGCGTCCCGACGTGTAGCCTTTCAGAGCCTCGTAAGGTTCGAATTCGGCGATGGTTACGCAGTTGGGGTCGTAGTTATGGCCGGCGGCGAGAGCCTTTGCGCCGGTGCGCTCTTCCCAACCTGTCATTGAACCGTAAGGATCCCAATCAACAAACCATTGGAGCGTGCGGCCTGAGTTTTGGCAACCGGCAGCTTGCAGGAGGATTCGGCCTTCGGAGTCGGTAGCGATACCGTCGTAGATGGCGTGAGATTCGTGGCCGGTGATGGTGAAGCCGAGGTCGTTGCCGAGGGTTTCGTAGCTGTCGCCTCCAAACATGTTGTTGGGACATTGCTGGTCGCGAGCGATGCGCCAAACGTCGTTGATGTAGCGAGCTCCGTCGCGCGAAGCCAGGATTGCACCGCCGCGCAGCCAATAGCTGTTAAATTGGTCGCGGCTGTCCCACATTTGGCTGGGCCAATCGGTGAAGTCGAAGTGACACCATACCATCTTGAAGTCATCCAGCAGTACCGTGCCGTCGATAATCTCCTGCAGCGATACGTAGCGCGAGTTGGGAACATTGTCGAGCATCCAGCGGCAGGCGGCTTTAGCCTCATCGCCGAGGAGGTCGTAGGAGGCAACGTTGCCGATAAATGCCTTGGGCTCTTGCGACATCTCGTCTTTGACAACCGTTACGGTGTAGGTGATGGTTGCTGTGCGCAGGGTTGTTACGATTTCAACGGGGTTGGTAAAGTCGAGCAGTGAGCCCGATTCGGGGTTGGCGCTTGCACCGGCGGTGATGGTGAATGATGCCTGCATTGCAGTAACGTCTTCGTTGATCGGCACGAATACAAGGATTGTACGAGCCGAATTGTCGATGGTGCCGGAATACTTGGCGTTGAGCGTGAAGC
Organism: uncultured Alistipes sp.; assembly: GCA_964514745.1. Lineage (GTDB taxonomy): Bacteria > Bacteroidota > Bacteroidia > Bacteroidales > Muribaculaceae > UBA7173. The sequence goes on from CAZEST010000041.1 coordinate 6,470, forward strand.
TGAGGAATTCAACGTTGTCGTGGGCAGCGGTCAAGGTATAGGTGTCGTAAACGTCGCCGTTTGTAACCTTGATTGCTTGGGGAACGGTGCCGTTAAACTTTGTGCCGGCCGGGAGGTTGCAGGTAGCGCCCGGACTGAGCGTGATGGCGTCGACCGTCAGGTTGCTTAGGTCGGTGCCAATGGGGAAGTTGGCAACTACGGTTTTGGCAGAGTGGTCAATGATGGCCTCTACACCGGATATTACGGCGGATTCGATACGAGCGTTACCGTCGAGGTTGAGCCCTGACGTATTGTCGTCGCTGCAGGCGGTCATAGCGATGACCGCAAGGCTGAGCATCAGGGTGTATATTGATTTCAGAAACGTTTTCATGTTTGCGGAAATTGTAGATTAAAGATGGATAGGATTACCAGTTACCGATGTTCTGAGTGTAGTGGCCATTGGAGGCAGCAACCTGAGCGTAAGGAATCGGCAGGTATTCGTTTTTGTTGGCGGTAAACGTAGCACCGGAGTAGATGGTGCAGTTGTCGGCCTCTTCGGCGTAGTACTTGTTGATTACCGAAGCAGCTTCACCCCAGCGAACCAGGTCGAAGAAGCGGTCGCTCTCCATAGCCAACTCAACGCGGCGCTCATACTTAACAATCTTCAGGGCTTCAGCCTGCGAGTAAGAACCGGTGTAGGGGCGAACAGCCATGTGAACGTTGTAGAGCTTTTCGTAGTCGGAGATTACGGAAGTGCTCTGGCGGGCACGGTTACGCAGCGAGTTGACGATTTCGATAGCTTCGGGAATACCCTGATTGAGCTGTACGAGAGCCTCGGCACGCATCAGCAGGATATCGGCGTAGCGCAGCACGATGCGGTTCATCGGAGAGCCCCACCAAGCACCCTTTACGAGGTAGTCGCCATCGGGGTCAACGTTCTGCTTCAGGGTTACGTAGTAGCCATACAGGCCATTACTGCGGCTCCAGATAGCACTGCGGTCCATGATGTAGTTAGAGTTGAACATATAGGGCAGGCCCGGAATACCAACGGTGAGGAACAGACGGGGGTCGGCATAGTCGGTAGCGGTGTCGTAGTCCTTGTCGTTGAAGGTGTCGAGGTAAGGCATACCGTTAGCATCGGTGCGGAAGGCGTTAACCAGGTTCTGGCTCGGCTTGTAGAAGTCGCAACCACCGTCGGTTACGCCGGGGATGTTCGGAACAATCAGACCGTAGGCCCAGTTACAGTTACCATTGTTGGTACCGTCGTTGAACGAGTACTGCATAGCCCAGATAGATTCGGGACCATTCTCATACTGCGGTTCCGGGCGGAAGTTGTTGTGGAAGTCTGATTCCAGCGCTACGCCTGAGGCGGAGTAGATAGTAGGATCGGTGTACTTAACAACGTTCAGCAGGTCGTCGCGGTCGATTGAAGTAACCTGATGGCTCTTGGGGTCGTCCTGACGGTAAGCCTTATAGAGGTAAGTCTTAGCGAGGTAAGCAGCAGCGGCTGCACGATTGGGGCGACCAACCTCCGATTGCACTTCGGGCAGGTTATCGAAAGCATACTTAAAGTCGTCGGCAATCAGCTGCCATCCTTCGTCGTTGGTGTAGGTTGTGTTTTCCAGTTCGTTGTAATCTGAAGGAGAAAGGCTCTCATCATTGGCGAAGGGGATGTTCTTATAGAGGCGCTTCAGCAGGAAGTGGCCGTGGGCACGCAGGAAGCGCATTTCAGCGATGCGAGTGTCGCGCTGAGGATAGTCGGCGGTCGACATATTGTCCAGCACCTGCAGAGCGGAATTGGCGCGGGAGATAGCGTTGTAGAGGCGCTGCCACATATCTGAGATGTTCCAGTTGGTGGTCAGGATACCCTGGCAAACCTCCAAGGCGTTGAAGACGTCGCCATCCTCCGTACCGTTACCGCCCTTATAGGCGTCGTCGGAGCGGACATCGTAGTTCCACATTGAGAACGAAGAGTTGATATCCTCGGCGGAAATCCAAATGGCGTAGGCCGAGATAACCAGGTTGTCGACATATTCGGGATTCATAACCTGCTCTTCGTCGAGGGTTCCCTGAGGCTTCTGCTCGTCGAGGAAGTCGTTGCAACCGGTGGTAAGCACTGTTGGCAGCAGCAGAGCGGCTGCGGTAAGGGCTTTGTATATAGACTTTTTCATTGTTGGCTAAGGAATTAGAAGGTTACGTTAAGACCGAAAGTAATGTTTGTTGCGATAGGATAACCGAAGTTGGGGTTTTCGGGATCCACGCCGGTAAAGTCCTTGCTGTGGATAGTCAGCAGGTTCTGAGCACTGATGTAGAAGCGGAGTTTCTCCATCTTGATTTTGCGTGAGAGCTTTTGCGGCAGTACGTAGCCAAACTGAATGTTGCGCAGTTTCAGGAATGAACCGTTCTCAACGAAGTAGCTCGATACGCGCTTTTCGTTGTTGGAGTCGGTGCGGGTAAGGGCCGGGATTGATGAGCCGGTGTTGGTGGTGCTCCAGGCATCCAACAGGCGCTGACCCTTGTTGAGGAAGCCAATGTTGAGGCCGCTCCAGAGGTCGGTTTCCTTCTTGAGGTCGGAGATAACGTCGGCACCCTGCGAACCTTGCCAGAACATTGAGAAGTCGAAGTCTTTATATTGCAGGTAGACGTTTAAGCCGTAGGTGAAGTCGGGAGTGGGGTCGTAGATCCAGTCTTGGTCTTTCTCGGTGATGTAGCCATCGCCGTCGAGGTCGCGCCAGCGAATGCGGCCAACGGCAGCGCCTTCCTGAATGGCGTGGTTGTCAACATCTTCCTGCGAGGTAAAGATGCCGTCGGCGATGTAGCCGGCCTGAGCTCCGTAGGGGTGACCGATTACGCTGTAAACGCCGTTACCTCCGAAGGTGCCGTTAGCAGCAACCGTTGCGGGCAGTTCGGTAATCTTGTTGCGGTAGGCTGAGATATTGGCGGTAACTTCGTAGTGGAGTCCGTAGGAGGTTTGGTTGCGGAAACCGATGTTAAGTTCCGCACCTTTGTTTTCCATTGCGCCGGCGTTAATCCATTGGGTAGAACCTTCACCCATTGCGGCGATGCCTGCCATTTCAACCAAGATGTCGGAGGTCTTCTTATAGTAGAGGTCGAGCGAACCGAAGAGGCGGTTGTTGAGCATACCCCAATCCAAGCCGAGGTTATATTGCGTGGTAGTTTCCCATTTAATATCGGGGTTGCCGATTTGGTTGCGCTTGAAGCCGGACTGGAGAACGGAGCCTCCATTAGTGCCGCCGATGTCGTAGGATGTGCCGTAGCTTTGTCCGCCCGATTCGGATACGCCGTAGTTGGGAACGTAAACATAGTAGCGAGCGAGGTTGCTGATTTCCTGGTTACCCGTAGTACCCCATGATAGGCGCAGCTTCAGGTCGTCGAGCCAGGTTTGATCTTTCAGGAATGATTCGTTATTGATTCTCCAACCGAGGCTTACGGAGGGGAAGGTTGCATAGCGGTTGTTGGCACCGAAGCGTGAGGAACCGTCGTGGCGGACGGTAACGCCTAGCAGGTAGCGGTTGTCATAGGAGTAGTTGCCTTTGAAGAAGAAGGATGCAAGAGAGTAGCCGTCGCCTGAGCCGTAAGCTTGTGCGGTGCCAACGCCTGCGTCGGGCCACATATAATCGGTGTTAAGCACCGAGAAGTCGGTCTTGTAGCCGGAGAAGTAGTTGCTCGACTCGCGGATAAGCTCCATACCGAGGAGGGCATCGAGATGGTTTTTCTTGAAATCAACGTTGTAGTTGGCAACGAGGTTCCACATCCAGCGTGTCCAATGTTCCTGCTTAGCTTCAACGGCGTTGGTTGAGTTGGCAACGTTTCCTTCGGTGATGGGGTAGGTAAAGATGCGTTGCTGTTTCTGCGCGTAGTCCAGACCGAAGGTGGTCTTTAGGTTGAAGCCTTTGAAGGGGTTAACATTGATGTAAGCGTCGCCGAATGAACGCCAGTAAACGTAGCGGTTATCGGAGTTGCGGACCAGGCGAGCCAAGGGATTTTCGCGGTCGGGATAACCGCCAACCGGTCCGGCATAGGAGCCATCGGTAGTATAAACGGGTAGAGAGGGGTTGAATTGCAGTACGTTTTCGAGGAATCCGCCGGGAGCCTGCACTTCGTCGGTGCGGTTGAGCGTGAAGTGTTCGCCAATGGTGAAGATTGACAGCGGCTTGAACTCGGTATTGAATCGGGTTGAGAAGCGTTCGAAGTCGGTATACTTGATAATACCGAGATTCTTATAGTAGCCCAGCGAGAAGAATGCACTCATCTTTTCGGAGGAACCGCTGACGGTAAGGTTATAGTTTTGAGTAAGACCTGTTCGGGTTGTTTCGTCGAACCAGTCGGTGTCGGATGAGGGCGTAGTGCCTGCGGCATCGAGATATTTCGACATGGAAATGGAGTTCAAAACGGGATTGCCGGCTGCATCGTAGCCCCAGTTATAGTGGTAACCCAAGCCGTTGGTGTTGGGGTCCTGGCCGTCGTTAACGTAGGCTTGCCACATTACCTGGCCATACTGTTCGGCGTTCAACACTTTCATACGGTTTGTATAGAATTGAGCTGCAACCGAGGCATCGAAGGTTACGCGGATATCTTTACCGCGCTTGGTAGTAATGATGATTACGCCATTGGCTGCGCGTGAACCATAGATTGAGGCGGAAGCGGCGTCCTTCAATACCTGGATTGACTCGATGTCGCCGGGATTAAGTTCGTGCATACCCGACTTGGTAGGCACACCGTCGATAATATAAAGCGGGTCGTTGTCGTTGAGCGTGCCGATACCGCGGATGCGCACCGTAGCCGCACCGCTCGGGCTACCGTCGGCGGTGATGTTCATTCCCGGCACGCGGCCCTGCAACGCCTTGATGGGGTTGTTTTCGTTTTGCTTGGAGATTTCGTCAACATCGACAGCGGTGATAGCGCCGGTGATGTCGGCCTTGCGCTGGGTTGAGTAACCTACAACTACGATTTCATCGAGAACTTCGGAGTCTTCCGAGAGCGTGATTGTCAGTTGCGGTTCTGCTTTTACGGTTTGTGACTTGTAGCCAACGTAGGAAATTTTTAGCATGGTGCCGTTGGCGACGGTGATGTTGAAGTTGCCGTCGATGTCGGTTGATGTTCCCGTACCATTGCCGGAAATCGGTACAATGCTGGCACCAATCAGCGGCTCGGAGTCGGTGGCGGAGATTACCGAACCGTGAACCGTAATACTTTGTGCTTTCATGGTTATTGCCGCCAATAGGAGCAATATAGCACTAAGGATTGACTTTTTCATGTTTAGTATTGTGGTAGATTTGTTAATTTTCTGCCGCAAAGATATGTATAGATAAAAGGTGAGGTGAATAACAATTCTTGCATCTGCTATAATTTTTTCAGCATAACGCGAATTTTGAAAGCCTTTGCGCCTTTTTTGAAAATATTATAGCTTGTAGGGGTGTCAAGCCTTGGGGCGGAGATCGGATGGGGCTTCACCATAGGCATCGCGATAGCATTTCGAGAAGTAGGCAGGAGTAGTGAATCCTACTTCGTAAGCAATTTCGCTGATTGACTTGTCGGAGGAGAGGAGCAATGTGCGGGCCTTTCGTAGACGTAGGTTGCGAATCAGTTCAACCGGAGTATAGTTGGTAAGGGATTTAATTTTGCGGCAGAATTGCGACTGGCCGAGGCCCATCATTGAGGCTACGGTGTCAACGCCGAAGTCGCGCTCGCCCATGTGTTGGGCAGCGATGCGTAGAAACTCGGCATAGAAATCGCTGTCGATAGCCATAGCGCCGGCTACGGGTATCTCCGGTGTCGCAGGTCGGGGCTTGTCGGTTGGGGCTGCAATTCCAGCCGGGTTGCTGTAGAGGTCGTAGATGCGCCGACGGTTTTCGAGAAGACTTTTGCAACGCGCTTTGAGCAGGTCGCCGGAGAATGGCTTGGAGATGTAGCCGTCAGCTCCGCTTTCGTAGCCCTGAACGCGCTGGGCATCCATAGAGCAGGCTGTCAGCATCAAGACGGGGATATGTGAGGTTGCTAATTCGCGCTTGAGAATACGGCAACATTCCAAGCCGTCCATTACGGGCATCATTACATCGCAGATAATCAGGTCGGGGGTGTATTTAGCAGCGAGTTTGATGCCCTGTTTGCCGTTGGCAGCGGTAAGGATTTCGTAGTCGTTGCCGAGCAGCAGGCGAATCATTTGCAGGATGTCTTCGTTGTCGTCAATGGCAAGCACCAGCGGATTCCGGCCGCTGAGCGTTTCGGGGGCTGCTTCGAGGGGGGCTGCTTCGGAGGAGATTTTTGCCTCGGCTTCCGCCTCGGCCACCGTGGTTGCAGCGCCGTCCGGGAGGGTTGCAGCGCCGTCCGGGAGGGTTTTAGCGGCGGCTTCTTTTGCGAGGCCATCCGGGACGGTGGCTGAGGCGGAAGCCGAAGCTGTTGAGGCGGGGGTGGCGACGTGGCGGAGGGGGAGGCGGACTAGAAAGCGTGAGCCTCTGCCGGGCGTGCTCTCGAGGGTAAGCTCGCCGCCGTGTAGCTCTACGAATGCTTTGCTCAGCGCCAGGCCTATGCCTGAGCCGTTTGGATTGATTTTGTCAACTTGGTAGAAGCGCTCAAAAACTTTTCCGGCCTCTTCGGGCGAGATGCCGCAACCGGAGTCGCTAACAGAGAAGGTTAGCGCCGTTTCGTTGCAACTGCAAGCGAAATGAATCTTGCCGTTGGCCGGGGTATACTTCAGGGCATTTGACATTAGATTGAACAGTACGCGCTGAATCTTATCAACGTCGAAAGCCAGATGGGGTTCTCCGGCAGCTGAAATATCGCTGGTGAGGGAGATGTCTTTGTTTCGAGCTGCTTGGGAGAAGTCCTCAATCCAGTCGGCAAATAGCTGGCGGTAGTTGGCCTCCGTAAGGTTTAGTTCCAGTTTGCCATTCTCGTATTTGCGGAAGTCGAGAATCTGGTCGATAAGGCGGCGTAGGATTGCAACGTTTTTGCGTGCGATGCTCATCAGGGAGCGGTCGCGCTGGTTGAGGTATGGCGCTGCTGCAACCTGCTCTATCGGTTCGGCAATGAGGGTCAGCGGTGTGCGCAGGTCGTGGGAAACGTTGGTGAAGAATACCAGCTTCGACTTTGTAGCTTGGTCCAGACGGTCGTAGAGAACTTTCTGCTTGTCGCGCTCCTGTTCCAGCTGGCGGTTCTTCTCCATGAGTGTTTTCTGATGGTTGCCGCGCTGCCTGAACATCCTCAGCAATAGGAACATTACACCGAAGAGCAAGATTGCAATAACCAGGAGCGAATAGAGCAGAGCTTTCTGAGTGTAATAGCGGCCCCAAAAGATGTCGAGCATATCCTTCATGCCGAGGATTTTGGAGGTTTCCTCCTTCATCATCGTGTTCTGCTGCAGCATTATGTCGGCATTATGTCGGTCGATGGCCGATACGGGCGGAATGATTGTTTCGCGCTGATACGGGCGCCCTTCGAGAATGTCGATGGCAGTGCGGATTAGGCGGTAGCCGTAGGTGGGATAAAGGAAGGTTGCATCTATGGTGCTGTCGGCCACGGCCTTGATGCCCTCCGAGGCCATGCCGTCGATGCCTAGGATTTTGATATTGTTGAACCCACGGCTACGTGCAGTGCGGCTGGCGCTGATAGCCATGGCATCGCTGTGGCAATAGATAAGGTCGGCATCCGGATGGACTGTGAGCAGCGAGTCAACCAGGTGGGCTGTAGTGTCGGGGTTCCATTTGCCGTAGACGCTGGCGAGAATCTGTTGGTTGGGGTGGGCGGTAATAACTTGAGCGAAACCGCGATGTCGACCGATGGTTGGTGTCATGCCGTTATCGCCTTGAATTTCAATAATCTTAGCTCCGTTTGGGAGCATTGAAATTGCATATTCACCGGCCTCCTTACCGATACCGGTGTTGTCAACTTCGAGGTGAGCGGTATAGCTGTCGCCAAGAATCCGTCGGTCGAAGGTTACAACAGGTATTCCCTTGTCGAAAGCTTTTTTGATAACCGGCGTTACGGCATCGGCGCGCGTAGGATTGACGATTATCAGGTCGAAATCGTTATCGATGAAATATTCGATGTCGGCAATTTGCTTCTCGTCGATATCGTCGGCAGAGCGAGTCTCTACGGTAACGTTGTCGTGGAACATAAGCTCGCGTTCAATCTCGTCGTTGGTTTCCCATCGCCAAGGGTCGGCGCTACATTGCGCTACACCTATTCGATAGCTGCGTTCTTTCTCTTTCCCACAACCGACAACGGCTATGGCGACAATCGAAATCAGCAGTATGCTTAAGAGTTTCGTCTGGAATAGCGATAAGAGGTTTCTCACGGCGTTCAATGCAATAAAGATGGCTATGTGATTGAAGTATAATGAATTATCCGCAAAATTACATTTTTTTGCGGATAAAAACAACTAAAAACTATACTTTTTCGTCGGAACGCCTTTACGGAATTCCGGTGCCAAACTGTTGCCGATGAGGAAATGGGCTACGCGTAGGAGTGCATGCCGGAGAGGAGGTAATTTACTCCGAAATAGGTCAT
>CAZEST010000042.1:0-14803 GCA_964514745.1 uncultured Alistipes sp.
TGCCCCGTATCGTAGCAGCCCTCCTGGAGAACAACCAGACCCCCGAAGGCATCGTAATCCCCGAATGTCTCCGCCGCTACACCGGTTTCTCCATCATCGACTAATAGCATTTCCTGCACCGGGGTGGGCATACCCCCCTTAAAAATATTAGCAACCCCCATTTCGCCTATGCGAAATGGGGGTTGCCGCTTGCTTGAACTCTGTCGGCTATAACTGTAAAGTTAAAAACTTGCGCAGATGGAGATGGTGAATGCCGGGGTATTGTGGCAACTCGCCGCTGACCGGGTCCATCGAAACGACATATTTGGGGTAATTATCTTTAATAGCTTTAAGGTTGCCAAATTCGCGCGAGATAGTCTCATCTGAGCCTAGGAGGTATGTGGCTTGGATGTAGATTGTCTGGTTGCCTCGTGTGGCAACAAAATCAATTTCGGCGTTACGTAAAATCCCTACCGAAACGTTAAATCCCTGCGACACCAGATGCAGGTAAATCACATTTTCAATGGTCTTTTCAATGCTTCCGCGGAGATTAAACCCGCAGAGAAAATTCCGTAGTCCATGGTCGGCAAAGTAATATTTGTAATTTTGCTCAAAGAGTTTCTTCCCGTGGATGTCGTAGCGTCTCACTGCCGTTATAATTAGTGCATTACAGAGGTATTTTAGGTAGTTTGCGACTATGGTATCGGAAATCTTCATACCTTGGGATGCCATTGTGTTGGCGATGTTGCGAATAGAGACCAGCTTGCCGGTGATGTCGGCGGTAAAACGTGTTAAATTTTCGATGAAGGTAATATTGCGAATCTCCTCCCGAGCAATAACATCGCGTAGCATAACGGTGCTGTAGACTGCTTGAAGGTAGTCGTGAACCAGTGTCTCGTTGTTGATGTCATAGAGGCTCAGACCGGGCAGCCCGCCAACTCGCAGATAGTCGTTAAGGCTTTTGTCGGTGTCTTCCAGGTGATGGAATTGAAGAAATTCGCCATACGTTAGGCTGTAGATTGGAATTTCAATGTATCTGCCGGCAAGTCGAGTGCTGATTTCTGTGGAAAAGACGTAGGCATTGCTTCCGGTGGCTATAATTTGGCATCGATCTTCAGCTTGCAAGCTTCGTAAGGCATTCTCGTATTCTGCAATATCTTGCACTTCGTCGATAAGCAGGTAATTCTTGCCTTGTTGGGGTAGGCGTTTAGAGGCGTAGGCATACAGATCTTCAGCGTTTGTAATATCGCGGAAAGCTTGGAATTCCTTGTTGATATAGACAATGTTGGCTGCTTCGATGTTGTCGGTTAACCATTGTTGAATCTGCTTTAGAATGCAACTTTTGCCAACGCGTCGCTGCCCAACGAGTATTATCATTGATCCTCTATCCAAGAGAGAGACGATATGATTGATGTATATTGGTCGATTGATAAGCTCCATTTTTGCTGATTTTTCTTGCGTGCAAATATACAAAATATAAATTGGAAAATCAACAAATAATGCTAAAATATGAAGTATACTCCGCATTTGCGCGAAGTTTGCTAAAATGCGGAGTATGGGTGTTTTGATGTTGGGGCCCTCGGCTTCCGCCTCGGGCACCGTGGAGGACGGGGGGAGGGGGGAGGGCTGTCGGAGTGGGCGAGAGGAAGAGAGGGGGAGAAGAAGAAGAGAGAGGGAAGGGGGGTAGAGGAGGGCGTGGATTAGAAGAGGTTGAAGAGGACGGGGGTTACGTAGAGGGAGTAGAGCAGGTGGGCGACGATGGCGGCACAGAGGCCTCCGATGGTGTGGGAGATGATGGCCTTGGAGGTGAGCTCGCGGTAGCCCATGGAGTCGAGCATGGCGGTGTGGGTGCTGAGATAACCGCTCCAGCACATGCCGATGGCGGTGAATACGGCGATGGCGTTGCCGTCAACCCATCCTTGGGCGATGAAGTTGGGCACGAGGCTCAGGGCTGCGCCAACGGCTCCGAGGGCGGTGATGGGGAAGGCAATCAGATGGGGGTCATGGAAACCGAAAAGCCATTCGAATACGACGTCGATTTTGCCGGCAAGGTAGGGGAGAATCTCAACGCCTTCGTAGGCAGCACCGGTGTATTCGCCCGAGGCCGAGGGGCCAAAGGTTAGAATCATTACGAAGGTTGATATAATCAATACGCCTGGGATGATTGCGATGCCGACCTCTACGCCCGACTTTCCACCATCCAGCAGCGAGTTGAGGATGCGCAGGAAGAGGGATTTTTCTTCGGGCTTGAGTTCTTCGTCTTGCTCGAAGTTGCCGTCGATGGCGTTCTCTATTTTATATTGGGGGTAGGCGCGAACTACGAAGTATTGCATCAGTCGGGTTGACACGATGCAGCCGCAAAAGGCTCCGACAAGTCCGATAACCGGTTCAACGAAGAAGCCTTTACCTGCCATGAAGACGATTACCAGCAACCCCATGCCGAAGGCTGTACCGAAGTTGGTAAGCGAAATGTATTGGTATTTCTTGAAGTAGCTACAGAAGCGCTTGTCGTGGGAGAGGGCAATGATAGCCGGGTTGTCTGACAGGAAGGTCATTACGCCGCCCAGCGATGCTACGCCGGGGAGGTTGAACAGCGGTTTCATCAGCGGACGCAGCAGCTTTTCCAGTAGCTTAACCACACCGAATTCAACGAATAGCTTGCCCAGCGCACCGGTAATTACGCAGATAGCCATCAGGTAGAATACGGTGTTGAGCAGCAGGTCGTGGCCTGTCTTCATGATGGTGTTGAGCATCGGGGCAACGCCCATAATGCTGCCCAGGTAGGAAAATAAGGCAAATACGATTATCAGACAAGGAATCCCCGTTGGGATATATTTCCCAATGGATTTCAAAGGATTTTTCATGGTTGGTTATTTCGAGGGGGGATAGAGTTAGAGTTTCTTGTTGTTGAGGATATCGAAGCGCCATTTTACGCCAACGTCAATCATTGTCATCTTGTCTTGCAGCGTACCGTCGGGATTGCTGTTGTTGCCGAAGGAATAGAAGCAGAAGGCATGAAGGCGCACGTCGTGTTTCTTGGTCTTGAGGGGATGGTATTCAATGCCGCCACCAATCATCTTCATCTCCGTACCGTTCAGAACCAGCAGGTCGCTGTTGGTGCCCGACTTGTTGACATCGTAGGTAAACTTGCCGAACAGCTTTACGGGATTGGATACTTGATAAGAGAGTTCGGCCATTACGGAGCAGTCTTTGAAGAGATAGGCTTGATGATTAGATGCGCGGTTCATCAGGTCCAGTTCCAGCGATAGCTTGCCGATATCGAACTTGTTGCCGAGGGATATGTAGGTGATATACTTGCCGGCAGCATATTCCAAGACGTTGAAGGAGTAGATGCTGCTGAACCAGCCGTGGTTGCCAAACCATTGCAGATTGTAGGCATACATGTTGGAGTTGGAGGCGAGGCGGAACGGGCTTTCGCAAACTTGGAAACTCAGCAGGTCGTGCGGCGTAAGGTTATAGCCAACGCTGGCTCCCATCTGGTAGCAGGCAACGTTGTTCCAAAACTCCGATGCACGGTAGATGTCGATAGGCGCGCGGTCATATTCGAAGCCGCCGATACCTACAACCTGCTTGCCGGCGGCGATTTGCCAGTGGGCATCTGGGCGATACTGTAGGTAGACCCAGTCGGTTGCGTCGAAGAACGTAGCGTCGCTGCTGAACTTGTTCATTCGCTGACGATAGCTGAATGAAAAATGTTCGTTGAATTGGCCGTCTAATCGGAAGTTGAGGTATTTACCCTTGAAGCCGGTGTTGGCATCGTCGGTATGGCCGTCGGTCATTTCGCGTTGATAGTCAACGCGTACATCTGTTGATAGGCTCACCGAAGACTCCGGAAGTTCTGCATGTGCATAGGCGCATATCAGCAGTCCGAATAAAGCAATTTTTTTTGTTTTCATTACCCTAGTTGGGAATATTGAGATTTAAGGTATGTATATGTAGAAGAATGTGGAGATAGTCAGTGCGCCAAAATTACAACTTAATTTTTATATCGCAAAATAAATTCGTATTAAATCGCTATAATTGGAAATCGTCGGGCTTTATCCTTTGGAGATTACAGAAAATAGAATTAACTTTGCATCATATTAGACTCTGCCCTGGTAGTTCAACGGATAGAATAGGTGTTTCCTAAACATTAGATAGCAGTTCGATTCTGCTCCGGGGTACAAGATTAACGACCGAAATATCAGCCTTGATGAAATTAAAGCCGTCAGCCATAATGCGCGTTATGCTCATCGGGGCTATAGCCTCGCTGGTAGCCGCGTGCGCATCAATCGGCAGGCCCTCGGGCGGCCCCAAGGATGAGACGCCTCCCGAGTTTGTGCGTTCCAATCCCGAGCCCGGAGCCTTGAATGTTGACCGCAATAAGATAGATCTTTGGTTCAACGAGAATATTCAGCTCGACGATGCTTCGAATAAGGTCGTAGTTTCCCCCGTACAGAAAGAGAATGCTCGCGTAAGTGCTAACGGGCGCCATCTTACGGTTGAGTTCCGCGATACGCTAATGGACTCAACTACCTACGTCGTTGACTTTGCGGATGCAATCCGCGACCTGAACGAGAGCAATATCCTCGACGGCTTTGCCTATGAGTTTTCAACCGGCTCGTCGCTGGATACGCTGACGGTCTCCGGTATGCTGTTCCAAGCTCGCAATCTGGAGCCGGCCCAGAGCATGGTTGTAGGCGTTTACTCCAATTTGGCCGACTCAGCAATCTCAACGCTGAAGTTGGAGCGCGTAACCAAGACCAACCAGTTGGGCCAGTTTACAATCCGCGGATTGAAACCGGGCGAGTATAACATCTACGCCATTGATGATAAGAATCATGATTGGCATTGGGATCGTTCGGAAAACGTAGCCTTCTATCCGCTGACGATCTCTCCGTCGACTATTCCGGTTGAGGTGACCGATACGCTCCGTTCCAGCCTCGGCACGGATTCGATCGTTACGCGCAGTGCCTACCGCTATCTGCCCGACGATATCTTGCTGACCTGGTTCAACGAGAATTATCGCTCGCAATATCTGCGCGACAATAAGCGCCCTGCCCAGCGATATATGGAGTTTAAATTCGGTGCTCCGCTGGATTCCATGCCTCAGATGACAATCCTTAACGGGAAGTATGCCGGACGCCGCCTGGAAGATATGTCGGTTATAGAGGGACGCGCCGAACGCGACTCGCTAATCTATTGGATGCGCGATACGATTCTCGTGCATCAAGATTCAATCCTGCTGTCGGCGCGCTATCAGAAGACCGATTCGCTTGACCAACTGGTTTGGCAGACGGATACGCTGAAGATGTTCTATCGCCGACCGAAGGTGAAGGAAAAGAAGGTAGAGGTAAAGAAGGAGTTGACCGATTCGCTGGCCAACGACTCCCTGCCGAAGATTGACTTCCTCGCTTTCAAAGCTACATCCACAAATCCCCACGAATTGAACCTGCCGGTAAGGTTTGAAGCGCCTGAACCGCTGGAGCCTATCGAGGCCGGAACGTGGCGATTGGAGATTTATGCCGATTCTGTATGGCGGCAGGTTGCGGATGCCGACCTGCAGCCCGATACGGCGACGCCTCGAGCCGTACTGCTTACGGCAAAATGGGCTGAGGGCCAGAAGTATCGCTTCGTGGCTGACTCGGCTAAGATTATGAATATCTACGGCGAATTTAATAAGCCGTTCAACCATGAATTCTCAACCAAGCGCCTCGACGACTACGGTAATATCTATTTGAACCTTACCGATATCAGTTCGTTGGGCTTGCCCGATACGGCGAAGGTAGTTGTAGAGCTGCTCTCCTCGTCGGATAAGCCGGTGGCCCGTGTAGAAGTGAAGAATGGCTCGGCAGCCTTCCATTATATTACGCCGTCAACCTATTATGCCCGTGCGTTTATCGATTTGAACGGCGACGGCGAATGGACATCGGGTAGCATGGCTCAAAAACGTCTGCCCGAGGATGTTTTCTACTTCCCCAAGAAGCTAAAGCTGCGTAAGAATTGGGACCTCGAAGAGGATTGGACGCTGTTGGCAACCCCCGTTGACCTCCAGAAGCCCAACGATATCAAGCAGAACAAGCCCAAGACTAAGGGACAGCCTAACAGGACGCAGACCGACGACGAGGATGAGGAAGAAGACGAATATGGCAACGACCAAACCTCGTGGGGCAACGGCTCGCAATATAATAATGCATCTCGCAAGAGTAGCAGCATAAACCGTGGGGGCAAGGCTACCCAACGTCAATACTAATCCGGCAAATAATGACGCTCGATAAAGACATGATTAAGGAGCCGCAGATGTGGCAGCTCGTGTTGGAACTTGGTCCCGACGCGCTTTCGGTCATGGTCTTTTCGCCCATCGAGCATCATTCGCTAATTTCGGTTGATATTCCGCTGAATAGGGATATCTCGATATTTAAAGCCTTTCAGGAGGTTGTCTACGACAACCCTCTGTTGCTGTCAGACTTTAAACGGGTAACTATCTTGCTGCCGGAACAGCGCTTTATGCTGGTGCCGGATATGCTGACCGATACGGCTATGGTTAACCGTACGTTTCGGGCGGCCTTCGCCAAGCCGGAGGTAAATACGGAGTTGCTTATTGAGGAGCTGCCGGCGCTGAAGGCGCGTATGCTAATGGAGCTCCCCTCGGAGCTGCTTGGCTTTATGCGCCGTACGTTCAATAACCCCCATGTAAGTCATTCGCTAACCCCATTGGCCCTATATTTCAAGGGAAAACACCATAACCGAGCTCGAGGCAAGATGATGGTAAACCTGCGGGGCGAGCGTTGCGACGTGATAATCCTGGGTGATGAGGCTCCGCTGGTAATCAATAGCTACGTAGTGCGTGATCCGATGGACTCGCTCTATTATATAATGGCGTGTCGCGAGGGCTTGGGCCTAAACCAGATGGACGAAATAATCCTGGCCGGCGATCCGGCTTCGCGCGCAGCGCTTTCGCCATTGTTGCGCCGCTACGTGCGCTACGTAATGCCGGCAATTTTCCCGTCAACGATGTTCCGTGCCGGCCGAGCTGCGTTGCGCACACCATTTGAACTTGTAGTTGCTCCGTTGGTTGAGTAATATTAGATATACTTATGAGAATCATTCGAGGAAAATATGGCCGCCGCCGTTTCGACGTGCCTACCAATATTACTGCTCGCCCTACTACCGACTTCGCGCGCGAAAATATCTTCAATGTAATGGAGAATATGGTAGATTTCGAGGAGGATGAGCCCGACGCGCTCGACCTGTTTGCCGGCACCGGTGCGATTTCGTTTGAACTGCTATCGCGAGGTTGCCGGTCGGTAACGTCGGTTGAGAAGGCTGCTGTGCAGGCCGGATTTATTCGAAAGGTAGCAACGCAATTAGGCGCTGACAACCATACGTTGGTGCGCGGCGATGCGTTGCGCTATATCCAGGCAGCGCCTCGCAGTTTTGATATTGTATTTGCCGATCCCCCCTATGATTTGCCCGGTTTTGCGGAGATTCCGGGGAAGGTATTGGAATCGAAATTGCTCCGCCCCGGTTCGCTGTTTATTATTGAGCATTCAGGCAAGCACGACTTTTCGGCTCTGCCGAACTTCGTAGAGCACCGTGCTTATGGCTCGGTCAACTTCTCTATTTTCCGCATTCCGCAGGAGTAATCGCCCCGGCCTGAGAATGGCGAGGTTAGCGGCGGCGCAGAGTTTGGAAGCTGTAGGTTAGACCGGATTTGGGGTCGACGGTAGGGGCGGTCTCTGCAGTAATCTGCCAATCAGAGGGCTTTATTTCGGGGAAGAATGCATCGGCATCATCGGCTGTAGCGTCGATTCTGGTAAGTTCCAGGCGGTCGGCCATGGACAGGGATTGCTGATAGATTTGTGCCCCACCGATGATGAAGGCTTCCGTTTCGCCGGCCTCGCGAGCGAGCTGCAGGGCAGCTTCGATAGAGTTGGCGCATGCTGCGCCGGGGAAGGTAGCATCGGGGTTGTGGGTTACCACGATATTTCTGCGATTTGGGAGCGCCCCTTTCGGAAGCGATTCAAAGGTTTTGCGCCCCATGACTACGGTGTGGCCGGTAGTTAGGGCTTTGAATCGTTTGAGGTCGGCGGAGATGTAGAAGGCGAGGTCGCCTTTTCTGCCTATGGCGCGGTCCGCACCGATAGCAACTATGATAACGTTTTCCATTGATTTCAGACGCTGACGGTAGCTTTAATGTGGGGCAGGGGATCGTAGCCTTCGAGAGTGAAGTCTTCGTATTTAAAGTCGAAGATTGACTTTACTTCGGGGTTGATCTTCATCGTAGGTAGCTTGCGCGGGGTGCGCGAAAGTTGCTCCTTTACCTGTTCGAAATGGTTGTTGTAGATGTGCGCATCGCCCAAGGTATGGATAAACTCGCCCGGACGCAGGCCGCAAACCTGGGCCATCATCATTGTCAGCAAGGCGTACGACGCGATGTTGAACGGCACTCCGAGGAAGCTGTCTGCACTGCGCTGATAGAGCTGCAGCGAGAGTTTGCCGTCGGCAACGTAGAATTGGAAGAATGCGTGGCATGGAGGCAGATTCATGCGCTTAAGGTCGGCAACGTTCCAAGCACTGACGATGATACGGCGCGAGTCGGGATTATGCTTGATGGTCTCAACCGCTTCGGAGATTTGATCGATGAACTCACCGTCGTAGCCGGGCCATGAACGCCATTGATAGCCGTAGATGTGTCCGAGATTGCCATCGGGGTCGGCCCATTCGTTCCAGATTCTTACGCCGTTGTCCTGAAGATATCGGGCATTGGTGTCCCCTTTGAGGAACCACAGGAGCTCGTAGATTATAGACTTCAGGTGGAGCTTCTTGGTAGTCAACAGGGGGAAACCGTCTTCGAGGTTGAAGCGCATCTGGTAGCCGAATACGGAGCGCGTGCCGGTGCCGGTACGGTCTGATTTATCAGTTCCGTTTTCGAGAATATGTCTTAGCAGGTCGAGATATTGTTGCATTTGGAGTAAGATTTTTAACAGGAGTCATCATAGGGATTGATAGACGCTTTCGGCGCGTTGTATATCGGATTGCCCCTTCAGAGCAAGCGGCCGTGCAGTTGAAGCAGTTGATGCAGCGTGAGCCGTCAATTACGTGGTCGGTCAGCGATATGCATTGGGCTTTGCAGACAGCTTCGCAGCGGCGGCAGTTGGTGCAGAGGTCGGTGTCGATATCGAAATGAAATAGCGACCATCGGCTAATCAGGCTCAGCGTATTCCCTACCGGGCATAGCGAGTTGCAGATGATTCGTCCGTGGCTCCAGGAGAAGTAGCCTACGGCTATTATGGTTGCCATTGATAGGCCGAAGGAGGCTATCGAACTGATGATAACCTCCGTACCGCCCAGCCAACTTACGATTGGTCTGAGGATGTTATCGCAGATAGAACGATAGGATGAAGCCGGGTCGAAGAAGCGCGGAATCTCGTTGAGCCCCATTACGATGTAAAAGGCGATAAGGGCCAGCGAGATATATCGCAGGGCGTTCATGGCAGGCGCATACCGATAGGGGAGGCGATAGCTCCAGCCTCGTTTTAGCCGGGGAATACGAGCGAAGATGTCCTGAAGCGATCCGATAGGGCACACCGTAGAGCAGTAAATGCGACCGAAAAACAGGGTGATTACAACCCATACGATGAGGGTGGTAAACGTTGCGGATAGTGCAAGCGGCAGTATCTGAATCCTCGAAATCCAACTAAGGTAGGATGCTAATTTAGCTTCCAAGCTGCAGAAGAGCAGAGTGGTCAGCAATAGCATTGCCATAGACACAACGATACGGCTCAGGCGCAAAAAACGCCCGGCCGTAACGCGGTTGGATTTATAGGTTCGTTTCAAATGTTAGAGGTATTTATCTCCATAGGATAATTTAGCGTCGTTAACCATCTGCTTAATGCGCTGTTCTTCAGCCTTGGGGCAGATGAGCAGTACGTCGCCGGCATCGGCTACGATGTATCCTTGCAAACCGTCAACAACTACCAGCTTGTCGCCGTGAACGGCAAAAATATTGTCGGTTGAGTTGTAGGCCAGAACGCTGCAGTTTTGCGTTACGTTGGCATCGCGGTTCTTGGGTGAGTTATCGTAGAGGGCGCTCCAAGTGCCCAGGTCGTTCCAGCCGAAGGTTACGGTCTCAACATAGACGTTCTTAGCTTTCTCCATGACGGCGAAGTCGATAGAGATGCCCATACAGCCGGGGAAGTTTTCTTCGATGAATTGGCGTTCAGCCGGGGTAGCAAACAGCCCCAATCCTTTTTCGAAGCAGCCGGAAACGTCGGGCGCGTTGGCCTTCAGTTCGCGAATAATCGTCTTGGCGCTCCAAAGGAAGATACCCGAGTTCCAGAAAAATTCGCCTGATTCCAGGAATACTTTTGCCAGTTCGAGTTTGGGTTTTTCGGTGAAGGTCTTAACCTTGTAGATATCGCCGTCGGCTTTCGCTCCAACTTGGATGTAGCCGTAGCCGGTTTCGGGGCGAGTGGGGTTGATGCCGAGCGTTAGCAGGGCATCGTTCTTCTCAACGAAGTCGAAGCCGTTGCGGATAGCCTCTTCAAAGAGCTGTTCGCGAGTAATCAGATGGTCGCTGGGGCATACGATGATGCTTGCGTCGGGGTCCTTTGCCGAGATGTGGTAGGCAGCCCATGCAATGCAAGGGGCGGTATTGCGGCGAGCAGGCTCCAACAGAATGTTCTCAACAGGGAGTTCGGGCAGTTGCTCGCGTATTAAATCCAGATATTTAGCATTGGTTACAACCAAAACGTTCTCCGGACGTACAATCGGGGTGATGCGGTCGTAGCTCATCTGCAGCAGCGACCGACCGGTGCCGAGGAAGTCGAGAAATTGCTTTGGTTTGGCTTCGCGGCTAAAGGGCCAGAAACGGCTCCCAACGCCGCCGCACATAATCACGCAGTATCTGTGAGGGTTAATCATGACTATAAGGTTTTCTTTAGATTAGCTGATAGTTGGGGAGATGGTTTGCGATGGCTAAGTTAAAACTTTTTGGCGAGATATGCAACTATTTATTTTTCTTTTAGGGCCAAATTTTATTAACTTTGCGGTTCAATCGTTTATGTAAAAATGCGATAGCTTTTCTGAAAACTGCTGATTTAATGAAAACCGTCAATATAATGTTTGCTCGCAGATTAGTAATACTTACGGCCTGGCTTCTGGTCGGGTTTTTAGCGCAGGCTCAGACGCCTTACTCGCGCCTGGAGCTGAAGGCTGACCGTTTCTTTAGTCAGCGCGAATGGGCGCAGGCAGCAGCTACGTATTATCAGATGCTGGAAATCAAGCCTGAGGTAGCTGCTACTTATGGCAAGGCTATCGTAGCGAATGCCGTCAGGGGCGACTCTGTTGCCGAGATGGACCTGTTGGTCAAGGCCCTGAATGCAAAGATTCCGTTTGATTCGGTGCTGACGCGGGTAAAGTCAACCAGTTTTCAGTTGGGGAAATCGAACCTTTACGGCGACTTCTTGCTCAGGGCAAAGGAGGAATGTCCGTGGATGCGTAGGCCTATCGACGGGTATTTGTTGCGCTATTATATTTATCGCAATGACGGCCCCAATATGATGGCATATAGCCGGATAATGCTGCAGGGCGATGAAACGAACGTAACATTCCTTACTTCGTTGGCGCAGGGGGCAATGCTTTGTGGCGAATATGATGAAGCGGTAACCACCTATCAGACTGTCCTTGCCCTCGATCCGGAAAATTATAACGCCCTGTTAGCGCTGGGCAATTATTACCAGTCCTTGCCCGATAAGGTGCGTGCGCGCGACTATCTTTCGCGTGCCAATGCCCTGCGTTCAACCCCCTACGTTACCGCTCTCCTCCGCTCCCTGGCTGATTAATCAGTCGGCTTATTTGCGACCGAAGTCGGCGGGAATTTCGCCCCAAAGGGGTGTGTTCCAGCGGAGAATGGGGTTGTAGATTTGGTGGGTTTGAATCCAGATGTTGGCTCGTGCGAGCATTTCGAAGATTTTGCGGTTACGCTCTGTAGGTTTGAGCTGTGTGCGGCATCCGCGATTGCGAATCCAGGCGACGGCCGTTTTGGAATCGGTATAAATGGGCGTTGTTGAGTCGTTTTGGCGGAAAAGCAGGGCCAGGGCATGAACCAGGGCGAGATATTCAGCAACGTTGTTGGTGCCGTCGGTCAGGGGGCCGATGTGGAAGATTTCTTCGCCGGTAGCAACTCTTACGCCGCGGTATTCCATCAGGCCTGGGTTACCGGCGCAGGCGCCGTCAACGGCGATTGCTGCCGGATTTACTTCCGGAGGTAATACGCGAGGCGCTCCCTCTGCGCTACTTTTCCCCTCACAATCGCTCGGGGCACTGCCCCCCGCAGCTGTAGCCCCATTCGCTTGATTTTCAGCAAAAATGGATTGCGGAGCGGTGTCGGTTGTTTCGGTGTTTTTGATGGCGATGAGCGTCAGGAGGTTGGCCTCTTCCTGACCATCTCCGCGAAATGCGCGAATGGCTTCTTGCTGAGATTTGAATGATTTATATTTGGCATTCGGATAATGGTCAACCTGCTCCCAGCAGTCGTCCCAATTATCGTAAACGCCGGGCTGATGCCCTTCCCATACAACATAGTATTTTCTCTTTTCAGCCATTCGTCGGTTTTGGGGGATTGAAATTTGTGTTTGTTAAGTAATAGCTCTCAGACGAGATGTTAGCTAAGGGAGAGAAGCAGATTGATATCAGTATATCTTACGCCGGCGATGTCGGCAACCTTGCGATTGACGGCGGTGCCGAGGAATGTAAGGGTTGCTTTCTGCAAGCCTCCGGTTAGCTGTATGGCCGACGAGCAAGCGCCGCAACCGGCGATATCGTCGAGCATTGTGATAAAGGTGTCGCTCAGGGCCATAGCCGCTGTGCGAGGTACGGCGCTACCAACGTTGTAGTGGCAACAATGGCGCCCGGAGAGGGGTGAACGAGGCTTTTCCGCACCGAGGTCAACCAGTGGCATTGCCGGGAATGCTTTGCCCGGTTCGTCGGTAAGATCGAATACCAAAGCCCCTTTTTTCATTAGTTTTTCGCCTTCGGAATCAACTACAACTCTGCAGCGCAGGGATGTCGCGATAATGATGTCGGCGCTCTGGATTGCGTTCTCCAGGGCGTTGGGATGGACCGATGAACCGATAACGCCTTCGCCCAACCTGCGGATTGCGCGGCGCAGGCGATAGTTGTCGTCGTCGAACATTCTGACGATTGCTCCCAGTCCGATGGCTGAGCGAGCTGCTGCACAAGCCCCGAGATTACTGCCCAAAATCAGTACTTCACACGGAATTACACCGGCTACACCGCCCAACAAGATTCCCTTGCCGTTGCGTGGGTCGGCCATGATAGCGGAGGCCAGAACCATAGCGGCTCTGCCGTCGATTTCCGAGAGAATATCGGCAAACGGGTGATGGCCGCTTTCGTCGGCAATCAGGTCGATAGCAATGTTGATAACTTTGCGGTCGAGTAGGCGACGGATAACTTCAGCGCCGTTTGCGCGAGTGAAGTTTGCGAGGCTCAGCAATAGGGCTCCGCGGCGCAGACAGGAAATGTCGGCCAGGGGGAGCGGTGCGAGATGGATAACGATATCGGCCTCAAGGGTCTCGCGGCGCGACACGATTCGAGCACCGGCGCGCAGATAGGCATTGTCCGTGTAATGGATGTGGCGAGCTGCGTTCTCCTCCATGACAACGGCGAACCCCCTCCCGACGAGCGATGCTACGGCCTCGGGCGTTAGCGGAAAGCGGCGCTCCGACGAGTTGACGCATTGCGGAAGGCCGATGGTTAGGTTGCGCCGGGCAACGGTAGTGCCGGCAGGCGATTCCAAGGGGGTTGGGTTGTTCATGATGCTGATAATTCGGGTATGAACGTTTGGATAAAGAGATTGCAGGTTTCTTCAACTTCGGCTTCGCTTTCCAGCCGATCGGTTGGGAAACGATGGCGAGCACGAAGATAGTAGGGGGCACGTTCGCGTTGAGCCGAAATGATGTATTGCTCCACTTCCGCTGGCGACATGCCGTTGAGCTTGGGGCGCTGAGCTTGCGCTTCGAGCAGGCGGCGCAGCAGCGTAGCGGTTTCGGCCTGGAGAAGAATCGTGACGCCATGTTCGTTCATGAACTCCATGTTGTTGAAGAAACAGGGCGTGCCACCTCCGCATCCGATAATTGTCTGCGGTTGCAGGGTTATCGACTCCAGCGCATCGCGTTCCATACGGCGGAAATGTTCTTCGCCGTAGACCTTAAAAATCTGAGCAACAGACATTGAA
Source organism: uncultured Alistipes sp. (assembly GCA_964514745.1). Lineage (GTDB taxonomy): Bacteria > Bacteroidota > Bacteroidia > Bacteroidales > Muribaculaceae > UBA7173. The sequence continues at coordinate 14,240 of CAZEST010000042.1, forward strand.
GCCTGTTGCTCGATTTCTTCGTCAAGGTCGATATACCGCCAGCCGGGAAGTCGAGCTTCGAGGGCTCGTCCGAGGGTAGTTTTGCCTACCCCCATGAATCCGATTAGATATAACGGCATATATGTCTTATCTGTAACCTTTAGAGAGCGAATTACTTTTTGTTCTGCTGCTTCAGGAGGTCGCGGATTTCGGTAAGGAGGGTTTCTTCCTTAGTAGGCTCAGCGGGAGCTGGTTCGGCGGGAGCCTCTTCGGGCTTATTGCGCTTGAACTTGCTGATAAGCTTGATAGCCAGGAAGATGCAGAGGGCTACAATCAAGAAGTCAACAATGCTCTGAATAAACAGACCATAGTTGATAGCCACTTCGTCTACGCCTGCGGCCTCGTTAGCCTTTGTAATGACGGTTTTCAAGTTCTTGTAGCCGTCTCCGCCGGTAATCAGAGAGACAACAGGCATAATCATATCGTTAACCAACGATGTTACAATCTTGCCGAAAGCACCGCCGATGATTACACCGACAGCCATGTCAACAACATTGCCCTTCATTGCGAATTCTTTGAATTCGG
>CAZEST010000043.1:0-14783 GCA_964514745.1 uncultured Alistipes sp.
CGGCTTGCCACGCATCAACTTGCGAGTATAGAGGAAGATAATCGGCAGGAACAGACCAACGATAACCGCAATCACCAGCAGCTTCTTCTTAGTCATCGAAATCGGCTCAGACGGCACGAACGACGGGTCAACTACAACGCCCTTAGATACGGCGTTGGAGAGCATAACGGCCGTCTCCTCACGTTTCTCCAAGAGGTAGAGATATAGTTCTTGCTTTATCTTCTGGTCGCGCTTAATATCAACCAACTGACGCTCCTGCATAGGGATGTTGCCCAGCGACGACTGGGTTGTCGACATCTTGCTGCGCAGTTCGTTAACTACCATCTGGTTATTCTCGAAGTTCTTCGCAAGCGAAACGGCGATATTGCCACGCATTGCGTCCAACTGCTTTTCAATCGTCTTAACCTGATAGTTCTCTTCCTTAGCATTGGAGACTAACTGAAGGCGCCTTACTACGAGTTCGTTATAAGTATTGATCAGCGCATTGACGCCGGTAGCTGAGGCATCAGTGCTTGAGAACGGAATCATTGAATACTCATTGCCCGGAGTTGCAAGGAAATCGCGAGCAATGCGAGCAATCTCCAGCTGGCTCTCTGCTGCGAGCAACTGCTTAGCCAGTTCGCCCTTCATCGTCAGGTTATACTGAGCATCAGCTTCGAGGTCAACCAGGTTATTAGATTCCTTGAACTGCTGCAAGCCGGATTCAACGCCTGCCAGAGCTGACGACAGCTCCGCGATACGCTTGTCCAAGAAGCCCAATGTCTTATTGCTCTGCTGAGTTTTGTTAGCAATTACGCGTTCGTCATACTTGCGCATAACCGTATTCAGTAGCAGTTTGCCGAAGTCAGTATTATCCGTAGGATAACTCAAGCGGATAACGTGGGTCTTCTTGTTGGCAATTTCTGCAGAGATATCTTCATCGAGGTCTTCAGCTGCTGCGTCGTAGCTCTGTGCCTTAAGAATCATCTTGCAGGATTCGCCCTTCGGATAATATTCGGTAGCGGTAATTACGAAAGTACCGTAAATCGTCTTAACCTCGCAGGGGAGTTTGCGATCCTCCAAGTCGACAATTTTGTCTTTGTGATGGTCAAATACCTTAACCCTTGCCAGCCCCTTATCGTTAACCTTAACGTTAAACTGAAGCTTAACTTTTGCCGTATCAGCAAACTGAGGCGGTACGAGAACATCCATCGGATATTTATCAATCAGTCGAACCTTCTGCATGAAACCCGGACGGAGAATACGCTCGCGGTCCAAGCCCAGCTCTCTTGCTACGCTGCAATAAAGCGAATGGGAGCTCAACACGAAGATTTCATCGTCAACATAGTTCGTAGCGCCGAACAGTCCGCCAAAGCTCAAGGCCGACAGAGGATCATTATCGCCGGTATCAATCAGTACGTTTGCGGTAATCTTATAAACAGGCCGGTGGATCGACGACCAGAACAGGGCCAACCCACAGCACGCTATGACAGATATCACAAACAAATACCATTTCTGACGATATTGGTGAAGCAATCCGCTTATATCGATAATATCAGATTTATGTTTCCTGTTTTCCATTTCAGGCGTAATAATAATATGATTGGGTAACAAAGGAGACTCGATTAAACCGGCCGCCGGCCTATTTAATCGCCAACGCAATAATTAAGGAAGCAACAACGGAGCAAGCGCTTACAACGGTTGACACCATCGAAAGCTTGTAGCTCTTATTGCTATCATATTTTGCAATACCCTCTCTTACGTTATTAGGTTTTACGTAGATGTAATCGTTAGGTTGAAGATAATAATATTCTGAAGTAAGCAGGTCGGAGGAGGTCAGGTCGAGCAAGACACGCTTCTGCGTGCCGTTCTCCTCACGGATAAGCAGCACCTCTTCGCGCACGCCGTAAGGCGTCATATCACCGACATCGGCCAGCGCATCGAGGATAGTGTAGCGATTCTTCGATACGGTAATTGCGCCCGGCTTAGCAACTTCGCCAAGGACATTAACACGGAAGTTCATCAGGCGAACATCTACCGTAGGCTCGTCAACCCACTTCGAGATGCGCGTCTTGAGCATTGCTTCCAGTTCTTCAGTAGTCATCCCGGCTACGTGAATTTTACCCAACTGAGGGAAATCAATATCGCCCTTTGTATCAACAATATAGGTTAGCTGACGGGGCGACTGATAAACCTGCAGGCTGCTGGATGTAGCCGGATTTGACGCCGGAAGATTAAACTGCGCCGACGCAGTAGGATCGGCCGACGACACTGAGATATACAGTTCATCATCGGTTGCAATCTTGAGCAAATCATTTGTGGGCAACGGCACTACCTGGGTTTCAGCCGTTATATCTCGGAAATATGCTAGATTACTTTTAGAGGAGCTGCATGAGGCAAGCATAACAAGCGAGAGAACAGCACCCATAATCTTGGGCATACGCGATATGTAGCGATTTATCATATTCTAAAAAATTCGATTTCCGGCACATGTATTTGTGCATCCAATCTTTTTAACGGAACTTTCGCTTTTTTATTATAGCTTTAATGGTCTTATTTTGGCAATAGGTATTTTCTTAAGATTTTCTCTACGGATTCAGCTACGGCTGAGGCCTTAAATCGCTTGCATGCATACTGATGATTATAGCGCGAAATCTCCGCAACTTTCTCGGAATTGGCGAAATATGGCTTAAGCAGGCTATACATTTCCTCGGGATTACGGCTGTCGGTCAAGACGCCCATCTTGCCGTTCTCAAAGAAATCGGCAGTACCTCCGGCAGGGCGCGTCAACGTTGGCAAGCCGAAGGCCATAGCCTCCAATAGGGAGGTTGGCATCCCCTCGCCATAGTAGGTTGGAAACAAATAGCAATCGCTCTCGCGATAGACGCGCGCTATCTCATCGCCCTCGATATGTCCGGTAAACCTAACCCCATCGATATGCCTGTCGGCAACATAGCGCTGTGCAGGCTCATATTCAGCGCCGTCGCCGGCTACGGTCAGCGTTGCATCGGGATAATCCCGTTTGATTAGCGCGAATAGGTCAAGCGTTTCATACAGGCCCTTCTCCTTAACTAATCTACAAAGGAACAAGAACTTGCGCATTGCACCCTTGCGGGTTGAGATGTCAAAGCCATCCAGCAACGAATCGGCAAACTTAGTAGTTGTAAGTTCGATTGGCGCGGTTACGCCCAGGTCCAGAAGCTGTTGACGAAACCGGCCGGCTAAAACTAAGATTACACTTGCTCGATTCAGATCGGCAACCAGCTTTTCCTTCGGCAGCGAAGCTACATACTCAGGCGTCCAACCATGGAACATAATCGCTACCGGTACGTGAGCCGCCAACGCAATCTTCATAAACACTCGGTCGCGAGTCCATGCCTTATGGTTAAACGACGGATTGATCATAACGCCGTCGTAGCTACCGCAAAGCAACTTCAGATAAAACTTTATATAATCGAACGGCAGCCACCAGATACCGCTGCAGCCCTCGCGTCGTTTGCCTATGATATTATAGCGAACATCATCCTTCCAGAAAGGACGTAAACCAACATAATGGTTCGTCACACCACCATGGATATGATTGTAATCAGGTAGATTCAATAGTAATTTCATATCGACAAAGGTATAAATAAACTTCGTAATCTACAACAAGCCAACCGTTATTGCATAAATCAACGGCTATTTCCGGGAGGGATGCTCCGCAGGAATAGCCGTTGTAGTGGTCCGGTAAAAGGGTTACTCACATTAAATTATCCTTAAATCATAACCTATTTTAGATATTACTAACCCTAAAAAATAAATAAACTAACCTTGTGTATCAAAAAATAACCTTACTATACAAATGATAGTTATCGTGTTTCTTATTTTATCTTAGAAACTTATCTTACCAAAGATATACTTATAATTGACTTTTACCGGATTACATATAACACGTTCTTAGATAGCCTATTAATCAGTGAGCTCCTTGGGCAGAATCGGCATGGCGCCCTTGTGGGTGCAGACAAAAGCCGAGGTATCAACAGCCTTGCGGTGAGCTTCGCAAACCGATTTGCCGCGCAGGATGCTGGCAATGAAGGCTGCGGTGAAGGAGTCGCCGGCGCCTACGGTATCGGCAACCTCAACCTTCGGAGTGGGCTGGAACGATACGTGGCCGGGGGTGAAGACGTAGCTACCATTGATGCCGCAGGTCAGGATGAGCATCTTCAGGTTGTACTTACCCAGGAGAATCCAGCACTTATCCTGCAGGTCGATGCCGGGATAGCCAAACATACGGCTAACGGTGATCAGCTCCTCGTCGTTAATCTTCAGGATGTTGCAACGCTCCATTGAGTTGCAAAGGATATCCTTGTTGTAGAAGCCCTGACGGAGGTTAACGTCGAAGACAATCAGGTTATCGCTCTGCTTATCCTCAGGCATTGCGTCGAGGAAGCGGTTGATTGTATTTCGAGAAACTACGTTACGCTGAGCAAGGGAGCCGAAACATACGGCGCAGGTGCGTTGCGCAAGTTGCTCGAGGTGGGCAGTGTAGGGGATGTTGTCCCAAGCTACATTTTCTTTGATTTCGTATTGCGGGATACCGGCCTGGTCGATTTCAACCTGAACGGTACCGGTTGGATAAGGCACTTTCTCAATCAGCTGGTTAAGGCCCTTAGAGGTGAAGTTGTCAACGATTTCCTCACCGAGAGCGTCGTCACCAACTGCACTAACAACGCAGCTGGGCAGACCGAACTGAGAAACGTGATATGCGAAGTTTGCGGGAGCACCGCCGATTTTCTTTCCTTCAGGAAGGACGTCCCAGAGGGCTTCGCCCATTCCTACTACTATGTCTTTCATGACGTGTGATTGATTTATGCAGATTTGTTTATTATGTTTATGCTTTAATTTTCAGCGAGTAGGCAATGAGATAGATAACGCCTACAGCCATGATAGCGACGGCGCCTGCCTGACCCATGGCGTCGGCAGCGAAACCCATAGCCAGCGGGAAGATTGTGCCACCAAACAGCCCCATGATCATCAAGCCCGACACTTCGTTCTTCTCCTTGGGCGATGCATTGAGCGCTTGAGCAAAGACGATTGAGAAGATATTGGAGTTACCGAAGCCAATCAGGGCGATGCCGGTGTAGAGGGTAGCGGCCGATTGTCCGAAGAAGAGCAGCGCCATAGCGATTGCCATCATAACCACACTGATAGTGAAGAACAAGCGAGGCGAAACAACGCGCAGGATAAAGGAACCGAGGAAGCAGCCGGCTGTACGGAAGATGAAGTAGAGTCCGGTAGCGTAGCTGGCTTCGGTGATAACCAGATGGAGGCGTTCCATCACGATCTTCGGAGCGTAAGTGTTGGTGCCGACATCAATGCCTACGTGACACATAATGCCAAGGAAGCAGAGCAGGATAAACGGACGGCCCAAAAGTTTCAGGCAAGCCAGCACGCTGGAAGCCTTATCTTGGCGTTCCTCCTCGATGGGGGTTGCTGCGAGAGCGGAAATCGAGAGGAAGCAAACGATTGCGAAGATTACGAACAGCGCACGCCAGCCCAAGCCGAAGGTAGGCAGGTAGGTTGTAGCGCCCCAGGAGGCGAGAATCGGAGCCAGAAATGAAGCGATAGCCTTAACGAACTGACCGAACGTAAGGGTTGATGCCAGCTTGTCGCCCGAAATAAGGTTGGTAACCAGCGGATTGAGCGACGTCTGCATGATAGCGTTACCTATTCCGAGCAGCGAGAAGGCAGCGAGCATTGTATAGTATCCTTCGCCGGTGATAGGAATGATCAGCGAAACGGCGGTAACTACCAGTGAAACCAATACGGTTTTCTTTCTTCCGATGCGGTTCATAAGCATACCGGTCGGAACGGAGAATATCAGGAACCAGAAGAACACCAACGAGGGGAACAAGCTCGCCTCGGAGTCGGTCAGCTGGAGGTCTTTTTGAACATAGTTGGAGGCGGTGCCTACCAGGTCAACAAAACCCATTGCGAAGAAGCAGAGCATCACGGGAATGAACTGCATCAGGGATGTTGATTTGCGATTGGAGATTACGCTGGAAGATTTCATGTTATTTTGTAGGATTAAGGGAGAAAATTGAGAGAGAAGTTAGCGAGGTTTTCCCTTCGGCCGAAATCGAGAGGTCGGTGTAGGGAGTTGTCGGGAATACGAGGTTGGTCATGGCCAACTCACCGTCGTTGCCAAACAGTTCGATTGAGCAGCGGTCAATAAAGAGGCGCAACGAGAGATTATGGTCTTTACCCAAGAGCGGAGCGGCGAACTTGCATGGGAAGTCTTGGCTGAAGTCAACGATGCCGCTGTTAGAGCGATCGAAAGTTAAGGTTTTGGATGCCGTATCGTAGATGAAGTCAACTTTTTCGCCCTTATTATTGGATAAGGTAATATTTACTTTTGAGTTGCCCGAAGCGGCCAGGTCCAGCAGGATTTCGCAGATGCCATCGTTCTCGGCAGGGAGCTTATAGCTGCGACTCTTTGAGCTCAGACCGGTCTTGCCTACTTTAGTCACCTGGCGGCCTCGCATTGCGGTGAGTTCCGGTGAGGGAGCCGAGGCCATGTAGAGCTGACCGTCGCGACCGGTAAAGAGGCGCAGATCGCGCGGCAGGGTGTTAGCGCTGCGGAACTGCTGTGTGGGCACGTCGTTGGCATACTGCCAGTTGCTCATCCAGCCCAGCACTACACGCCGACCTTGCGGTGCATCGCTGAAGCTAACGGTTGCATAATGGTCTTTGCCGAAGTCCATCCACTTGGTAGGCACGTTGCCATCAGCATCGAGGTCGGGGGTGAAAGTTTTGCCGTCGAAATCGCCAACAAAATATTGCGTTGCGCTACCGCCGAAAGGTCCGCCGGGGTTCAGGTTGCAAAGCAATACCCACTTGGTGCGATCCGAGCCGTCAACTTTTAATTCAAACATATCGGGGCACTCCCAAACGCCGTCCTGCGCTCCCAGGCCTTTCCCAAAGTGGCTACGCAGGGTCCAGCTTTTTAGATCGGGTGAGGCAAAAATCAGCATATCATGTTCCAGGGGATGAGCCAATACGAGAATCCATTCATTGTTGGGGGCATACCAGAACATATTCGGGTCGCGGGCCTCGCTGTCGAGCGTCAATACCGGGTTGCCGGCATATTTCTCGTAGGTCTGACCATTGTCGAGACTGTAAGCCATACTCTGAATCTGGCTTGCACCGGCCGAGGTAAAGAGGCTTACGATAGCGTCGGCGCCGAAACCGGCCGTGTTCTTCGGGTCCAGTACGGAGCTGCCGGAGAAGATGGTGCCGAGGCCGTCAGGCTCGATGGCAACCGGTTGGTGCTCCCAATTTACAAGGTCGGTAGAGGTTGAATGTCCCCAGGTCATGTTCTGCCATTTTGAGCCGTAGGGGTTAGCTTGATAGAACAGGTGCCAAACGCCATCCTTATAGACCATGCCGTTAGGGTCGTTCATCCAGCCGTAGAGCGGAGTATGGTGGAAGGCCGGGCGATATTTCTCGCGGTTGGTAGTGTCGAAGCTATCCGACAGTACGAAGTTGTTCCAGCAAGCATCGTTGCTGGCTTCGCGCACCGATGAGCGATTCTGCGAAGTAACAACGTTCAATACCAGATTGTGGCCCTTATAAGGTTCGAGGCTGAACGGCACTTGATAGTCAACTTTCGACTTTGCCAGACGTACATATATTGTGCGGTCGAGTTTGCCGTCAACCAGCACGTCGATTCGGGCATCATCATTGGATTCCTGTACCGGCATCAGCAGGTAACGGGCATCACCGTTGACACGCACCAACGTATTGTTTACGCCGAGGTGCTCAACGTTAACCGTACCGTCGGCAGCGAAAGCTCCGGTAGCGGAAGCGGCAATGATTGAAGCCAGAGTTATTTGCTTAACGATATTCTTTTTCATCGATATTGGATTTTTCGATTTGACATTGCAAAGCTACTAACTATCTTAATATATGTGTTATCAAATTTTCTGCATCGAGTAGGAAATATTCTGCAATGCCGATTTTTTGCTATCAAACGCACTCTTTTTAATAGAATATTTACTATCTTTGCAATCATGATTGTTTAAATACACCATTTAACCCAATTATCTCAACCTAACAACTCCATGAGAAGAGGCATTCATCGTTGGCTTTTTACTTTACTTGCATTTGTTATTTTGATCGGTTTCTCCGGCTGCCGCAAGGAGAAGGTATATCGTATCGGTGTATCGCAATGCAGCCAGGACGACTGGCGCATGAAAATGAACGAGGAAATTGAGCGCGAAATCATGTTCCATGAAGATGCGGAAGTTGAGATTCGTTCGGCCGATGACAACAACGAGAAGCAGATTGCCGATATCCGCTATTTTGCAGATAACGGGTTCGACATCATCATCGCTGCCCCGAACGAGGCCGACGCTATCACTCCGGTTATTCAAGAAGTATACAATAAAGGTATTCCGGTTATCATCTTTGACCGCGACATAAACGGCGACAGCTATACCGCCCACATTACTACCGACAACCGCGATATCGGCCGGTCTGCTGCCAACTATGCCATCTCGTTGCTGAAAGCATCCAACCAACCTTTAACCGCCATAGAAATCAAGGGCTTAATGGGTTCAACCCCGGCTATCGAACGCGCCCGAGGCTTCGACGAGACCTTTACTGCCGGCAACGGCACGATCCTCGGCTCCGGCATAGGCAACTGGAATCAGCCAGACGCCGAACGAGTTGCCGATTCTCTGCTTACGCTCTATCCGGATGTCAACCTTATCTACGCCCACAACGACCGTATGGCCATCGGAGCCTCGAAAGTTGCTCGCGGCAAAGGGCTTAACAACGTAAAAATCATAGGTATCGACGCGGCCCCGGCCATCGGGCTGCAAGCAGTAGCCGACAGCGTAATCGATGCTACCTTTCTATATCCTACCGAAGGCCATCTGCTGATTCAGACCGCTATGGCAATCCTGCGCGGAGAACCATATCAGAAGGTTACCGTACTGCCTAATTCATCGGCCGTTGACCTGAGCAATGCCGACATTATCCTGCTGCAAAACCAGTCGCTCCGACAGGAAACCGACAAGATGAAGTCGCTAAAGCTGAAAATCGACGAATATTGGTCGAAACATTCAGCCCAAACCTCCCTATTCTACGCTGCGATAGCAATCTTGATACTCGTGCTGCTGCTACTGTTCGCTGTGCTGAATGCCTACTGGCAACGCAAGAACCATCAACAGCAACTTATGGAGCAGAACCGCCTGCTTGAGGAGCAAAGCGAAACCCAGAAAGAACTTAATCGCCAGCTACAAGAGGCTATTCAGTCGAAATTGGCCTTCTACACTAATGTAAGCCACGACCTTCGTACACCCCTAACGCTCATCTCCGAACCTGTCAGTCAACTCGCTGCCGCCGACAACCTATCGCCTCGCCAGCAAAACCTGGCTCGCCTTGCCGACAAGAACGTAAAGATTCTGCGCCGCCTTATCAATCAGATTCTCGATTTCCGCAAATACGAGAACGGCAAGTTGCAACTGAACCTTACCGAAGTTGACTTCGGCCAGGCCGCCGTAGAATGGACCGAATCGTTCCGCGAAATTGCCCGTAAACGCGACATAAAGCTAACCCTGGATGCTCCTGCCGAGCAAAGCCTACATTTAGCCATCGATACGGAGAAGATGGAACGCATCTTCTTCAACCTCATCGCTAACGCTATAAAGTTTACTCCCGACAACGGCTCTATCCGCGTTTCATATGAAGTTAAAGACAACAACCTCATTCTGAAAGTTGCCGACACCGGCAAGGGCATTGCCCAAGAAGAGATTGGCAACATCTTTGAACGCTTCTACCAAGTTGACAAAGTAAGTCCAACAGGTTCGGGCATCGGCCTCTCCCTGGTAAAAGCCTTCGTAGAGCTCCACAACGGCCAAATCACCGTTGACAGCACCGTCGGCAAAGGCACCGTCTTCACCGTTACCATCCCAATCAGCCACGTTGCCGAAGCCCCCTCCGCCGCAACCCGCCTCATCTCCGAATCCGACATCCTCGCCGAGCTCAGCCCCTCCTCCCCCTCTGCCACCGGTGCCTCCCTCTCCGGCTCCGGCGCCTCCCCCTCCTCCCCTATAACCACGGTGGCCGAGGCGGAAGCCGAGGCTAAAAACCCTTCCATGCCCGGCTCCGAGGCTACCCCCCCGGCCGACAAGCCCCTGCTGCTGGTTATCGATGACAACGCCGACATCCGCGCCCTCGTCAACCAGCTGCTCAGCGACGAATATAAAATCCACGAGGCCGAAAACGGCAAGGAAGGCCTGGCTAAAGCCGCTCGGTTCGTCCCCGACCTGATTATCTGCGACATAATGATGCCCGTAATGGACGGCCTGGAATGTTGCCGTCGCATCAAGGCAGAAATGTCAACCTCCCATATCCCCGTCTTGATGCTGACCGCCTGCTCCTTGGACGAACAGCGCGTTGAAGGATACGAGAGCGGAGCCGATGGCTACGTCTCCAAGCCGTTCAACGGCGAAGTTCTGCGTGCCCGTTGTCGGAACCTTATCTCCAATCGCCGCCGCATCCTCGACCTTTGGCAATCACAATCCAAGCTGTCGCAGCCATCCGCTCCGACCGGTACTCCACGTAGCGACAATCCAACGCCGCAGGCCGAGGCGGTAGCGGCTGTAGCCGAAGCCAAAGATCTCGACAACGAATTCTATGCCCGTTTCCTCCAAATCTTCTTCGAAGAAATCTCCAATCCCGACATCAACATCGAACAGATAGCCTCGAAGATGGGCCTGGGTCATTCCCAATTCTATCGCAAAATTAAATCCTTAACCAACTATACCCCCGTAGAGCTGATGCGACAGCTCCGCCTCAAACAAGCTCGCAAACTCCTTACAACAACCTCTAAATCCATAAGCGAAGTAGCCTATGAGGTAGGGTTCTCCTCTCCGGCTTACTTCACCAAATGCTATCGTCAAGCCTTCGGCGAAACCCCATCCAACCTCCGCGGCAACCTCGGTCAATAACCCTTGTTGCCGGGAAAATTGGACGTTGGGGGTTGAAATAATTCGGCTTTTTATAAGATTTTTTCTGCATTGCAAAAATTGTTATACTTCTTGCAATGATTTTAATAACTGTCGCCTTTTCATTGATTATAACTTTGCGACAGAAAATTTAACAAAATCAACAAATCTATAAATAGCATGAAAAAATCGATCCTTAGCACATTACTGCTCCTCTTGATGGCGGTCGTAGCGCATGCACAGGAAATTACCGTGCACGGTACGGTTGTCGGTGCCTCCGACAATGAACCGCTGATTGGCGCATCGGTTATCCCGGCGTCGAATCCGAATCATGGCGTAACAACCGACTTCGATGGTAACTTCACCCTAAAAGTTCCCCAAGGCGACAAGCTGACCGTCTCCTATATTGGTTACGTAAAGCAGACCGTTGCCGCTGCAGCCGAAATGAACATCGTCCTCAAGGAGGACGCCCAGGCTCTCGACGAAGTTGTTGTTGTTGGTTATACAACTCAACGCAAGGCCGACCTTACCGGCGCTGTTGCCGTGATGAACATGAAGCAGCCTATCAGCGAATCTACCGGTAACATTATGGGCTCAATGGCCGGCAAGCTTCCCGGCGTTAACATCGTAGCCGACGCTGCCCCCGGCGGTACAGGTTCGATTCGCGTCCGCGGTATGTCAACGGCCAACTCCAGCAACGACCCGCTATACGTCATCGACGGCGTTCCTACCGACAATATCAACTGCATCAACCCCTCAGATATCGAGACAATGCAGGTATTGAAGGACGCTGCTTCCGCTTCTATCTACGGTTCGCGTGCTGCCAATGGTGTTGTAATCATCACCACCAAGCAGGGCAAGGGCGACCGCATGACTATCAATGTTAACTATGCAGCCAGCGCTCAAACCGTTGCCAAGCGTTACAACATGATGAACGCTCAGCAGTGGGGCGAAGCTTACTGGGCAGCCTCTCGCAACTCAGGTATCACTCCCTCTCACGTTCTTTACGGCTCGGGCGACACCCCCGTTCTTCAGCAATACGTTAACGGTGACAGCAACTATCTGACCACCGACACCGACTGGCAGGATCAGGTTTACCGCACAGCTTGGACCAACAACCTGACCGCTTCTATCTCCAACAATACCGAAAAGGGTTCCGTACTGTTCTCTCTTAACTACATCAACCAGAACGGTAACATCCAGGAAACCTACTACGAACGCTACTCCGCTCGTATCAACTCTCACTACGATTTCAACAAATACATCAGCGTTGGCGAAAACTTGATGATTGCCCGCTGGAAGAATCAGGGCGTTGACGTTGCCGGCGACCGTGGTATCCCCTTCACCGCTATGAGCCAGCACCCCGCACTCCCCGTTAAGGGCGTTGACGGTTCTTGGGCTCGCCCCATCAGCCTTATCGGTTCCGACCTGGCTAACCCCGTTCAGCAGATTGCTAACGCATCAGACAACGACCAGACCTCTTGGCGTATCCTCGGCAATGCTTACTTGGCAGTTAAGCCCGTTGACGGCCTGACAATCAAGACCAACCTCGGTATTGAGCACAGCCAGTACTTCAACAACACCCTAAGCCGCGCAACCAACCCCGGCGACGTTAACAGTGTATCAAGCGTTTACGGTCAGGGCGACACCTGGACTTGGACCAACACCGCTAACTACGTTAAGACCTTCAACGAAAAGCACCACCTGAACGTACTGCTCGGTACTGAAGCTATCGGCTACACCTTCAAGGACCTCAGCGCTTCGCGCGAAGGCTACTCATTCGAAGATGCCGACTTCATGCAGATCGGTGCCGGTACCGGTACCCGCAGCAATGGCGGCGGCAAGACTCAATGGTCTGTATTCTCGCTCTTCGGCAAAGTTGACTACAACTACGCTGACCGCTACCTGGCTTCATTCACCATCCGCCGCGACTCCAACTCTCGTTTCGCTAAGGACTTCCGCGCCGGCACATTCCCCGCATTCTCGCTGGCATGGCGCCCCACTCAGGAAGAATTCTTCCCCCAGAACGACGTGCTGACCGACCTTAAGATTCGCTACTCTTGGGGCCAGAACGGTAACGCCAACATTCCCTCGCTCTATCCCGCTTACTCAACCTACATCTACAACACCGGTAACGGTGCTTACGACCTGAGCGGCACTAACTCCTCAACTACCTCCGGTATCACCCTCTCCAGCACCGGTAACCCCGAGCTGAAATGGGAAACCACTACCCAGAACAACATCGGTTTGGATATGCAGTTCCTCAACGGTGCAGTAACCTTGAGTGCCGACTACTATATCAAGAAGACCAAGGATATGCTTACCATCCCGCCGGCCCTCGACGTTGCAGGTGAAAACGCTTCTGTATGGCTCAACACCGGCGACATGAAGAACAACGGTTGGGAAATCACCCTCGGCTACAACTCTCCCCAATATGGCGACTTCTCTTGGAGCGGTTCATTCAACATCTCGCAGTACAAGAATAAGCTCGTAACCCTCAACTCTCGTCAGGACTTCATCGGCGGCGACCAGCGCCTTATCCCCGGTCAGCCTATGGGCGTTTACTACGGCTATGTTTGCGACGGCATCTTCCAGAACGCTACCGAAGTTGCTAACCACGCTACCCAGAGCGGTGCTGCTCCCGGCCGTCTCATCTACCGCGACCTCAACGGCGACGGTGTTATCGACGAAAACGACCGCTGCATCATCGGCGACCCGAACCCCGACGTTTCCCTCGGTCTGAACCTTACATTCCGCTACAAAGCCTTCACCCTGGATATGTTCTTCGCCGGCGACCTCGGCTTCGACATCCAGAACCACATGAAGCGCCAGCTCCTCTCGATGACCTACGGTAGCCTCTCAACCAACCGCTCCGTCGACATCCTGAACGCTTGGACTCCGACCAACACCAACACCGACATCCCCGCACTGACCCTCACCGACGACAACAACGAATCGCGCTTCTCTACCTACTATGTTGAGGACGGTTCTTACGTCAAGATGAAATATCTGAAGCTTGCTTACTCGCTGCCGAAGAATATCGTTAAGAAGATCGGCGCCAGCAACCTCGATGTTTACGGCCAGGTTGAAAACGTATTCACCCTCACCAAATACACAGGCTTGGATCCCGAAATCCTCCCCGGCGAATACGGCGCTCGCATCGACAACGGTGCTTACCCCCGTCCCCGCACGTTCACCATCGGTCTTAACCTCCAGTTCTAACTCCCGGAATGAACTTTTCAGTTAAACTTACAGCAATGAAAAACTATAAATCTATCATAAAGAACGCTCTTTGCGCTACGGCTCTTACAGCAATGGCGTTCACCTCGGTATCGTGCGACGATATGCTCGACACCAAGCCTCAGGGCACCTTCACCGACGAACAGATCGGCGACGACGAGGCCATTAGCCTGATGACCTCTGCCTACGCTTCGCTGCTCTGCCACTTCTTCGGCAACAATGAATCGTTTGCAGGCCCTATCAACAACTGGGTATTCGACGTTCGCTCAGACGACGCTCTGAAGGGCGGCGACGGTGTGACGATGGAAGCTTATATGCACCAGCTGGAAATCGGCAACGTGCAGAGCGACAACGACATCTGCAACTTCAAGTGGCGCAACAACTTCTACTCTATCAGCCGTTGCAACACCGCTATCCGCGGTATTCAGAACGCTGAATCTATCTCCGACGAGAACAAGGCCTCCTTCATCGCCGAGATGAAGACGCTCCGCGCCTACTTCTACTTCGACATGCTGCGCATCTTCAAGAAGTTCCCCTACTTCGACGAAAACGTTGTTGACCCCAGCAGCT
>CAZEST010000044.1:0-13776 GCA_964514745.1 uncultured Alistipes sp.
TGAAAAAAATCCTACTTCTTTTAGTAGCTGTCATGACTGCTTGGGCCGCTAACGCAGCACACACTGTGTACTTCGACAATGCGAGCACCAATTACAGCAATCCATATTGCTATGCATGGGATGGCAGCGCTAACAACGTTTGGCCGGGAGTAAAAATGGAGCCTGTTACAGGAACCATCTACTCCTACACCACAGACGAGACCTACGTTAGCGTTATCTTTAACAATGGCAAAAATAAGGATGACGGTGGACAGCAAACCGACGATAAGACGTGGAAAGATGGTCACCTATACACAAGTAACGGCGACCAAGGCGTATACACACCTCCCACGGAGACGTACACCGTCTATTTCGACAATACAGACGCTAAATACAGCAAGCCTTACTGCTACGCATGGAAAAGCGGCGTTAACAACTGCTGGCCAGGTACAGCAATGACCCTCGTAAAAGACAACATTTACTCTTATACAACCACTTATCCCTACGAGAGCTGCATATTCAGCGATAACGGAAATAATCAAGCATCGAACCAGACCTGGGCTGCCGGTCACCTCTACAACAAATCAGGCGACCAAGGTGTCTACTCCACCGGTGACACCGAAGAAGGCGGCGACACTACCGACAACGGCACAACCGTCTACTACGACAACTCCACCTCTAACTGGAGCAAAGTTTACTGCTACGAATGGACAGACGGCGACAGCAATGGCTGGCCCGGCGTTGAAATGACGCTCGTTTCTGGCAAAATCTACTCCTACACCTCAACAAAAACCTATAAGAACGTTATCTTCGGTAACGGCAAGGAAAAAGATGGTACAGTAGGCGTAGATCAAACCAGCGACCTCACACTCGTTGACGGTCACCTCTACAACAAATCAGGCGACCAAGGCGTCTACAACCCCGATGACACCGAACAAGGTGGCAACGAAGGCGGCGAGCAGGGTGGCGGCGAAACAACCGTTGACTACTCCGGCTACTACGTCAAAGTTATCGGCGTTTTCAATAAATGGACTGATGGTGGCGTAAATCCCACAACTGAAGGCCTTGCTAAACAAAGCGGACTTGCTATCGGCACCTCTGAGTTTAGACTCGAAGTTTGGACCGGCAAAACAAATATTAATTACAGCACATCCTCTACTCTCGCTCAGAATGAGTGGGTTACCCTCCCCGTTAGCGAAGAAAGCATGACCATCGCAGGCGCTACCGCAGGCCAGAAATTCGATGTTGAATTCAACTGCGCTACCGCTCAAGTTAAGGTTACTCCCGTTGAAAGCAGCGAACCTACCAAGCTTGACTTCTACCTCAAGGGCGCATCAGATCCCAGCGACTGGGACAACACTACTTTTGAAATTCCCCTGACAACTACAGATTACAAGACCTATACCTACACTGCTACCGAAGCTGTTTCCGGTGCATGGAAGGTTTCTACATCCGATTGGACTACCGCCTTTGGTGTTGGCGACAGCCAACCCGTTGTTGGAACCCTCTATAATCTGACCAATGGTGGCTATGGAAACGACATTACCACTACCATCCCCGCAGGTGCAACCGTTACATTCACCTACAACGAAGGCGCTACATCTACCCTGCTCATCGAAGCTGCTGAACAGGGTGGCGAGGATCCCGTAGTTACTACTACCGGCCTGATCCTTACCGGTACGTTCGATGCCGATGAACAATGGGCCGCTACCTCCGAGAAGTACGCAATGACCCAGGTTGACGACACCAACGTCTACACCTTTACCCTCGACGAAGTTGCTGCCGGCACTCAGTTCAAGATCAAGACTAACGAAGACAACTGGGACACCAGCTGGGGCGGCTCGGAATCAACCTCTGCTCCCGCCATGGTTCAGGACAAGGGCAACGGCGTATTCGTAATTGAAGCAAACGAAAGTGGATTCCTGGAAGATACATACGTTAGCTGCACAACCGAAGGTTCAACTGTTACCGTTAACATTACCGTTCCTAACCACGACGCATCTCAAGGCTACGACCACCTCGAAATTTGGGAATACCCCGAAAACGGCAAATACGTAACCGCTGACGGCAATGTCAACGATGGTTGGACAGTGAAATATGAAAATCAGACCGCAGGCGAATCCTTGAACTTCATTGTTCGCATGGTCTATCTCAATGGTCCCCTTGGTTACTACGACCACATTTCTTACGTAGTTGGCGGTGCTTCCGACGACACCCAAAAGACTCCTACTCAAGACGTTGTACTCGGTTCGGATATGAAAGCATGGCCTACATCTTCCGTAAACTTCAAGTTTGCGAAGGACACCAAGAACGTTAAGTTTACATTCGTTCGCAACGAAGCTACCGAAGGCACAGAATCTACGCTGACCGTTACCGGCGACGTTGAAGCTGATCCTATCGACTACACTAAGTGGTACGTAACCGTATGCGGCGAATTCAATAGCTGGTCAGAGAACTCCGGCAAGCAGGTTTCTGAAGACGGCATTTCTGTACAAGAGAACCTTGCTATTGGCAACGGCCGCTTCCAGATCAAAGTTTGGAACGAACAAGACGGCGACAAATACTATGCCGACGGCACAATCGCTCAGGACGAATGGGTTAAACTGACCGGCAACTACGAAAATATGTACATCAAGGATGCTACCGCTGGCCAGAAGTTCAACGTTTCATTCAACTGCGCTACCAACGAGATCAAGGTTGTTTCAGCTGAAGTTGCTGAAGTTGCCGACCTCACCCTTACCGGTACATTCAACGATTGGGCTAAAGTTGACGATAATTACAAGATGACTCAGGACGGCAACGTCTACACCTATGAATTTGCTTCAGAAGTAGCTGCCGGCACCGAGTTTAAGATTAAGACTAACGAAGACAACTGGAACACCAGCTGGGGCGGCACCGCTGCTTCTGCAGAATCTGCTCCCGCCAAGGTTCAGGACAAGGGCAACGGCGTATTCGAAATCGAGACTAC
This sequence comes from uncultured Alistipes sp., assembly GCA_964514745.1. GTDB lineage: Bacteria > Bacteroidota > Bacteroidia > Bacteroidales > Muribaculaceae > UBA7173. The sequence continues at coordinate 2,948 of CAZEST010000044.1, forward strand.
CGACACCATGGACGGCGGTACATTCCCCTCTGCAGTAACCATTACCTGCACTACCGATGGCACCGACGTTAAGGTTCACGCTACCTACAACGATTCAAGCCTCAGCATTAATGCCAAACAAGAATTGTATTCTCCCACCGATGCTTGGACGTATAAAGAAATGACCGGCAACTCTACTACAGGTTGGGATTACACATTTACCGACCAGGTTGCTAATTCAACCCTTGAATTCCAGTTCCGCGGAATCTGGGAAGGCGGCGCAGCTCGCTCCAACACTATCTCTTACGTAGTTGGCGGCACCACCGACGACTCCGGTTCAAAGGCTGAAACCCAGAACATTGTTCGCGGCACCGCAATGACCGCTACAGAAGGTTCTTCAGTTAACTTCCGCTTCCCGGGCAAGACTCGCAACGCAGTTGTTACCTTCGACCGCTCTACCGCTACGATGACCGTTGCAGGCGATGTTGACTACATCGTTTCCGGAAACTTCAACAGCTGGAACGAAACAGATGACGACTACATCATGACAGCCAACAGCGACGGCTCTTACTCCTACGAGCTCACCCTACACCTCAACGCAGAGTTCAAGATCAAGACCAACGAAGAAGGCTGGGCCAAAACAGCAAGCTGGGGCGCAGAAGGCATACTCGGCTCATCTGATCCCATTGCTATTACAACCAACTCAGCAATGAACGCATGGGCAGGTTCCGATTGCAACTTCCTCGTTAACGAAGAACTCGGCGCCGCTAAGATCACCTTTACCCCGAAGAGCGACGGCCCATCTACCGTTCAGGTTGTTAAAACTACCTCCGGTATCGAAGACGTTAATGCCGACAACCTCAATGCCGACGCTGTCTACTACAACCTCCAGGGTATCCGCGTCGTCAACCCCGAAGCAGGCCAGGTTTACATCATGAACCGCGCAGGCAAGGTTAGCAAGGTTATCGTTCGCTAATCCCTCGTTCCCGAGAATACCCCAACAGAGAGCGCTGAGACGCCGCGATACGCGGCTCTCAGCCTCCCCCTCTAACAGAAGCCCTTCCGCCCCGGCGGAAGGGCTTCCTTGCTCTATTCTGGCTCCGGATGGGAATCTGTGAAATCAAAAATGGCCTAAGGCCGTTTGTAATCTGAGGAATGAGGGAATGCCAACGAATAGGTTCTGTGGAATCTGTGGAATCTGTGAGAGATTATTTTTCAACCGGATGGTATCTGCAAAAAAAATCGTCACCAACACATTATTGTAGCCGATTCTGGAGTGGATAATCCGGATGGAATCGGCAGAATCGGCGGCCTAAATGTTATCTATAAATCTATTTTGCAGATTATAGGATTTTTTGCTAAATTTGTAGCGAAACCCTGAAAATGAACCATATGAAAAAACTATTACTCATAACCTGCTGCGCTGCATCAGCCATCGGTGGACTCGCTCAAATTCCGCTCGATTATTATGCAAAACTCGACGGACTGACCGGTCGAGACCTCAAGCAAGCCATCTACGAAATCACCTCGCAAAACGTAAAGATGCTCAGCTATGGCTCCGGAAGCACGAAAACCTGGTGGGGCTTCTACGTTACCGACATGACCGACGACGGCTATGTGCGCGACCGCTACTCGGCCCAAAACTTCAGCTTCGGCGACCGCGGATCAAGCGTTTCAGGGATGAACATTGAGCACTCCTTCCCCAAAAGCTGGTGGGGCGGCACGGAAAACAATGCCTACAAAGACCTCTTCAACCTAATGCCCTGCGAAAGCGGCATCAACAACTCGAAGAGCAACTACCCGATGGCCAACGTCGACAACGTTTGGAAGGAGAACGGCGTAACCAAGGTTGGTACCCGCTCGGGCGACCCTACCTCGCAGAAGTACCGCTATTGGGAACCGGGCGACCAATGGAAGGGCGACTTTGCTCGCGGATATTTCTATATGGCCACCACATATCAAGACTTTACCTGGTCGGGCGACCAGTCAACGCGCATCCTCAACACCGAGGCCTACCCAACCCTCCAACAATGGGCCTACGAGCTCTACCTCCAATGGCTGGAGAACGACCCCGTTGACCAGATTGAAACCGTCCGCAACAACGTTGTTGAACAACTGCAGGGCAACCGCAATCCGTTCGTCGACTTCCCCTACTTGGCCGAATATGTATGGGGCGACTCCGTAGGCGTTGCCTTCCATCCGCTTACGGCTGTCAAGAGTCAGGAGTTCGTTGGTGGCGGTAGCATCAACGCTACCAATACCCAGCCCATCTACGAGAACAGTTTCCTGGGCGATACGGGCAACTGCACAATCGAAACCACCTCCGGCACGATTACCGTCTGGTCGAACAACGCAACCTACGGCTGGAAAGCCTCCGGTTCACGCGGCTCCGAAACAATCTACAACTACAACACCGACGCTACGCTCTGGACTCCGGAGTTGGACCTTACCAACAACAGTGCCGCATGGTTTACGTTTGACCATGCCGTAAAATTCGCCACTGCGCCCTACAGCTCGCTGAGCCTGGACGTAAAGGTTGACGGACAAACCTATCCCTTACATGTACGCCGCTGGCCTCTCGGCACCGACTGGACCTTCTACAACTCCGACATTGTTGACCTCTCGCAATGGGTTGGCAAAAAGGTGAAAGTTGGTTTCCACTATACCTCTACCACCGCCGAAGCCCCGACCTGGGAAGTCAAGAACATGTCGGTTATCGGTGTACTGAAATCCTCCGGCACAGAATATATCGAGCAAGACATGATCGATCCCGAAGACACTCTCGCCGAAGAATACTTCACCATCGACGGGCGCCGTCTGAACTCCAATGCCAACTATAGCGGCATCGTAATCGTGAAGCGTGGCTCCCACGTCTACAAGCGTCGCCTGTAATTCTCAGCCACCGCACCTCGCCAAACCGCGCCGAACTCCCCGGCAATCGGCTCCGAATTTCGAGCCGATATCAAAAAAATTGCAGAAATTAGCGGAATTTTGGAAAAAATCTGCTACATTTGCAATGGCTTTTGCCAATGGCGTTATTGGCGCCCAAACCTTTGATTTTACGTTTTAGATTCTATATAAACTTAATCGATTAATTTACAATGGCTTACGTTATTTCTGACTCTTGTGTTGCTTGCGGCACATGTCTTCCCAACTGCCCCGTAGAAGCAATCTCTGAAGGCGACATCTACAAGATTGATCCCGATACTTGCATCGAATGTGGCACTTGCGCAGAGGTTTGTCCCTCAGGCGCTATCGCTCCCGGCGAATAATTACCGCACATACAACAACCAAAAAGGCATCCCGAATCGGGATGCCTTTTTGATTTACTATAGGCGTCGGAATGCCCCATCAGGCCCATCGCATTAGGCCCGGAGGAGGAAGGATTACTTTTGCGGCACCGGCATCTTCGCGATACGGCGAACGTGGCGGCCGCCCTCGAACGACGATGCAAAGAATGCATCAACGATTGCCAGGGCCTCGGCCGGTTCGATAAAACGGGCCGGCAAAACCAATACGTTGGCATCGTTATGCTGGCGAGCCAGACGAGCCAACTCTACATTCCAGCACAGCGCTGCGCGGATACCCTGATGCTTATTCAGCGTCATACCTATACCATTGCCCGAACCGCATATTGCGATGCCGGGATAACACCGGCCCTCCTCAATAGCGAATGCTGCCGGATGAGCAAAGTCGGCATAGTCACACGATTCGGCCGAGTAGGTGCCGAAATCCTCATATTCTTTACCTTGCGATTCGAGGTAACCCTCGATAATAGATTTTAGTTCATATCCGGCATGGTCGGAACACAAAGCGATTTTCATATTATTCAGATTTAATATTTTCGAGTTTCTTCTTCTCGGCAAACGAGAAGTTATAGTAGATAGAGAATGATCCTGTCAGTATGCCGTTACGCGAACCATAACCGGGGATATACCAGGGCTTTCCGTCAGGCTGGGCCGTCTCATGCAAGATTGCTCGGAAACGGATATTCCAGCCCATCGAAATCGGCTTCCAAATCTTAACCTTCACACCAAACAGAAAGTTCATATAGGTTACCGAAGAGGTTTGCTTGGGGAAGTTAACCAGTTGTTCCTCCTGCCAGTAGGGATCGCTAATCGTTACGTCGAGAATCTCGTAGTTGAATCGGCTCCAACCCAGGCGCAAGCCGGCAACAAACTGGTAGTCGGGGTTACTATTATAAAGGAAATTATAGTTTACGCCTAAACGGAAATATGGCGTTAATCCAGTATGGTAACTGAAATTCTGGTTAGCCGGAGTATTATTGGCACTGCCCAACCCTACTTCCACTACCGGAATATAGCGGTTATGCAGATTCAATTCGGCCGAAAAGCCGATAACACCGTAGCTCTGGCCAAACACCCTCATCAGAGGGTCCCAAATATCAACACCGACCGAAGCCCCATGCATCAGGGGGTAAATCATCTTCGGCACACGCGATTGAGGCTCGGCAGCCAACGAGTCGGGCACCTCACGCCCGGAAATAGTATCAACGAACACCTTGCGACCTTCATCGTTGACAGTCTCAATGAGTGCTTCCCGATGAATCGTATCGTTGAACTGCTTATTTTCGTTCTTGCCAACGATATTCTTCGAGCCGGACTTCACCGGAGTAATCGTGCGCTGAGCCGACGCAATCGAAGCCATTGCGAGCAGGGAGAACATAAGGAGCAACAGTCTCAAGAGCTTCATGCCTCATCCCCCTCCTCGGGATTTGACTCCTCGGAATCGTCGCCGGAAGCCGAATTGTCGGTGTCATCGGTGTCGGACGATGTACGGAAGAACACCTTAATACGTTCCAATTCAACGTTGGTAATCAGCGAATCAACAACCGCTATAGAGTCAATCAGATGATACGTAGACACAACTCGATTAATGCGATACTGATACATCGCGCCACACTCGTTAGAGGCAAAATAGGGCGATGCCGTATAATAGAATGTAATCGTATCGTTATACAGCGCGTTGTAGGCCTCGTTATCCGTCAGCTGATAGTTGAAATAGAAGGCGGTTGACGACGCGTTTGCACGAAACGGCAGGTAAACCTGGCTATTGCTCTCGCCCGACTGAATCAACAGCGAGTCGCCCGGGGCCCCTACCCCTCCGAAATTGATGGAGTTGATAGTAACGCTATTTCCGGTAGCATAATCATAGAAGCCCATCAGGGGGAGAGCACTCTGGTTGTCGGTGCAGGAGCTATTGCTACATCCGGTTAGGCCCGACAGCCCAACCGCTGCCACGCCTACCAACGCCATCAAGCGCATCCTGATGCATCCTATATGTTTATCGCTGCGGTCCAAACCTTTCTGCCTGCTATAATTGCTTTTCAACTTCATACTCATTTCTGCGCGATGAATTTCTAACGATCAGTTCTCCAAGGAATCCCGTAAGGAAAAGCTGCGTACCTAAAATCATCGAAGTTAATGAGAGATAGAAATAGGGCGAATCGGTAACCAGTATGTAGGGCTGACCGGCTGCCATTGCCCACAGTTTATGTGCGCCGACTGCTACTACGGCAATCAATCCAACGAAGAACATCAGCGAGCCGAGCAAACCGAAGAAGTGCATCGGCTTAACGCCAAACTTATTGGTAAACCAGAGCGTAGCAAGGTCGAGATAGCCGTTGACAAAGCGGTCAAGACCAAACTTGGTCTTGCCATACTTGCGCGCCTGATGATGAACTACCTTTTCGCCAATCTTGTTGAATCCGGCGTTCTTAGCCAGATACGGAATATAGCGGTGCATATCGCCGTAAACCTCGATATGCTTTACTACCTTATTGCGGTAGGCCTTCAGTCCGCAGTTGAAATCATGAAGATTCTTAATGCCGCTGACCTTACGGGCCGTAGCGTTGAACAGCTTGGTCGGTATAGTCTTCGACAGCGGATCATAGCGCTTCTGCTTCCAGCCGCTGACCAGGTCGTAGCCCTCCTCCGTAATCATGCGGTAAAGTTCGGGAATCTCATCGGGAGAGTCCTGCAGGTCGGCATCCATCGTAATGACAACGCGCCCTTGGGCACGCCGGAATCCCATGTGCAAAGCCGGCGACTTACCGTAGTTACGGCGGAAACAGATACCATGAACTGCCTGCGGATTCTCCTTGGCAAGCTGTTCGATGACATCCCACGATTGGTCGGTTGACCCATCGTTGACATATATTACCTCATAGGTAAAACCGTTCTGTTTCATTACCCGCTCAATCCAGGCTTGCAGCTCGGGGAGCGATTCCGCCTCATTAAACAGAGGCACAATTACTGAAATATCAACGGGAAAGTTCTGTTCGTTCATTTTTATTGTCGAAGCTTCGGCGCAATGCGAAGCTAATAAGTTGAGTTTCTTGTCGGAATTAAGGAATCAGCGGCACACGGCGGATACGCGCTAAGGCTGCTAACAGCATCGACACCATTGAGCCGGAGCATAAGCCAGTCCAAAGCCAGAGTACGGAGACCGTAAGCGGCGTCGGCACCAGCTTCTGGTCGATAACCGCTTGCAGCTGGGAGGCAAGCTCCATGCCGGCCTCGCCCATCTCCTTGCGGCCGTAGACTTCGATGCCTAAGCGCAGTGTGTCAAGGATAAAATCGGGATTAATCCAGCGCATGAAGATAAACGACGCTACGCAGAGAATCAGCGAGCCACACCCAAACGTCAAGATGCCCTGCATCCAAATAGCTGAGAATGTAGCCAAGCCGTAAGAATCCTCAAACGTACGGCGCAACCAGCGATACACGATAAACGGCACCATCAGTGCAAGCATAATCACGGCGATATTAGCCAGCGGAAAAGCCATGGAGACAACGCTCAGCAGAAAGAGCATCGTAAACCACAGCCCCAACCAACCTCCATCAGCAGCCGCACGCTCATAAATAGAGCGCATCTTTCTGCCGGGATTCCGGTTGCCGGTAAGGTCATTGCGATTGTTAGATTCCATTGGTGCAAATTTACGAATATTTTTGCTAATTTTGTAATGCAGAACGCTGCTGCGTTCAAATTTTCCTATGTAAACCCATCAACCATCATGAAACACTCCGATAATTGCTCGTCGCAAGCAGCAGAACCGATGGCTGTTTTTACGCCATTTAGCTTCCCGGCCGACATGCAGCAGGTAGTCAACAAGGAATTTGGCGGTGAACGAGCCCTATTTGCAACCCATAAACTTAGTCTTTACAACGTAACGTTCCATCCGGGCGAATCTGCCCTGAAATGCTGCTCCGACATTGATGCCGTTGATTGTCTGTTTGAAGGGAAATATCCTTTTTGGCATGTTGATAACTTCCGCTGCGATAACTGCCATTTCCAACCCGGGGCAAGAGCCGCACTCTGGTATTCGCGCAACCTGCTGATGACCAACTGCCGAGTTGATGCACCGAAAATGTTCCGCGAGATGCAGAATCTAAAGTTGGAAAACGTACAGATTCCCGACGCTAAGGAGACACTCTGGGGCTGCAAAAACATCATGCTACGCGACGTAACCGTCAGCAATGCCGACTATATCTTCTTCCACTGCGAAAATATCGACATTGACCGTTACCATCAAGACGGCAACTACTCCTTCCAATACTGCAAGAACGTTGTAATCCGCAACGCCGTTCTGAACTCGCGCGATGCCCTTTGGGAGACGGAGAACGTTACGGTCTACGACTCCGAGCTCAACGGCGAATTCCTTGCATGGCATTCTAAGAACCTGCGTCTGGTTCGTTGCAAAATCAACGGCACCCAACCGCTCTGCTACTGCAAAGGACTTATTCTGGAAGATTGCACGATGGGCGACGAATGTGACCTTGCCTTCGAAGATTCCGACCTTAAGGCTACGGTCAACTCGGCGATTGTCAGTGTGAAGAATCCGCGTAGCGGTTCTATTAAGGCGTTGGCTATCGGCGAGACTATCCTCGACAAGAATCTGCTGGCTCCGGGCGACTGCAAAATCGAAACTGAAATATAACCCATTCGAAGGAACTCACCCCACTCTCTCCTCTCTCCCCCCAAAAACACACGCCCAACTAAACATCAACCGCATGACCGACACTTTTGATTCACGATTCGATACCGCTCCGAATCGTTATGGCTCCGGCTCCTACAAGTGGGACAGCTCGTCTGATCCGGATTTAATCCCGCTATGGGTTGCAGACATGGATTTCCAAACTGCCCCCTGCGTAATCAACGCCTTGCAGAAGCGCGTTGACCATGGCGTATTCGGTTATACACTTGTTGACAGCAGCTACTACCAAGCTCTGGCCAACTGGTTTGCCCAACGCCACGGCTGGAGCACGATCAACCCGGCATTGGTTATCTACACCTCCGGCGTTGTTCCGGCGATATCGGCTATCATCAAGGCACTGGTCAAACCGGGCGAAGGAGTAATAGTGCAGACACCGGTCTACAACTGTTTCTTCTCATCCATTCGCAATAATGGGTGCACGATTGTTGAGAACAAGTTGCAACGCGTTGATATTTCGGCTACGGAGTTTACTTACCGAATAGACTTCGACGATCTTCGCCAAAAGGTTGCCGACCCTAATAATAAAGTGCTTCTGCTCTGCAATCCCGGCAACCCGGCCGGCCGCATATGGAGTCGCGAAGAGCTAACGAAAGTTGCCGAGCTTTGCCGACAGAACGGCGTAAGGGTTATCAGTGATGAAATCCACTGCGAACTAACTATGCCGGGGCTCAGCTATGTGCCCTACGCAACGGTGGATACCGATGCAATTATCTGCGTATCCCCGTCGAAAGCATTCAACACGGCCGGCCTACAGATCGCCAACATCGTCTGCCCCAACGAGGAAGTGCGCAGCCGGATTGACCGCGCAATCAATATCAATGAGGTTTGCGACGTAAACCCGTTCGGTGTGGTAGCCCTGAAAGCGGCCTACAGCAAGGAGGGGGCCGAATGGCTCGATGCATTGCGCAGCTACCTGTTTCAGAATTATCTGCTTACGCGAGATTATCTAACGGCCAACCTACCCGATTGTCCGATAGCAACACTGGAGGCAACCTATCTGCCGTGGGTTGACGTCAGCAGATGCGGCATTCCATCCCAGCAGTTGGAAGAGCAACTGAAGCAGCAGGCAAAAGTATGGGTTAACTGTGGCGAAATGTATGGCGATGGCGGATATATCCGCCTGAACATAGCCTGTCCGCGCGAACGGCTCATGGAGGGATTGCGCCGCCTGGTCAACTTTATCTTGCAACTAAGCAAATCATGAACCACGGATAGCTCTAATGGTCGGAATAAAGCAAATACAATCTGGCGAACCGCTTAACCGCCGTCAATGCTTGAAGTTGGCGGCCAAGTTGTCGTGGCCGGCAATGATGGCCCAGCTATCTAGCATCATCATGCAATATATCGACACGGCAATGGTTGGCCAACTCGGAGCCGACGATTCGGCTTCGATCGGGCTGATGAACAGTAGTCTCTGGCTCTTTTGGGGCATATGTTCGTCAGCGACGGTAGGTTTCTCCGTGCAGGTAGCCCATCGCATTGGGGCATCCGATTCCAAAGGAGCACGCATGGTATTGCGCCAGGCTATCGGGGCCTGCCTCTGCATCGGACTGACAGTAGCACTGATTGGTGCAGGTATCGCCTTTGAGTTGCCCGGCTGGTTAGGAGGAGCTCCGGAGGTAAAGGCCAATGCGTCAATCTATTTCTTAGTGTTCGTCTTAGCGTTACCCATACTGATTTTCAACTATTTAGGGAGCGGCATACTACGAGCATCCGGCAACATGAAGGTGCCGGGCGGATTAAACGTACTGATGTGCATCCTTGATGTAATCTTCAACTTCGTATTGATCTTCCCAACGAGAACCATCGCGGTTTTCAACGCAGAGATAACGATTCCCGGAGCCGGGTTGGGCGTATTGGGCGCGGCCCTCGGCACGGTTATCGCGGAGGTAATCATATCCTCCATAGTAATGTGGTATCTCTGTTGCCGCCAAGAAGGGATGAAAATCTTCCATACCGGAGAGCATGGCAGCTACCGCCCCGGCGGACAAATTATTCGCAATGCCATCAAGGTATCTACCCCGGTAGCGATTGAGCACGCTGTAATCAGTGGGGCCCAGATTGTAGTCACACTGATAGTAGCCCCGTTAGGAGTGATAGCTATCGCAGCAAATGCGTTTGCAGTAACCGCCGAGAGCCTCTGCTATATGCCGGGGTTCGGCATCGGAGATGCCGCTACAACCCTCGTTGGGCAGAGCTACGGGGCCAAGCGTCTCGACCTTGCTCGCCGACTTGGCTACGTTACCGTCGGTATGGGTATGGCTGTAATGACCCTGATGGGAGCCATTCTCTATATTACCGCGCCCTACGTTATGGGGATGCTATCGCCGGTAGAAGACATTTGCAACCTTGGGACAGAAGTGCTGCGCATCGAGGCCTGGGCCGAACCGATGTATGCCGCCTCAATCGTAGCCTACGGAGCAATGGTTGGTGTGGGCGACACGATAATGCCGGCCTGCATGAACTTCGTAAGTATCTGGCTGGTACGTCTGCCAATCGCCGCCGTACTAGCTCGCACGATAGGCTTGCGCGGCGTCTGGATGGCCATGTGCATCGAACTAACCTTCCGAGGCATCATCTTCCTCTACCGCCTCATCCGAGGCCGCTGGCTCCGCCACGGTCTCCACTCCGCCTAACCATCCCCCCCTATTTCAATATTACAAAAAGTGTGTTTACAAAAAATGTAATTACAAAAAGTGTAATTACATTTTTTGTAATAGATGTTATTTGGAGGCCGGTGGGTTGGAATTGGGGGAATCGGAATCTGCGGAATGTGCCGGGTCGGGAGCGAGGACCGGCAGCTGCCAGTTCCAGCGGAGAGCCCCCATACGGA
>CAZEST010000045.1:0-8413 GCA_964514745.1 uncultured Alistipes sp.
AGCTATTGGGAATAAACCCATCACGCATATGCGAATATCTTTCCGGGAAAAAAGAACCAACACTCCCTCAGGCAAGAACAATCAGCCAAAAACTCAACATTGATCCCGCTATTGTCCTTGGTGTATAACTCACCAGCCTCTGGCGGGGGGATTAGGGGAGGCGGAGGAGGTCGCGGTAGATGTCGAGGGCGGCGGTGAGGTCGTCGTCGGTGACGGGGGAGTTAACCTCAACTTCGCCGGGGTTGCGCAGAAGCGTACAGTTGATAACGTCCGCACGGTCATTCTTCTTGTCGTGGTGCATCAGGGCCAGCAACTGCTTATAATCTTCGCAGGTAACTTCAAAGGCGCCATAGTGATGGCGCACGAACTCGGCGTAGGTGTGCAATAGGTCTGACGGGAAATTGAACTTCATGCGCGACAATACCAAAGCCCCAATCATACCGAAGGCTACGGCGTAGCCGTGGCTCAACGGATAGCCTCGCTTCAGGGCCAGGGATTCAAAGGCGTGGCCGATAGTGTGGCCCAAATTCAGCGCACGACGAGCACCGCGGTCGTCATGATCGGCCTCAACGTAGCGCTGCTTAACGGCTACCGATTCCTCCAACAGCTGCAACAGAGAGTCGGAATCATAGTCGGTTACGTTGTAGGTAAGCATCTTTGAGGTAAGTTCGCGCGAGCAAACTAACCCATGCTTAAGCATCTCGGCATAGCCCGACAGCAATTCCTGCGAGGTCAATGTCCGGAAAAATTTCGTTGAAATAATCGCCAGGTCGGCATCGCGAAACATTCCGATTTCGTTCTTCAAGCCGTTGAAGTTAATACCGGTCTTACCACCAACCGATGCATCAACGGCTGCCAACAGCGTTGTAGGCACGTTGATGAAGCGGATACCACGCTTGAAGGTTCCGGCAGCGAAGCCCCCCATATCGGTTACCACTCCCCCACCAATGTTAATCAGCAACGAGTTGCGATTAGCGTCCTGCTCATCCAGCTGACGCCAAATCCACGTAACTGAATCAATATTTTTAAACATTTCCCCGGCCTTGATTCTAATAACCTTTGCATTCGCAACAGTTTCCGACTCAGCCTGCAATAACGGAAGGACAAAAGCCTCCGTGTTAACGTCGACCAATACATGAACCGAAGAAGGATTCATCTTCTTAACAGCTTCATCAATGGTCTGAGCTACATGGTTGGTAAATACTAAATTCATACCTACTTTAGATTTCTTTTCTGCACTCATAATCACAAATTTTTGATGTATAAATACTAAATTGCCAATCAATAACCCGACAATCCGTCGAGTATTATCGGCAGCGCATCGGCCATCTCTTCCATCGAGCCGAATACCAGGTCTGCACCCGCATCAGCCAACGCCTTCTGCGGTATCGGCCCGGTAGCTACGGCTATGGTAAACGCGCCTGATGCTGCTCCCGATTCAACCCCTAAGGGGGCATTTTCTATTACAATAGATTCTGTAGCAGAAACCGTGCCAAGTTGCATTCCGCGCAAATATGGCTCGGGATGGGGCTTGCCGTGGCTGACATCGGAGGCAGTGATGCGCAGGTCATGGGCGAATGCACCGGGAAAGTCATCATCCAACCTATCCAGATTCGACAGCTGCTTAGAGCCGGTAACCAATACGCGCGTAACGTTGCGGTCAATCAGCTGCTGCAACATGCGGTCGGCTCCGGGGATAGTAGCCACTCGCGGTAACTCATTGAAATAACGCGTCTTGCGCTTATAGAGTTCATCACATTCGGCATCCGTCGGTTCGAACCCCTTAGCGCGCTTATACAGCAACTTAATTGTAGCCCGGCCGGTCATTCCCTCAAAGAGATAGAACTCATCGCGCTCGGCATCCAGCCCCAATTCATCGCTCAGGCGCTTCCAAGCCGCCGTATGGCTCCGCATAGAGTCAATCAGCGTACCGTCCATATCGATCAGCGCGGCCCGAGGCTTCCAGGCCTGCAATCCCTTCTTTCGGCAATAGCCCTCTATAGCCGCTACAATCTCTTTTTTCTGCATATTTCTTACTGTCAATTCTTATTTACGCCTCCAAAAATACGCTTTTCAGCCCAAACTTGCAAGCAAATCCACTACTTTTCAATCTTATGCCATCCCATATTAGCCAAATATTTCTGAAAAAAGAAAAGATAATTCGTATAAAATTTGGGGAATCAAAAAAAGATTTTTACCTTTGGGGGACTACTCATAAGAACTAACTTTCTTGCAGGACATATCTCTCTTTGGATTCTGCCTTAATTCTATACATATAATCATGACCTTATGATTTACGCTGCTTTACCCGAGTTACCCGGTGAACAACCGAGACCATTGCCCTTCTATCTGGCAATGGAGGAACATTTAGCACGTAATTACCCCGCTGGAGAATATTTTTTCATGTGGCAAGTAGAGCCAACGGTTATTTATGGCCGCTGTCAGAACCCTATGGCCGAACTCAACCTCGACTTCTGCCGTAAACAGGGAATCCAGACCTACCGACGCAAAAGCGGCGGTGGCTGCGTCTATGCCGACATGAACAATATAATGTTCAGTTACATCACATCCTCTTCGGAGGTGGTCACTACCTTTACCCACTACTGCCAGATGGTTGCCGACACGCTCCGCCTATTGGGTTTGGACGCCGCAACCACCGGCCGCAACGACGTAGTAATCGGCGACCGAAAAGTTAGCGGTAACGCCTTCTACCACCTCCACGGGCGCAGCATTGTCCACGGAACAATGCTCTACGATGCCGACCTGCTAACGATGTCGAAGGCTATTACCCCCTCAACCGCTAAACTGACAGCCAAAGGCGTTAGCTCCGTTAGAAGCCATGTAACTACTATCCGCGAACATCTACCGCAACTCTCTATCGAGGAATTCAAGCAATTCTGTAGGAAGCATCTTTGCAGCTCCCAACAACTAATGACGCCGGAAGATATCGCTGAAATTACGCGCATATCCGAAGAATATTTTACCGACCAATGGCTCTGGGGGCGCTTCGGCGATACCGATGGCCACGCAGCGGCTCAGGAACGCCGCCGCATCGACGGCGTTGGCGAATTTGCCGTTGCCGTTGACCTTACTCCCCCATCCGACCCGGGCTCGCCGGCCAAGATTCGCAAGGTAAGCCTCCAGGGTGACTTCTTCCTGCTGAGCGATCTCGACGAAGGGCTCCTCAACTACCTAATCGGGGTTGATTTTACTCGCGATGCTGTTCTCGCCGCCCTCCGCCAGACCAATCCCTCCAACGTCATCGCAAACCTATCGGCCGAAGCTTTCGCCGATTTATTAACAAATCAGTAATTTAAAATCGTTTTATATAAAACAAAGATTCCATGGAAAATCAAGAAAACCTTAAAACCACCTGCCTGCACGACCTCCACGTTGCCCTTGGCGCTAAGATGAGTCCGTTTGCCGGCTACGACATGCCTATCGAATACCCCCTGGGCATCGTTGGCGAACACAACGCCGTGCGCAACGCTTGCGGTGTGTTCGATGTTTCCCACATGGGCGAAGTTGACATCACCGGCGACGACGCCGAACGTTTCGTTCAGCGCATCTTCTCTAACGACGTGTCAAACGCTCCCGACGGTCAGTGCTTCTACGGCATGATGCTCAACGAAAAAGGCGGTGTAGTTGATGACCTGCTGGTTTACAAACGTGGCCATAACCATTTCCTCTTTGTAATCAACGCAGCTAACATCGACAAGGACGAACAATGGATTCTCTCCAACGTTGGAGATTACAAGGTAAACCTCGCTATGCTAAGCAAGGAAACTTCCGAACTGGCCGTTCAAGGTCCGGAAGCTGAAAAGGTTATGGAGGAAGTGCTCCAGATTCCTTGTCGCGAACTCGCTTTCTATACCTTCAAAGAAATTCAGGACCACGACGGCCGTACCATCATCGTATCGCGCACGGGCTACACCGGTGAAGACGGTTTTGAAATCTACGGTTCCCACGATTTCATCCGCCAGACATGGCAGAAGCTGATGGAATCAGGTAAGGCTCAGCCCTGCGGCTTAGGTTGCCGCGATACGCTCCGCTTCGAAGTTGGTCTGCCCCTCTACGGCGACGAGCTTTCCGACGACGTTACCCCCCTGGAAGCAAGTCTGGGCATGTTTGCCAAGCTGGAAAAAGAGAATCTCATCGGCGGCGACGCTCTGCGCAAAATGAAGGAAGCCGGCGTACCACGCAAGACTGTAGGCCTGGAAATCAACGACCGCGCTATCGCTCGCCACGGTTGCGACGTACTATCGCCCGAAGGCGAAGTAATCGGCCAGGTAACTACCGGCTACCGCGGTATCTCAACCGACCGCTCTATCTGCATGGCCCTGATTGACGCCAACTACTCCAAGATGGGCACCGAACTAAAGGTACAGGTTCGCCGCAAGGTGTTCCCCGCTACCGTTGTTTCCAAGAAATTCTATAAGAAATCTTACAAGAAATAAACAACTCTATTCAATAACGTAAATAAGTAGTATACTAAAAACCCCAACCCACAACCATGATACTCTACAGCAAAACCCACGAATACGTTCGCGTTGAAGACGGCAAGGCCTACATCGGAATCTCTGACTACGCTCAGAAGCAACTCGGCAACGTTGTTTACGTTGACATGCCCGAAGTTGGCGACGAAATCGAAAAAGAAGAAGACTTCGGCGCTATCGAAAGCGTAAAGGCCGCTTCCGACCTTATCTCGCCCGTTTCAGGCGAAGTAGTGGAGGTTAACGATGCCCTCGAAGACAATCCCCGCCTGATCAACGAAGACGCTATGGCCAACTGGATTATCGCCGTAACGCTCAGCGACGAATCCGAACTCGAAGGCCTTATGGACCAGGCTGCTTACGATGCTTTCTGCGCAGCTGAGCATTAATCATTTTCCTACAGCCCTATCTCCATTCTGCTACCATGCATAGATATTTTCCCCAAACACCTGACGACATCCAACAGATGCTCGCCAGGTGTGGCGCCGAAACGCTCGACGACCTCTATGCCGACGTCGATCCCTCTCTCCGCCTCAAACAACCCTACGACCTCCCGGAAGGGATGGACGAAACTTCCGTAAGACGCTTCTTCGACAACCTCGCCGAAAAGAACCTGCCGGTTAAGGCCTGCTTTGCCGGCGCCGGTTTCTACGACCATGCTGTCCCGGCTGCCGTAAAGTCCATTGCTGCACGCAGCGAATTCCTTACCGCCTACACCCCCTATCAGCCTGAAATATCGCAAGGTACGCTTCAGTACATCTTCGAATATCAGACAATGATGGCTCGTCTGACAGGCATGGAAATCTCCAACGCTTCGATGTATGACGGCGCTACCTCTACGGCCGAAGCCGTAATGATGGCCGTTGCCTCTCAACGTAAGCGCAACCTGGTATTGGTTTCCGAAACCTTGGCCCCGGCAGTGCGTAAAGTAGTCGATACTTATGCCCATTTCCACGGCATCGACCTGACCACTATCCCGGCCGTTGATGGCGAAACTTCGCGCGAAGCAATCCAACAGATGCTCGAGCTCCACGGTAAAGAAGTTGCCGCAGTGCTGGTTCCGTCGCCCAACTATTACGGCATTATTGAAGACCATACCGGATTGGCCGACCTCTGCCATTCGTTCAAGGCCCTGCTGATTGTTAACTGCATAGCCTCCGACCTGGCCGTACTGAAGACGCCGGGCGAACTCGGCGCCGACATCGCTTGCGGCGATGCCCAATCCCTGGGTATTCCTCTAAGCTTCGGAGGCCCGTATCTCGGTTTCCTCTGCTGTACAAAGGCCCTGATGCGCAAAATGCCGGGCCGCATCGTCGGCGCTACTACCGATTCGGAAGGTCGCCGCAGCTTCGTACTGACCCTTCAGGCTCGCGAACAACATATTCGTCGCGAAAAAGCAACCTCCAACATCTGCTCTAACCAGGGCTTGATGACCTTATGGGTTTCAATCTATATGGCTCTGACCGGTGCTGAAGGCCTGCGCGAAATCAATCAACAGTCGCGCCTGACAGCTCAATATCTGCTCCAAAAGATTACCTCCGACGGTCGCGCTCGCCTGCGCTATCCATCGAAACCTTTCCTTAACGAATTCCTCCTGGAAACCGACTATTCGGTCGACTCGCTGATTTCGGCTTGTATCAAGCAAGGTAAGATTCTCCCCGGAGTAAAGATTGACGACCACGCTATCCTGATGGCTGCTACCGAAATGCAGTCTAAAGAGGATGTTGATCGCCTATTTGAAATTGCTAAAACATGTATCTAACGGCTAATTTTTGACGACAATGAACAGAAAAGTCTACGGAAAACTGATATTCGAGCTGTCGCGCAAAGGACGCCGCGGATATGCTCTCCCCAAGAGCGGTATTAACCCCGCTGATGTAAACATTGCAGCCCTCCCCGACAATTTAGTGCGCAAATCGGATCTGAACCTCCCCGAAGTTGACGAGCCTTCAGCCATCCGCCACTATAACAACATGTCGACCAACAACTTCGGTGTGGACACCGGTTTCTATCCCCTCGGTTCCTGTACGATGAAGTACAACCCCAAAATCAACGAGGAGATGGCTACCAGCAATGCATTTGTTGCTATGCACCCCTATACCCCGGCTTGCGCCGCACAGGGGGCCCTGGAAATCTATTGGACACTGCAGAAGGCGCTGTGCGAAATCGGTGGTATGTCGGAATTTACCCTCAATCCGTTTGCCGGTGCCCACGGCGAATTAACCGGTCTGATGGTTATCCGCTCTTACCATGCCTCACGTGGCGAAGGCGACAAACGCAAAAAAGTTATCGTACCGGACTCTGCCCACGGCACTAACCCCGCCTCCGCAGCAGTTTGCGGCCTGGAAATCATCGAAGTAAAGAGCCGTCCGGACGGCACGGTTGACGTTGCCGACCTCGAACCTCTGCTCGACGACAGCGTAGCCGCTATGATGCTTACCAACCCCAATACCCTCGGTATCTTCGAAAAGAATATCCCGGAAATTGCGCGCTTGGTTCATAAAGCCGGCGGATTAATGTACTACGACGGAGCTAACCTCAACCCAATGTTGGGTATTGCTCGCCCGGGCGATATGGGCTTCGACGTTATGCACATCAACCTCCACAAGACCTTCTCTACGCCTCACGGTGGTGGCGGTCCGGGTGCAGGGCCTGTTGGCGTACGCAAGGGTCTGGAGCAATTCCTGCCCAATCCCAGAGTAGTACGTCATTTAGTAACGGAGGATGGCTTCCCCGTAAAGGATAACCACCGCTACTCGATTGAGTGTGAGCCTACCGCACTGGGTTCAATTTCAGCTACATTGGGCAACTTTGCCGTACAAGCTCGCGCTCTGGCCTACATCCTTACCCTTGGTTCGGAAGGCCTCATGGAGACCGGTAAACTGGCTACTCTCAACGCTACCTATATCAAGGAATCGCTGAAAGATTGCTACCTCCTGCCAATCGACGGCCTGTCGAAGCACGAATTCGTATTCGACGGATTGAAGGACAAATCAACCGGCGTTACAACCCTCAATGTTGCCAAGCGCCTGCTCGATTTCGGCTATCATGCGCCTACAATCTACTTCCCTCTGCTCTTCCATGAATCCCTAATGATTGAGCCTACGGAAAACGAATCGCGCGAAACTCTCGACGAATTTATCGACGCTATGCGCGAAATAGCCCGCGAAGCTGCCGAAGAGCCCCAGACCGTTAAGGACGCTCCTCTGTTGACGCCTATCACGCATCCCGACGATACGGCTGCAGCCCTGACCCCAATTCTTACCTACGATATGCTCCTGAATCAATAATTATCGATTCGTGAGTTCTTAATGCTACATCATTATGAATTATGATTTAATAGTTATCGGTGCAGGGCCTGCAGGTTATCCTGCAGCTGCTATCGGCGTTCAACAGGGCTTGAAAACCTTGTTGATAGAAGCTCGCGAACTGGGCGGTACATGCCTCAATCGTGGGTGTATACCTACGAAGTCATTCTGTAGGTCGGCTGAGTCCGTTCTGGAAGTTCAGCGCGCCGCAGAATTCGGCGTGCAGATTGCCGACAGTAATCTGCAGGTTGATATCAACCGCGTTGTTGCTCGCAAAGATGAGGTGGTTGCCCAACTGCGCGAGGCCGTAGCTGCTGTTGTCAGCGGTGCAGACCTCAAGCAGGGTAAAGCCCGTTTCCTGACTAACGATACGGTTGAAGTTGAAGGCTGTCAATTTACGGCTCCCAAGATTGTAATTGCTACAGGTTCTACCCCCGCAATCCTGCCTATACCCGGCGCAGAACTGTGTCTTACCTCCGACGATATTCTCCATACCGACTCTATTCCGGAGTCTATGGCTATCATTGGCGGCGGAGTTATAGGCATGGAATTTGCCTCCATATTTTCAGCCTTCGGATGCGAAGTTACCGTAGTTGAATTCTGCAAGGAAAT
>CAZEST010000045.1:8513-13442 GCA_964514745.1 uncultured Alistipes sp.
CCGGAATTTATGCCGTTGGCGACTGCAACGGACTCTGCCAACTGGCTCATGCAGCTACCGCTCAAGCCCGCAAAATGATGGGCATTGCCAGCGACCTCTCCCCTATTCCGGCAGCCGTTTTTACGGTGCCCGAAGTAGCCTCTACCGGGCTGACAGAAGAGCAAGCCGAACAGCAAAATCTAACCTTTAGAACTGTTAAATTACCTATCCGTTCCAACGGCAAAGCCCTTACTTTGGGCGAGACCGAAGGCATGGTAAAAATGGTAATTTCGGATGATAAAATCATAGGATGTCACATACTGGGTCCACACGCTTCCGACCTAATTATGGAGCCCTCTTTAGCTATCTCCGCAGGTCTGTCAATCGACGCTGTTAAGCAAGCTATTCATCCCCATCCTACCCTATGCGAGCTCATTCCATCAGCCCTAAAATAAGATCCCACATGTCATAATAATCTTACCTTCAAATCTGATTAATCCCCGTAATTATGCCAAAGCATTACGGGGATTTTTCATATGTTGATAATGTTGATAACTCTGTTGAAAACCGAGTTGATAATTAAAAAACAAGATTATCGGCTATTACTTGACATTACTGTTTTGACCATTGTATATACAACCGATAGCATATCTCCAAACATTCTCCATATTAGTTTTAAACCCATGTTTCAACAGGTTTTTCCGGGTTTATCAACTATTAATAACTAAGAAGTTATCAGTTGATAAAGTTATCAATACTATGTTGATAACTACGCAATCACCTGATTTTCAATTTGGTTTATATTGATAACATGTTAACAAAGCTGAGCCCGATGTAGATAACCATTAAATCCAAATATATAGCCAAAAAGTTATCGCGGTTATTAACGCTACTTATTATTCTGAGAGATTTTTGAGGTTTTAAACAAAAACTTCGTTCTTTAAATTTAATAGAATCTTTAATTAATAATCAATGTTGAAAACTCCTAACCAAATTTTGAAAACATCGGGAAATAAGCTAACTTTGCAATTACCTAACTTGATTGATTAACATTCGCAATAGAGAATTCAAATGAAGGTTTCCTCTACTACTTTTTACCGCAACTTTTATTTTGGTTTAGGCTTTGTTATAACATGTCTGTTAGCAGACTCCCCGATACACGCTCAGTCGCTCTTCAACGAACTGCTGGTTAACGGCGAAACTTTATCCCTTCCGGCCGACTCCGAAGGGGGCAAAATTGTATTGCCCGGAATGACGCTTCCAACGGATACAACGCTGAATGTATCCGACAGAATGTACAACGATATTTTCTATCTGCCGCTGGTGTTCGATTCCTATGATATGTCGCTATCGGAAAAGGCCGGAAATCCGCTTATCGAGGAGTTCCCATCCGATGGCAAACCTACCTCGTTTTTTGATCGAAGAGTAAAGCGCGATTATAACCAGAAATATTTCATGCAGCAGGTGATGATCGACCGTCCGGAAATAGTCCGTTACAACATGTCGACCATGCCTCGCCCACCTAAGAAATTCGTAATGCATCTCGACCCTACAACGGCCAAGTTAAGTGTAGAAGAATTTGAGTCTGCTCCGTTGGCTACGATGAAGGATATAGTGCCGGGTATGCAAACAAAAAAAATTAATTGGTTGCATAGTTTCGACGGTAGCTTGCAGTTCTCTCAGGCTTTCGTTTCGCCCAACTGGTATCAAGGCGGAAATTCTAACTTGAACATGATCGCCAACGTGCTTTACAACGTAAAGCTAAACCCTAAATTCAATACTCGCTTTATATGCGAAAACAGTATCTCGTATAAGCTAGGTTTGAACAATGCACCGGAGGATTCGCTCCATCAGTATAACATTTCGGAAGATGTATTGCAGGTTAACACCAAGCTTGGGGTGAAGGCTTGGGATCGTTGGTACTATTCAGTAACCGGCCAGTTCAAGACGCAGCTGCTAAATAGCTATAAAGTAAATTCCCACGAGATGGTTGCTGCGTTCCTCTCCCCTGCCGAATTGAACGTTGGTCTTGGTATGACGTACAACTACGAAAACAAGCGCAAGACGCTGAGCTTTGCTGCTTCGATTGCACCGTTCAGTTACAACTTGAAAACCTGTACAAATTCCAACATCGATCCTACAACGCTCGGCATCGATGAGGGCCATACTACTAAGAGCGAATTCGGTTCTACAGTAGAAATAAATTTCAAATGGCAGCTTACCTACAATATAAGCTATACTTCTCGCCTATTCGCTTTCACCGACTATAACTACATTCAGAGCGATTGGGAAAATACCATAGACTTTGCCATCAACCGCTTTATGTCAACCAAGCTTTATGCCCATCTGCGCTACGATTCGCAAACCTCTCGCGTAGAAGGCTCCTCATGGCATAAACTTCAGTTCAAGGAAATCCTCTCCATCGGCTTCGCCTACAAATTCTCTCGCCTATAGTGTGGTTAATATTTAATGCGGAACTTGTCAAGCAGAAGTTTAAATGAGTCTTGGGCTGTTAGGCACGTATCCATCAGATAGCCTTTGATATTTAGCCAGTTGTGCAGACCATTGTAGTAGTACATTTTGAGATCATCGGTAATAATAAAAGGCACAATACCAAGGCGCAGACATTCACGAAACATTATGAGGCGACCTACACGTCCGTTTCCATCCTGAAATGGGTGGATAGACTCAAATCGATGGTGAAAATCAATAATATCTTCGAAGGATATTTCTGTTTTAGAATTATAGTCTTTGAGAAGTGATTTCATCTCATGAGCTACATTTTCAGGTAAGGTAGTGTCCATTCCACCAACTTCATTGGGAAGTAGTTTGTAATCGCCTACTTTAAACCACGATTTTGAAGCGTCGGAGGTGCCTAACTTAAGTAATAGATGGATATGCTTGATAAGCTGTTCGGTTAGTTTGCCTTCGGTTTTATCAATGATGAAATCTATGGCGCGGAAGTGGTTAGTAGTTTCGATGATATCATCTACATTCAAGGCCGCATCGGTAATACCAATAGTGTTGGTTTCAAAAATATAGCGTGTTTGATCATGTGTCAACTTGCTACCCTCGATGTGATTGGAGTTGTAGGTTAAATCTATTTGAATTCGGTGGTAAATACCTCCCTTCATCTTAGATTCTTTTTGTTGACGCAAAGCAGCCAACAGTGGAGAAATACGCAAGTGTTTTTTCCGCTGTGGCAGGTTGGCATCCTGAGGAATATTCCAGGTTTTTCCTACCAGAAAAGCACCTTCAATTTTACCCGTAGCGCAATAGTTTCGGGCTGTTCGCTCCGATACTCCATTCTGTTCAGCCCATGCTTTTACTGATATGAAATTCATTTATCGGCAAGTTTTATTATAAAATATACCGCAAATATAGCAAAACTTGCCGATATCGGCAAGAAATACTGCAATAGGAGCTAACTCCCATAGCATTTATCATTGACGTTTAGGAGGATTGGTTTTGCAGAGTGGGGAAAAATGAGTAATTTTGCGGTTAAAGAAGATAATCAATCCGGAAAGATTATGGAAAACAATAAGGAAGGGCTGATAGCTGAGATTCTTCGACTTAAAGAGGAAAAAGATGCAGCTATTATGGCTCACTATTATACCGAGGGAGAAATCCAGGATTTGGCCGATGTAGTTGGCGATTCTCTGGCCCTGGCTCAAAAGGCACGCTCACTGTCGAACAAGGTGATAGTGCTTTGCGGCGTTCATTTTATGGGGGAAACTGCCAAGATTCTCTGCCCAGATAAGACGGTGTTGGTGCCGGATATGGAAGCAGGTTGCTCGCTGGCCGACTCTTGCCCGGCCGACGAATTTAAAAAGTTCGTGAAGGCTCATCCCGACCATACCGTAGTTAGCTATGTCAACACGTCTGCAGCCGTAAAAGCTCTTACCGACGTTGTAGTTACATCTTCGAATGCACGCAAGATTGTAGAATCGCTGCCGAAGGATGAGAAGATTATCTTTGGGCCGGATCGCAATCTTGGCAACTATATCAATAGTCAGACAGGCCGACAGATGCTGCTATGGGATGGTGCATGCCACGTACATGAGCAATTCTCTCTGGAGGAGATTGTTCGCCTAAAGCAGGAGCATCCCGAAGCCAAACTGCTGGTACATCCCGAATGTAAGAAGGCTGTAACCTTGCTGGCTGACCATGTTGGTTCAACCGCTGCCCTGTTGCAGTACGCTAAGGATAGCGATGCCAAGGAGTTTATTGTGGCTACCGAAAGCGGCATCCTCCACAAGATGAAGCAGCAATGCCCCGGCAAGACCTTCATTCCCGCTCCGCCGGAACACCTTGGTTGCGCTTGCAACAACTGCAGCTACATGAAGCTCAACACCCTCGAAAAGCTGCGCGATTGCCTCAAGAATATGGCGCCCGCTATCGAGGTTGACCCTGAAATAGCTCGTAAGGCTATCAAGCCTATCGACCGTATGCTCGAATTAAGCAAAAACTAAACCCAACGATGGATTACAATCATAAACAAATAGAAACCCGCTGGCAACAGTATTGGAAAGACAATAAGGTTTATCACACCGAGATTAACCCTGACAAACCGAAATTCTACGTCCTGGATATGTTCCCTTATCCTTCGGGAGCAGGTCTGCACGTTGGTCACCCGCTGGGCTACATTGCCAGCGATATCTTCGCTCGCTACAAGCGCTTGAAGGGCTTCAACGTACTCCACCCGATGGGCTACGATGCTTACGGTCTGCCTGCTGAACAGTATGCTATCCAGACCGGTCAGCACCCCGAAAAGACTACCTCCGAGAACATTGCGCGCTATCGCAATCAGCTTGACCGTATCGGTTTCTGCTTTGATTGGGATCGCGAAATCCGCACTTGCAATCCCGACTATTATAAATGGACCCAATGGGCTTTCATCGAGATGTTTAACCACTATTTCGATGTTAAGGCTCAGAAGGCTATGCCTAT
>CAZEST010000046.1:0-13252 GCA_964514745.1 uncultured Alistipes sp.
AGTTATATATCACTATTTATCCGCAAATATAGCAATAAATATCCATATATGATTCACTCCTCCCCCCAATTTTTTTCATTGAACAACGCCGGAAAATCAGCAATACATATATAATTGATAACAGCGATGAACAAATGAGAAATGTCTCGTTAGTTCATCGCTGTTATTATAAATCTGCGGTTAAACCTTTATCCGGAGAGGTTATTCGCGATAGGCTTCGGGCAAAATGCTCAATGAGCCAGTCCAATCAACCGAGAGGCTGAAGCTGTCGTTCCAGTCATCTTCTTCTCCGCCTATGCCATTGGCGTAAGCGACATTGATACTAAAGGTGTTGCCACTACGAGTTATCTTCAAGTCGCTTTTGCTGTCATACATTGAACATTCACCCTGGAATCCATCAGAGGTGTATGTCATATCCTTGACAACATACATGCTGTATTGGTTGGACGCCAGAACGCAAGTTTGAGGAACGTTGTCGGTCGATGGATAATCAATGGAGAGGAAGCTCATTTTCGACGGGAATGAACTGCTGGAGAGGTCCCAACTGTAGAATTCAATGTGCATTTCCGAGCCATCGTTCCAATAATATCCATGGCTCATCGTTACGTTGCTGTTGTTGATTACAATGGCTCCGCTACCATTGGAGTCACCCCCTTCATCGGGGTCATCTTCTCCGCAAGCTGTCATACAAATGCCTGCGAATACGGTCATTAAGACAATGCCAAATTTTCTGAAAGTTTTCATTGTGTGAGAATTAATTATAGTAGTTTTGCAGCATGAGTTCGATCATGAACCGCTCATGCTCAGCCACAAAAGTAGCCTTTTCTCACGATACCACCAAATCTTTTTTTATTATTTTGCAAAGCACCTCCCCCCGACGCTGCTTAGTGGAACTGAATTGACTTTACGATTTCTTTGCCGAGGATATTGTTGATAGCGGTAATGATGGCTTCGCGGCGGAAAGAGAGTTCGCTTTTAAGCGGTCCGGAGGAGAGGTAAACATGGAGCACGCCCTCCTTAACATAGCGTCGAGTAGTATAGCTATTGACTCCGGAGCCGACAACATCAGGCCATAGCGATGCGGCTCGCATCTCCAAGATATCATCCCTACGAGCAGAGTTATCCATTACCTTGTCGATAATCTGCCGGATTGTCATCGGTTCGGTTCTCTTCATCTCTGTATAGCAGTTATTGTTGGTTGCAGTTGATTTAGGAGGCTCCCAACGGGCTGAATTCGCCCCGTTCTACCAACCAAGAGCAGTGGCCTACATGGGCCGTACGCTCCATAATGTCATCGAGATGATGGCGGTTAGTGTCGGTAATGAATATCTGGCCGAAGCTATCGCCGGAAACCACCTCAACCAGGCGCTCAACGCGCCCGGCATCCAAGCGGTCGAACACGTCGTCGAGCAGCAACAAGGGCTTCATGCCGGATGCTGTTTCCAGGAAGCTATATTGGGCCAATCGCAGGGCCAACGTATAGGTTTTGCACTGCCCCTGCGAGGCTATGCGGCGCACGGGCATCTCATTGAGCTGCAGATCCAGGTCGTCGCGATGCGGTCCAACCGTTGTATAGCCTACAATTTCGTCGTGTCGGCGATGCGCCTGCAGCAATGTCTCGAAATCCTTCCCCTCAGAGATTAAATGGCTCTTTAGGGCAATCGAGGGCACCTCGTCATCTGCCGCAATCGCTTTATATCGACTTACGAATATATCGGTAAGTTCTTCTGTCCATTTCTTTCGCGCCGAGGTCAGATAGACTGCTGAGCGCTCCATAGCCATCTCTACCGACAAATACAGACCGGAATCCGCACAACGGTCGCGCAACAATTTGTTGCGCTGCTGCAATGCACGCCCGTAGCGAATAAGATGGTCAAGATAAATCGGATCGGCCTGGGATATCACCATATCCATCAACCGCCTACGCTCTTCGCCCGTACCGGTTATCAGAGCGCTATCGGCCGGCGAAACCATCACCAATGGGAATGCTCCGATATGGGCGCTCAGCCGGTCATACTCCTTTCCGCTACGCTTGAAGCTCTTGCGATGGCCCTGTTGCAAGCCCAACGTCAGCTCCTCATCCAAGCCTCGACGAAGGTAACTACCCCTCAGCGTTGCAAATTCCTCGCCCCTACGAATAAGTTGCATATCCGGAATCCCGGAAAAGCTCTTGCAGAAACTAAGATAATAGACAGCATCCAGAAGATTACTTTTGCCCATGCCGTTATTGCCCAAAAAGCAATTAACCTTGGGCGAAAACTCAAGGCGAGCCTCCGCGATATTCTTGAAATTCGTTATTGCAAGTCGATTAAGCTGCACGACCGTTTATGATTTAAGTCAGGTTAATGGATAGCGCTTAATACCAGCAAGCCCAAGCTAAAGAAGAGCATAAGCATTGCGGTAAGCCCGAGGGCGCGGTTCAAGTCTTTGCCGTTATGCGTTGTTATATATCGCCAAAGCCCAAAATGGCTTACCAGATATAGGCCGGGCAATATCAGCGCATAATTGCCACCGGCATTCTGCCAGAGGCCAACGGTTACGCCTACGGCAATTATTCCAAGCAGCAGGTAGGCCCAAGCTACAGCTTTTCGGCCGAAGACAACGGCCGTAGTAAGCTTATTGACGGCCTTATCGTCGTCGTAATCGCGATAATTATTTACTATCAAGATATTGGCCGACAGCAATCCGATGGCA
Source organism: uncultured Alistipes sp. (assembly GCA_964514745.1). Lineage (GTDB taxonomy): Bacteria > Bacteroidota > Bacteroidia > Bacteroidales > Muribaculaceae > UBA7173. The sequence continues at coordinate 2,695 of CAZEST010000046.1, forward strand.
AGTCCGGCAATGGAGTCATCGGCCGTAAAATATCCAGCCTGGAGATAGAACGTAAAGCTTACCGGTATGAAGCCATAAAATACGATAACCGCCAATTCGCCCATTGCGTTTCGCGACAAGGGGAACGGCCCGGCCGAATAGCTCAGCGCTCCTATAAAGATAAACAGTCCGGCCAGCAAGAGCCACCAACCGCCCCAATAAATCAGCGACAGGCCCAGCAGGGCTGCAATGCCGAAGGCCGTAGCCATAGCGCGCTGCATGGCGAGCGGCGTAATATCCCCTTCGGTAACACCTCGGCGAAATCCGTCGCGTCCCGGACGGTCGAGGCCATCCTTATAGTCGTAATATTCGTTAGCAAAATTACTGCCGATCTGAGCTGCTAATGCAAACAGCAAGCAGATCAGGGCCGGTATCCAGTTAAACTCAACCTGCTGTTTTTGCAGGGCTACGGCTACGCCGGCCATTACGCCGGAAATAGATGCCGGCAACGTACGCAAGCGCATTGCCTCAATCCAGACGGCTAAACGGCTGCGGCCTGCAGCAGACCGATTGTTATTGGTTTTATTATCTTTCATCGTAATTATAAGTTCAAAATCAGAGAATGGCGAAGCTTCTGATTTATCGCGGAGAAAAACGAAGCAACGCACGGAAAACGGGCTGTCCGTCCGGCCCGATTAGTTCTGCGCGAGTTGCTGAGGCCTCCGCCGCCGTTGCTATAGGTTCGTCTTGCAAGCGGAGCGTTGCCTCCATATCGAAATGTGCTTCATGAATATATGCTATTTCGAATCGAGTTAGCCGATTCGCATCATGGAAATCGAGGCTCCACTGATTCAGCAACAATTCTATATAGCGCGAGGAGTTGACATGGCGGTTAAAATCGATATCGGTATATTGGAAGCGATATTTAGCCTCGCGATAGCCTGCAGGGGCTTCGCCCTCTTGCGGAGCTACTACCGGGCGCGGACGCGACGGCTTCTCTACCGGACATTCTCGCCGGGGAATTATCTCCTTCACCCACGAAATGCGCGATATATCGCCAACCTGCCGGGTACGCGTATCGATTACGGCCCAGACCGTACGTGCATGACCTATCACTTCCCCGTCATCTCCGCAAATTTCGAAATCGCGCTCCGAGAACAGACGCGAAATAGATGTAATCCAGGTTGAAATCGTATAATTCTCGTTCACCCCGGGATAACGTTTCATCTCAACAGCTACTCTCGACAACACCCACGTCTGATGTTCCAGCGTCAAGAATGCATAGCCGATACCAATCTGATTGGCATGAAGCGTTGCTATCTCTATCAGTCGGTTAATCAGCAAAGTCAGTGGCATGCGCTGCTGCGGATTACATTCGCCCGGCGTCAGGAAATAGCGATTGGTGAATACGCTATCTATATTATTGAAATCTGATGGTCGATTGGTCAGTAAATCTCGATTCATAATAGGGATATTTTACTTCATGGAGAAACAACGGGCCGGCAGGCATTGACGTGCCGGCAGCGCAGCGATCGCGGCGCTCTATTACTTCTCTGAAGCCTTCTATTGTAAGCTTTCCTCGGCCAACTTCAACCAGCGTGCCGACCACGGCCCTAACCATATTCCGCAAGAAGCGGTCGGCGGTTATCTCAAACACCCATTTTGTTGGTTGCAATTCGCGCCAAAGGGCATGAGTAACGTGGCATATATTGGTTTTGACGTCGGTATGAAGTTTGGAAAATGATGTAAAATCCTCGGTTTCAAGCAGAATTTCGGCTGCGCAATTCATCTGCTCGAAATCCAGATTGGCAGGCGCGAGCCATGAAAACCCGCCGGCAAAGGGGGTGCGCAACGTATGTGCATAGTAGCGATACGACCTACTGACGGCATCAAAGCGCGCGTGGGCATCTGCATGAACCTGCCGAATTTGGTATATAACGATATTCGGAGCAAGCAGTGAATTCAGTCCGCGAAGCAAGCGCCCCTCGGTTGATTCATTGACTACGATACTGTCGGGCAGGTCGACATGGGCAATCATTTGCGACGCATTGACGCCGGCATCTGTCCGGCCGGCCCCGGTAATTGCTATCCCGGGCAAGCGCAGCACCATCGCCAGGGCCTCCTCTATTGCTTGCTGCACCGACATATCGCCGGGCTGTCGCTGCCAACCGTGAAACGGCCCTCCGTTGTAAGCCAACTCTATAAAATAGCGTTTGCTCCCGGCCGCGGTCGCTATGCCGGCCGAAGGTTCTGTCATGCCGCCGGTTGTATCAATCATTTTCGAGATAGGTATATCCGTAAAGGCCTGAACGATAGTTGGAGAGGAATTCGCGCCCCTCTTCCGGAGTAATCTTGCCGGCCTTCATCGCCTTCGTTACCCAGGTTTCGACGTTGCGAACCAGGCGTTTGGAGTCATACTGAACGTAATCCAGCACCTCAGCTACGGTTTCGCCATCAATTACCTTGTCAATCTCGTAATGGTCTTTGTAGCACGTTATATGCACGGCGTTGGTATCGCCGAACAGGTTGTGCATATCGCCCAAGATTTCCTGGTAGGCACCTACGAGGAACACTCCCAAATAGTAAGGTTCATCCGGCTTTATCGTATGGACGGGCAGGGCCTTGGTAATACCCTGAGGCGAGATAAAGTTGGCTATCTTACCATCGGAATCGCAGGTCATATCCTGAAGGGTAGCCATCTTGGTTGGTTTCTCGTCCAATCGCGAAATAGGCACGATGGGGAACACCTGGTCAATGGCCCACGAGTCGGTCAAGGACTGGAACAATGAGAAGTTGCAGTAATATTTATCGGGCAGCATCTTGGCTACCTTGCGCAATTCTTCCGGCGGATGCTTCATTGAGAAGGATACGTCGGCAACTTCGCGAGCTATCTCCCAGAACAATTTTTCCGCCATTGCGCGGTTGCGCAGGTCGACAATGCCGATGGAGAAGAGGTCAAGGGCCTCTTCGCGACACTGCAAGGCATCGTGCCACGACTCAAACAGGTTCTGCTGATTCAGCTTGTCCCAGATTTCATAGAGCTCCTTCACGAGTTCGTGTTCGTCGCCGGTTAGCTCGTCGCTATCGCGCCATCGCGGTAGATTGGTAGATTCCAGGGCCTCGATAATCAGCACGGAATGATGAGCGGCCAGTGAGCGACCACTTTCGGTAACGATGTCGGGCTGCTCCAACCCGTTCTTTACGCAAGCATCTACGATTGAGTAAATTGCATCGTTGGCATACTCTTGAATTGAATAGTTCATCGAGCTTTCCGATGCCGATGAGCGGGTGCCGTCATAGTCCACCCCAAGACCGCCACCTATGTCTACATATTTTACAGAGAAACCCATCTTCGAGAGCTGCACATAGAACTGCATCGCCTCGCGAAGAGCGTTTTTAATGCGGCGTATCTTGGTAATCTGGCTACCGATATGGAAATGGATAAGCTTTAGCCAATCCATGATGTCGTTCTTCTTCAAGAAGTCGAGGGCCTGAAGTAACTCCGACGAATCCAAGCCGAATTTCGACTGGTCGCCACCGGATTCTTCCCACTTGCCCGACCCGGAGTTAGCCAACTTAATGCGCACACCGATGGCCGGATTGATTTTTAACCTACGTGCTATCGTCAGAATCAGGCGGAGTTCATTCAGTTTCTCAACTACGAGAATTATACGTCGCCCCATCTTATGGGCTAACAAGGCTAATTCTATATAGTTTTCGTCCTTATAGCCGTTACAGATAATCAGGGCGTTCTCGTCGATATTGGTAGCAAGAACGGCATGGAGTTCAGGCTTTGAGCCGGCTTCCAAACCGATATCGAATTTCTTACCGTGACTAACAATTTCCTCTACAACCGGGCGCATTTGATTTACCTTAATCGGGTAAATTACGTAGTTGCGACCCTTGTAGTCATATTCTTGAGCTGCTTTCTTAAAGCAACTGGAAATCTTCTCTACACGATTATCGAGGATATCGGGGAAACGCAACAAGACGGGAGCCGTAATGTCCTTCAACTGCAATTCGTCGAGCACCTCACGAATGTCAACCGGCGCCACACCCTGGCGGGGGGTAACCGTCATGTTACCTTTCTCATTTACCGAGAAATATTCTCGGCCCCATCCGCCGATATTGTAAAGTTCGGCACTGTCCTCAATTCGCCATTTTCTCATTGTCTACCTGTTATCTGTGGTTATCGGGTTATATCTTGATATACAACGCCCCCGGGAAATAGGGCTCTGCAAAGATAAACATTTTTCTCGACCTTATCAGTATTTTCAGCTAAGCTTTTGGCTATTTGACGTTTTTTTTGTAATTTTGCGCCTATCTATAGATACTTTATAACATCCATGTTGTTCATGGATTTAATTACTAATTGAAAACAAATTCAACATACGTATGTTTCCCACTAATAAGGGCATAAAATCACTAGGATTAACAGCGGTCCTTTTGCTTTGTCTTTCTTCTTGCAAAACGCCTGCTGACATTACATATTTCCAAGACCTATCCGATGGCGCACAAAGCGAAGTTGCTGCGGCAAAGGAGCTTGTAGTCGTACCTAACGACCAGATTTCTATCGTTGTCCACTCGAAGGACCCTCAGCTCGCTTCCCTATTTAACATTCAGGTTAGCACAACCAACAGCATCGGCGCTAATGGTGCTTACTCTTCGATTACACGAACAAGTAACGGTAACAATCAAGTTGTTGTCTACACCGTTGACTCCTACGGCGATATTGAGTTCCCTATCTTGGGTACGCTACACGTTAGCGGCATGACCCGTACAGAACTTTGCGAATATATCAAGAAGGAACTGATTCAGCGCAACTTAATGAAGGACCCGACGATTATCATCGACTTCTACAACCGAACGGTCAACGTTTTAGGCGATGTTAATAAGCCCGGTAAAGTTTCTATCAACCGCGACCGATTCACGGTTCTCGACGCTATCGCTGAAGCAGGCGACTTGTCAATCCAAGGTAAACGTACCAACGTTACCGTTCTTCGCATGGAAGACGGCCACCAGATTGCCCACAAGATCGACCTTACCAACGCTAGCGCTACCCTGAACTCTCCGGTTTACTATCTACAGCAAAACGACATTGTTTACGTTGAACCTACCGACGTAAAAAAACGCCAGACTACGGCTAACGGCAACTCGCTACTCACGCCCTCTTTCTGGATCTCGATTCTCTCATTTGCTACAACTCTTGTCCTCCTGATCAAGAACTGGTAAACCAACAATCATCCCCCAATCCAATCAACCCGAATCTAACGAACTTTCAATAAATTTTCAACGTGCAAGAAAACGAAAACAATGCTTCCGAGCAACAGGGCATTAACATAAAAGACCTTCTCTGGATGTGCTTGTCGCGGTGGTACTGGTTTGTACTCTCCGTGATCATCTGTTGCGGATTTGCATTTTACTATGTACTTAAGACTCCTAAGGTTTACAGCCGTAATGCTATTCTGCTGATTAAAGACGACCATATTTCCGGCACGTCCGGGGGCGATGTCGGTACGTCTTTCGCCGGAATGAGCTTCCTGCAAGCCAATACGAATATTCAAAACGAAATCATAACCATTACATCCCCTACGATAATCTATGAGGTTGTAAAACGTTTGGGATTGAACGTTACGTATACCGTACCCGGGATGTTTTATCCGGTACAGCTCTACGGCTCAAACCTGCCTATTACTATCAAGCTCTGCGATATTGAGGATGAACATGGCGCCTCGCTGAAGGCTACCCTTAACGCCAACGGCCAAATGGAGCTCTCCGACTTCGAAGTGCCGGAAACCGACGAAGGTGGTGGCCCTATCGAGTGTGAGCCTATCGTTGTAAAGGATTTCCACAAGATTGATACCATTAAGACCCCTATCGGCCGATTGGTTTATGCCCCCAATGCCGACTTCCGTGGCAAAATTACTGAACCCGTTACGGTCAGCGTTCATCAAGGCTCTGTTTCTGATACTGCAGCCGGCTACGCCGCCGGCCTTACGGCTGAAGTGCCCGAAGAATGGTCTTCTGTAATCTCTCTTACATATAACGACGTTTCAACCGACCGCGCCGAAGAATTCCTCGCAACGGTTATCGAAGTATACAACGAAAACTGGATTCGCGACAAGAACCGCATCGCCGTTTCTACATCGGAATTTATCAAGGAGCGTCTGGCCGTTATCGAACAAGAACTCGGTGGCGTTGACTCGGAAATTTCTTCGTTCAAGTCATCGCACCTCGTGCCCGACGTTGACGCCGCTGCTCAAGCCTACTTCAACCGTGCTTCTCAAGCTACCGACGAAGTACTGCAACTCAACAACCGCCTGAGCATGGCTCGCTACATCCGTAGCTATCTGGCCAACACAGCCAACTCCTTCAACGTGCTCCCGGTCAACTCCGGCCTGGAAAACCTGAATATCGAAAACCAGATAGGCGATTACAACAAATTGCTGCTCGAAAGAAACAACCTGGTGTCCAACTCGTCAACAGCAAACCCGATCGTTGTTACCATGGATAACCAACTCGACGGCTATCGCCAGGTTATCCTCCAATCTATCGACAACTACATCGTAACGCTTAACTCTAAGATTCGCGCCGCACAAAGCGACGAAGCAATGGCCTCCTCTCGCTTGCAAGCTAACCCCTCGCAAGCTCGCTACCTGCTCAGCGTTGAGCGTCAGCAGAAAGTAAAGGAAAGCCTTTACCTCTACCTGCTTCAGAAGCGCGAAGAGAATGAACTCTCGCAGGCATTTACCGCCTACAACACTCGCATCATCACCCCGCCGACCGGAAGCAATACGCCGATTGCCCCTGTAACTAAGCGCATCCTAATGGTTGCCTTTGTGCTCGGACTGCTAATCCCTGTAGGTTTGATTTACCTGCTCGAAATGAGCAATACAAAGGTGCGCGGACGCCGCGATTTGGAGCACTTGTCCGTACCGTTTATCGGCGAAATTCCTCTCGGCTACCACAAGCGCAAAGGCTTGCAACGCCTGCGTAAAGCCCACGAAGACGAAGTTGACCGACGAGTGGTTATGGTCCGCAAGGGTTCCGGCAACACTATCAACGAGGCATTCCGCGTAATCCGTACGAACCTCGAACTGATGACCGACGCCGAAGCTACCGAAGCTCACGTTCTAATGGTTACATCGGCCAACCCCGGTTCAGGTAAGACGTTCATCTCAATGAACCTGGCTACGGTACTGGCCATTAAGGACAAGAAAGTTGTAATCGTCGACCTCGACCTCCGCAAAGCATCTCTTTCCACCTATGTCAACAGCCCGTCTACCGGTGTGTCCGCCTATCTGTCAGGCCATGCTAACCTGGAAGATATCCTCATACATCGTCCGGTTGAACCTGCTAAGCGCATCGACCCAAAGCAACCGCCAAAGGATCATTTCGTAGATATTCTGCCCGTTGGTGCTATGCCCCCCAACCCGGCTGAGTTGCTCTACTCACCCCGATTGAAGGCGCTGCTCGACAAGCTCCGCGCAGAATACGACTACGTCCTGCTCGACTGTCCGCCTATCGAAGTTGTGGCCGACGCTAAGATTATCAACCGCCACACCGACATGACAATCTTCGTTGTTCGTTCCGGCCTGCTCGAACGCGACATGCTACCGCGCATCCAGGAGCTCTACGACAACCAGCGCTACCATAATATCGCCCTTATCCTTAACGGTACAGACCAATCCCACATGGGTCCCCTCCATTCGCGTTACGGATATGGCTACGGCTATGGCTACGGCTACGGAAATAAGAAGAAATAATCCAACCCTACAATAATCGGAGCGTCCTCGACTGATTCAATCAATCGAGGACGCTCCGGTATTTATATGTCGTCTTAAGAACGCTGACAGAAAGCAAAAAGAGTGCTGAATCGGCTAATCTACCGATGCCTTCAAGGTAAGCCCCGTTCGTTCTGACAAGCCGAACAGCAAGTTCATGCAATGAACTGCCGTTCCCGCACTCCCCTTTACTAAGTTATCAATTACCGAATGAATCGATATTCCCGGCAAGCCTCCGGCACGAATATCGCGCGGCCCACGCTCGATCGACATCAAGCACTTATTCGTATTGGCCACATCCGACACCATCGGATTCCGATCAATAACATACGTAAACGAATGGTCGGAATAAGCCTCCTGATAAAGCCTCTTAACCTCGTCGACATTAACCAGACTCGGTAGCTGAACCGTAACCCTAATTCCTCTACGGCGCGAAGCATCAGTGCTCAACTTCAAGTTTACATGACCGGCAAACGACCCATCAATCTCGCGCAGTTCTCGATCAATTTCAGCGGCAGCAGTCTCGCTATCCGGACGATTCTCTACCGGCGCTACCGGATCGAATCGCGTTGACAGTTGCGACGCTGCATACGAAGCAACGCCGGTCAATCCTTCGCCACCGAATTCCGACGATTCCGATACTCGCTCATCATTCCTTTGAGGCAGCTCTACGGTTACATCTACGCTCTCCTTAAGCAAATGATTCTTTGCCATCGGAAACAGAGCCAACTCTACAGCCGTAACCACCGACGTTGGTATTGAAGCCCTGAGAGCCCCCCTTACCATTGCCTTACGGTGATGCTCCGGGAACCCATATACCATGCCGTAACGCCCGTCAAGGAAACTACCCGTCATATCTATTACGCGCATTATATCCTCGTCGTCATCATCCGTCTCCAACTCTTGCTTATTAACCGGAGCCTGAAGCTGATTAACGAATCTGACAGCCTGCCATGACTCGCCTACCAGGAAAACACAATTCAACTTGTCGATATCCAAGCTATCAACAAAACGCAAATCAGTGTCACCGGTTAAACCTCGATGATATTCGTCAATTCTTTTTCCGGATTGCTCTGGCGAGCATACTGCACGCAAAATTACATCTGGATGATTTATAAGTATCCTTATTAGTTCGCCGGCGGCATCTGTTTCACCACCGATTATTCCTACATTTATCACGGTCGGGGGATAAGGTTGATTTTATTCTATTAAATGCAAAAGTAAATATTTTTTTCGAGAACTCTAATATTAAAAGGAATAATTCCGTAAATTTGTTCACGAAAACTTTTTACAATGACAAAAGCAGATAAACACCAATATATGAACCCACAAAATCTTACTCCAGCTTCAATCGCTATTGAAGATTTCTACTATGAACTCCCCGACGAAAAAATAGCAAAACACCCCCTGGAAGTACGCGACTCATGCAAACTACTCGTGCGCTCTCATGACGGCGAAATCTCCCAGCATACATTCAACGAGTTGCCCGGCCTACTCCCGGCCAACTCAATGCTTATCTACAACAACACGCGCGTTATCAACGCTCGCCTCAGATTCCGCAAAAATTCATCCAACGCCCATCAGGAAGGCGCTCTCATCGAAATATTCTGCCTGGAACCCGTTACCCCGGCCGACTACGCCCAAAGCTTCGCATCATGCCGGTCCTGCTCATGGACCTGCTTCGTCGGCAACTCCAAACGCTGGAAAGAGGGTCCTCTGACCATGGAAATTAAAATAGGCAACGAGAGCCTAACCCTAGCTGCCGAACGCCTCCAGCGCGAAGGAAATGCCTCTATCGTCAGTTTCTCGTGGGACAACCCCAACATTACATTCTCTCAACTCATATCTGCTGTCGGTGAAATCCCAATCCCCCCATATCTCAATCGCTCAACCGAAGAAAGCGACTCGAAGGATTACCAAACAGTCTACTCTCGCATAGAAGGATCCGTTGCCGCTCCAACCGCCGGCCTCCACTTTACCGAAAACGTTCTCAAAGAAATCTCCGACCGAGGCATACTGCGCCGCGAATTAACCCTCCACGTCGGTGCCGGCACATTCCAACCCGTGAAAAGCGAACTAATCGGCGACCACCCAATGCACGCCGAATTCTTCGCCGTACCCATCTCGCTCCTGCGCGAACTCTCCGAAATCCTCTCAGCCCCCTCTCCTCGCAAACAAATCATAGCCGTAGGGACAACCTCAGTCAGAACCCTTGAATCCCTCTATCACGCCGGCAAACTCTTCCTGCGCAATGCATTCACCGGCGAAGTACCCCAATGGACCCCCTACGAAGCCAATACCGGCTCCAATCCAACCCCGGCCGAAGCCATCAACGCAATCATAGCCCATCTCGAATCTACCGGCGAACAAACCTTCATCGCCGCCACTCGCATCATAATCGCTCCCGGCTACCAATACCGAATCGTCAACGGCATCATTACCAACTTCCACCAGCCCAAATCAACCCTGCTGCTACTGGTCTCCGCCTTCACCAACGGCGACTGGCGCCCGATGTACAACTACGCCCTCTCCCACAACTTCCGCTTCCTCTCCTACGGCGACGCCTCCCTCCTCCTCTAAATCCCCTTCCCACTTCCCCCCTTCTCTTTCTATTCCGCCCTCTTGCCTCCTCTTCCCCATTCCCTCTCCTCCTCTTCCCCCCTAAAAGCCCCTCGTCCTCTTCCCCCCATCCCCCCTTTAAAAGTTTCGGCTTCCGCCTCAACCACCGTCGCTAATGTTTCCGTCAACCACGGTGGCTGAGGCGTCTATGCGGCCCCCTGTCAACCACGGTGGCC
>CAZEST010000047.1:0-13142 GCA_964514745.1 uncultured Alistipes sp.
GGTTCTACGAATGGCTCGAAGTAAACGAATTTTCAACCCCTACGTTCGTGTCGACCATCGGCACGGAGGCTGCATATCGCAATGGTCAGCAATGGCTTTCTGAAGCGATGGCTTACATAGAAGAAAATATCCGTATGGTCAGGGAGTTCCTGGCTGAACATATACCGCAAGTTGGCATGATTGAGCCGCAGGCCTCATTCCTTATTTGGATGGACTTCCGCAAACTTAATCTTAGCCACGAAGCCTTGGTAGATTTGGTAGTCAATCATGCCCGTCTTGCTCTGAACGATGGCGAAATGTTTGGTTGCCAAGGATGTGGGTTTATGCGTGTCAACGTAGCAACGCCCCGTTGCTGCCTGCGCAAGGCCCTCGAACGCTTAGAGCAGGCCGTAAAGCAACTCTAAGCTGCTGTTTATAACTCAAGAAAGCAAATGGATTATAGAATATTCCCTCCTGAAGAATTGATTGAGGACGGGGTTGTTGACCTCCCTCTTTCAAAGTCTATTCTCAATAGAGAGTTGATTTTAGCATCGCTGACTCCCGGATGCCCTCTGCCTCAGGCTGTTGAGCCGGAATGCGTCGATATCGCGATGATGCGTAGAGCCGTTGAGACCGTTGCGTCAAATCCTACCTCCGAACTAACCTTGAACGTTGGTGAGTCGGGGACGGCATTGCGCTTTGTTACCGCCTTGCTTGCTGTCCGTCAGGGATGCGAAGCGGTAATTACCGGAGAACCCGGACTGCTGAAGCGTCCGGTTCGCGGACTGGTTAGCGCCTTACGTCAGCTCGGAGCAACAATAGATTATTTAGGTCAGGAGGGTTATGCCCCGTTGCGCGTCAAAGGCTGTAGCTTAGACGGGGGAGAGGTTGAGGTTGATGCAACGATCTCCTCTCAGTTCGTGTCGGCCCTGATGATGATAGCTCCGACGATGAAAAACGGGCTGAAAATCAGCTTCCAGGGGGAACCAATCTCGTTGCCATACATCAAGATGACGGCCTCATTGATGAGCCGTTGGGGGGCATCGGTTGAGATGTTGCCCCTGTCGATTGATATACGGCCGGGAGAATACCGCCGAGCCACACAGTTGAATGAAGGCGACTGGTCGTCGGCGGCCTTTTGGTATGAAGTTGTAGCGCTGACCGCCGGATGGATTAACCTCCGACCGCTTTTGTTGCCCTCTGACTCTGTTCAGGGGGATAAGGCTGCAGCCGATTTATTTGGCTGTCTGGGGGTTGTTACCGGCCCTTCCGAGGAGGTATCCGGAGCGGTAGAACTCAGTCCGTCGCCGGAAGTTTACGGCCGCTTGGACTTGGATTTGAGTGATAACCCCGACCTGGTGCCGGCGCTGGTTGTAACTTGCTGCATGCTCGGTGTGCCGTTCAAGTTTGAAGGACTTAAAACCTTGGGAATAAAGGAGACTGACCGTCTTCAGGCCCTCACCGTTGAGATGGAGAAGGTTGGTTGCGAGGTTGAAAAAATCCGCGACTACGGATTGGAATGGGACGGCAAACGTCGCCCTATTATCCGTATGCCGGAGCTGGATTCGCATGGCGATCATCGTATGGCTATGGCGTTTGCACCGACCTCAGTGTTTATTCCCGGTGTGATTGTTCGCGACGTTGAGTGCGTAGATAAGTCATATCCCGGTTATTGGGATTCGCTCCGAGGCTTAGGCTTCCAGACCTTCGATGCTGCGCAACCCCTGGAGGAGTGCAACGGCTTGCCTGCTAATTCCAACGAAGAGGAGGGCGAGGAATGATTGTTGCGTTAATCATCTTTGGGGCGTTGGTGGTTGTAGGCCTTCCGCTCTACCTTCTCAACCGCTACCAGGAGCGGCGCGCCGCCCGCAGCGGAGCCGCCTCGGTTCAACCCGGAGATGCCTCGGCTTCCGCCTCGGCCACCGTGGTAGCTGAAGGCCGGCAAAGGGGGGCGTCAACCGCGACGGAGACCGAGGCGTCGTCCTCCTCGACGGTGACCGAGGCGGAAGCCGAGGTCCCCAATGCCGAGGCTGACACCGACGCCGATGAGATTGATTCGGAAGTTTGTTGCGGAATGCATATAACTTGCGAGAAGGATTCTCTGCTGGCCGATGTCAGCGAACAGATTGATTATTTCGATGATGAGGAGCTCGACCGCTTTGCAGGCCGAGCAGCCGACGATTATATGCCTGAAGAGATTGAGGAGTTTCGCGACGTATTGCTAACCCTCATTCCCGAAGATATTGCACCATGGGCCCGTTCCATTCAGCTCCGCGGTATTCAGTTGCCTACGGAGGTTCGCGAGGAACTGCTGATGATTGTTGCTGAAGCTCGTAAAAATGTTTGAATATCAATTCTTTATAAATGCACTGATAGGAGTGCTGCTGATTTCGGCAGCGGTAGCTATGGTTGGTACGTATATCGTAACTCGCCGACTTGTAGCTATCTCCGGAGGTATAACCCACGCTTGTTTCGGGGGGCTCGGATTGGGATGTCTGTTGGGCATCAATCCTATGATTCCTGCCGGAGTGTTTGCCATAGGGTCAGCCTTAGGCGTAGAGTTGCTTAGTTCGCGTTATCGCATACGTGAGGACTCGGCAATCGCCGTAGTGTGGGCTGTAGGTATGGCATTGGGAGTACTGTTTGTATTCCTAACGCCGGGCTATGTCCCTGAATTGAATTCATTCTTGTTTGGCAATATCCTGACCATATCGCAGGGCGATTTATGGGCATTTGCGGTATACCTGGTTGTGCTGACAGGCTTTTTTGCCTGGAAGTATAAGCAGATTGTAGCGTGTGCGTTTGATGCTGATTTTGCCCACGTTAGCCATATCCCGGTTAGGTTTATCAATACGGTTATGACCGTGTTGGTAGCTATCTGTATAGTGCTGACAATCCGCTTGGTAGGCATAATGTTGCTGATGTCGATGATATCCTTGCCGCAGCTAACGGCGGAGGTTTTCGCCCGGCGCTTCTCCGGCATGATGTTGCTGTCGGTTGTGGTATCGATAGTGTGCTGCCTGGGCGGTTTAATGCTGGCAACGATTATTGACGTTCCCTGCTCGGCGCTTATCGTTATCGTTATGGCAACGGTTTTCTTCCTGGCAAGGCTGGTTAGGTAAGAGAATGGGACAAATGGGACTAATAAGACTAATGAGAGATGTCGCATCGGTGGATTAAAATATTGATTGGCGTAATCCTGGCCCTGCTGTTAGCGGAGCTTGGAGCGCTGGCTTATGACCGCTGGTTTGCTGAGGGGGCTACTCCCGATCGCAGTCTCTATCAGCAGCGTGGCATTGATATCTCCCATCATAACGGCGAAATCGACTTCGATAAGCTTGCCGAGAAGGACGCTGATGTCTCGTTTGTCTACATAAAAGCTACGGAGGGCACCGACTTTATCGACCCGAAATTCTTGCAGAATTCTCGTCGGGCGATTGCCTCGGGAGTGCCCACCGGTGCGTATCATTTCTTCCGCTATGACAGCGACGGCGAACTTCAGGCCCTGAACTTTATGCGAGCAATGCGTGGACGCAATTTTAAGCTCCCTCCGGCTATCGATGTGGAGGATTGGGGGAATCCTGACGGCCATGCAAAAGCATTGATTGTAGAGCGTCTGAGAGCGCTTACCGACTGCCTAACCCAAGAGGGTTATACTCCGGTTATCTATACCAATATTGAGGGCTATCATCGCCTGATTAAGGGTAATTTCGATAATCTGCCCCTCTGGATCTCCTCTTTCTCCTATCCCCCGATAGATAATGACCCCGAAAATAAGCTCTGGACCATCTGGCAGTACTCCCATCGCGGTTCTGTTGACGGTGTGCCGGCAGCTACCGATTTAAATATTTTAAACCCCTCCAATCCCCTACTATAATGAACAGACAAAAAACATACAAGGGCGTCAAACCGGGCGCCGAACGCAACCGTTTCCGCGAAGATGTTATTAAGGAATTCCCTGTTGCAGAGGATGCTAAGTTGCTTGAATTCTTGTTTGCTGCTATGCCCGACCGTAAGCGTACGGGCGTGAAGGAACTGCTGAAATATGGCCAGGTTATGGCCAATGGTGAGGTTACTTCGCAGTTCGACTATGAGCTGAAGCCGGGAATGACGGTAGCGGTAAACTTCTCGCGTCCGTTTGTAGTATTCTACAACCGCCGTTTGAAACTGGTTTATGAAGACGATGATATCCTGGTAGTTAACAAGGGTTACGGCCTGTTGTCGATGGGTAACGATAAGATTAAGGAGGGTACGGCTTACTCGATTCTGCGAGAGTATCTAAAGACGAAGGATCCGCGCAACAAGCTTTTCATTGTTCACCGCCTCGACCAGCACACTTCCGGCTTGATGGTGTTCGCCAAGTCGATTGAGGCGAAGGAAGCGCTGCAGCATAACTGGAACAACATGGTATTGCGCCGCCAGTATGTCTGCGTTGTTGAGGGCAAGGTAACTCCGCCCGAAGGGGAGGTGCGCGGTCTGCTCGCCGAGAATACCCAGCACATGGTCTACGTTACCGATGATCCGAAAATCGGCAAACCGGCATTGACTCGCTATTCAACGATTAGCTGTGCAAACGGCTATACCCTGTTGGAGGTGCAACTTGAAACCGGTAGAAAAAATCAGATTCGTGTCCACATGAAGGAACTTGGTCATCCGATTGCCGGCGACCGAAAGTATGGCGCGAAGTCGTCGCCCATCAACCGACTTTGTCTGCATGCCCGAACGCTTCGCTTCGTTCATCCGATCAGCAAGCAGTTGATGGATTTCTCAACTCCAATTCCCGCCGCTTTCCAAACTATGGTAAAATAATCACTAAGTCTTTGCATCAACCCTCACCGAGACGATGCCCTCTAACCGTAAGGATTTGGCCTAAAATAGGGCGGAAATTTGTGGGTAGGCGCTCGGAAATCACTGAATATTCGATTCTCAGAGGCTTAAAACCGATATAAATTCAACGCAATGCTTTCAAAATTAGAGCCGTAGCTCGATTTTGGCGTTGCGTTGATTTTTTGTCAGAAAAATGAGGGGGATGAGAGGAATGGGACTAATGGGAGGAAAGGGACCAATGAGAGGGCTAAATTTTGTTGATTCAAGAACTGTTAGGTAAAGTTTTTGGAGGGTATTGATTTTATCGGAAAATTACGCTATCTTTGTAGGTATTTTTTGTTTTTTCAAAAACTCGGAGCTATGGAGGCTCCGCAAGAAAGAAAAGGCTCTTTGTAAATGGCAAAAAAAATTCAATGGCTTGCCGATGGCACTACGATTCTTCCCCAACTCGACCAAGATTTTCTTGAGTCGTGGCTCAGTAGGGTAGGGGAGAACCATGATAGAATCCTCGGCGAGTTGACCTATCTTTTCTGCGACGATGAGAAGATACTCCAGGTAAATCGGGAGTTTCTTCAGCACGACTATTATACCGATATTATAACCTTCGACTACTGTCGCGGCAAATTGCTACGTGGCGATCTGGTCATTTCGTTGGATACGGTGGCCAGTAATGCCGTAGCTGTTGGTGCGGAATATGAACGCGAGTTGCTTCGCGTAATCGTTCACGGCGTGTTGCATCTTTGTGGAATTAACGATAAGGGCCCAGGTGAGCGCGAAATCATGGAAGCCCATGAGGACGAGGCTCTCCGCCTTTACGACACTATGAAATCATCTAAAACAGCTCAACTATGACGTTTGATTATGATGTGATAGTTGTTGGTGCCGGTCATGCCGGCTGCGAAGCGGCTGCTGCTTCTGCTCGATTGGGCGCGCGTACTCTGTTGATTACCATCGACTTAAATAAAATTGCTCAGATGAGCTGCAATCCGGCTGTAGGCGGAATAGCTAAAGGCCAGATAGTCAGGGAGATAGATGCGTTAGGCGGCCAAATGGGTATTATTACTGACCGTTCGTCGATTCAGTTCCGTATGCTGAACCGTTCGAAGGGTCCGGCTATGTGGAGTCCGCGTGCACAGTGCGACCGTATGAAATTTTCCGCTGCCTGGCGTGAGTACTTGGAGCAGACCGAAGGGCTGACCATGTGGCAGGACGATGTGCATGAATTGCTCATCGAGACCGGCGATGACGGCAGCCGTAAGGTTGTTGGTCTGACTACAAAGTTAGGTGTTACGTTCCGCGCGAAATCGGTTGTTTTGGCTAACGGTACGTTCCTAAATGGACTGATGCACATCGGGCGCACACAGATACCCGGAGGGCGCACGGCAGAGCCTGCCAGCTGTGGTTTGTCTGATCAGTTGCGCACCGTTGGTTTTAAAGTAGACCGCATGAAGACCGGCACACCGGTGCGCATTGACGGACGTTCGGTCAACTGGGACCTGACCGTAGCGCAACCCTTGGAGGATGATTTCCATCGTTTCTCCTACTTGCCGACGGTTGAGCGCAAGCTCCGTCGCCGAGAGTGTATGATGGTTTATACGAACCCGAAAACTCACGAGGTACTGCGTAGAGGCCTGCCTGATTCGCCCCTCTATAACGGGCAAATTCAGAGTATCGGTCCGCGATATTGCCCCTCGATTGAGACCAAGATAGTAACCTTCCCCGACAAGAATGAGCACCAGCTTTTCCTTGAACCGGAAGGGGAAACAACTACCGAATTCTACCTCAATGGCTTCTCATCGTCGTTGCCTATCGACATTCAGTTGGAGGCACTACAGACGATTCCGGCGTTTGAAAACGTAGTTATTCTGCGTCCGGGTTACGCTATTGAATATGACTTTTTCGACCCTACTCAGCTACGTCATACGCTGGAGACGAAGCTCGTTGACGGACTCTTTTTCGCCGGCCAGATTAATGGTACTACAGGCTACGAGGAGGCTGCCGGGCAGGGCTTGATTGCCGGCATAAACGCTGCATTGAAGGCTGAGGGAAGGGATGGATTTACGCTTGCTCGCGACGAGGCTTATATCGGTGTGCTGATCGACGACCTGGTTACAAAAGGGGTTGATGAGCCATACCGAATGTTTACTTCGCGTGCGGAATATCGCATTTTGCTCCGCCAGGATGATGCCGATATGCGCCTAACCGAAAGGGCTCATTCGATTGGTTTGGCCGACGATGAGCGCTACCGATTGATGACGGAGAAACGCCGTCTGCGCGACTCTCTGATAAGCTTTATTGAGGGGTTCTCCGTAAAGCCCTCACTGCTGAATGAGTCTATCGAAAAGATCTCTGCAGAGCGTCTGCGCGCGCTCGGCTGTCCGCTGAAAAACGTAGAGTTTCCTCATCCCAACGGGTTCCCGTTGGCTCCGATTAAGGAGGGGTGTAAACTCGTTAGTTTGCTTCTTCGTCCGGCCCTAACGCTTGAGCTTTTGGCTGCGGTAATTGAGCCTTTGGCCGATGAAATAGCTAAGTTGCCGGCTGACCGTAGGGAGGAGATTTTGGAGGCTGTAGAGGTGCTGATAAAGTACGGCGGCTATATCAAACGAGAGGCACTCTTGGCCGAAAAGCTCAAGCGCCTTGACTCCGTTCCTTTGGGCAATCGTTTCGACTATTCAACGATTGGGTCGTTGTCGATTGAAGCTCGCCAGAAGCTATCGAAAATTCGACCGGAGAATGTTGGTCAGGCCTCCAGAATTCCGGGCGTATCGCCGGCGGATATCAATATCCTGCTGTTGTTGTCCGGAAGATAGTAGAGAAGGTTGTTGTTCCACGTGGAACACTCTCAACTCAACCAACATCAACGAATTAACGTTAACAACATATTTCGACAAATTAATAATATCTCCAATAATATCAAACGATGGAATACATCAAATCAAAAATCCGTGATGTCTATGATTTCCCAACAAAGGGTATCATCTTCAAAGACCTCACAACTGTATTCAAGGATCCCCGAGCTCTCCATATCATTGGCTGGGATCTCTCTCAACTTTACCGCGACAAAGGGGTAACCAAGGTTGTCGGCATTGAATCGCGCGGCTTTATCGGTGGTTCAATCTTGGCGTTCGAATTGGGCGCCGGATTCGTGCCTGTACGCAAGCCGGGCAAGCTCCCCGCCGACACCCTTAAGATGTCGTACAGCAAAGAGTATGGCACAGACACAATCGAAATCCACCGCGATGCAATCACGGAGGACGACGTTGTAGTACTTCACGACGACGTGCTGGCTACAGGCGGTACGATGGCCGCAGCTTACGAGCTTGTGAAGTCAATGAACCCCAAGAAAATCTACATCAACTTCATCATCGAACTGTCGGGCCTGAACGGTCGTGCAAACCTCCCGGCTGATGCTGAAGTAACATCCTTGATTACCTACTAAACGCTATCTGTTTTAGGAAATTTTATCATGCCGTTTATACCAAAACGGCATGATTTTTGTTACTATATTAGGTAAAAATTGAAGATTGTTTCTTGTATCTAACGAATTACTATGGATAAAATGCTCAAGAAAATGGCACTCGATTACCACCGCTATCCGCGCCCCGGTAAATTGGAAGTAGTGCCTACCAAACCTTACGATTCTCCCGGAGACCTTTCGCTTGCTTACTCGCCCGGTGTGGCTTATCCTTGCCTGGAAATTAAGGACGATGTAAGCAAAGTTTATGACTATACGAACCGCGGCAATTTGGTTGCCGTTATCTCCAACTGTACGGCCGTACTGGGCCTCGGCGATATCGGACCGGAAGCCGGTAAGCCGGTAATGGAAGGGAAGGGATTGCTCTTCAAAATCTTTGCCGGAATTGACAGCTTCGACCTCGAAATTAACGAGAAGGACCCTGCAAAGTTTGTTGAAATCGTAAAGGCTTTAGCACCCTCGTTCGGAGGTATCAACCTCGAAGATATTAAGGCTCCGGAGTGCTTCGAAATTGAGCGCCGACTCAAGGAGGAGCTGGATATTCCAATCATGCACGACGACCAGCACGGCACGGCTATCATCTCTGCCGCAGCCATGCTTAACTCCGTAGAGATTCAGGGCAAGAAAATCGAGGATATCAAGATGGTGGTTAACGGTGCGGGCGCTGCTGCAATTTCCTGCACACGTCTGTACAACGCCCTGGGCGTACGTCGCGAAAACATCGTGATGGTCGATTCCAAGGGTGTTTGTCGCAAGGACCGCAAGGACCTGAATGCGCAGAAACGCGAGTTCGCAACCGACCGCGATATCCATACGCTGGAGGATGCCATGAAGGGGGCCGACCTCTTCCTGGGCCTTTCCGTTAAGGACGTGCTTACGCCCGAAATGGTTCGTTCGATGAATACAAATCCTATTGTATTCGCCCTCGCCAACCCCGATCCGGAGATTAGTCGCGACAAGGCTATGGCCTCGCGCAACGACCTGATTTTTGCTACCGGTCGTTCGGATTATCCTAACCAGATTAACAACGTGCTGGGATTCCCCTACATCTTCCGTGGTGCGTTAGACTGCGGTGCCACGGGTATCAATGAGGAGATGAAGTTGGCGGCTGCCAAGGCTATTGCCGAGTTGACCCACCTGCCGATTACTCCCGCAATCCAGGAAGCATACAAGGGCGAAGACTTGAGCTTTGGACGCAATTACATCCTTCCTAAGCCCATGGACACCCGTCTGCTGACAACTATCCCGGTAGCGGTCGCAAAGGCTGCTATGGCCTCCGGAATCGCTCGTAAGCCTATCAAGGATTTCGACGAGTATACGGAGTGGTTGCGCAAGCTGGGCGCAGAGTGCTCCGACGGTGTTTGCTACCCGTTCATGCTTCAGACTCCTGAAATGTTGGCAAAGGTAGCCGAACGTTTGGGCCTCTCCAAGTAGAGAGCCTACGCATTGATATAATTTAAGCCTCTCAAAGCAGATTTACGATGCTTTGAGAGGCTTTTTTGGTGTTAGGATGGTTAAAAGGAGGAAGGGTTAGCTCAGACGCTTATCGCGACGAGCAACGATATAAGCCGTCAGGGTGTAGAGGATGGTCAGGCCCCAGAGCCAGTAGTAGGCAGAGGCTTGGAAGGCCATCGGAGCCCCGTTAGTGTTGATGTGGATAAAGCCTTGGATTCCCCAGGTAGCCGGTATAAGGTCGCTGATCCAGCGCATAAACTCAGGCATGGCAAATCGAGGCCATGTAAGCCCCGAGAGGAACAAGAAAGCAACTGAGGTAAAGACGAACGTTATGAAGCAGGTTTCGCGCTCAGAGACCATAATAATCAGCGTCTGGCCCAGCATTGCCGAGGCTAATAGCATCGGGAAGATGAAGACCAATTCTTGCAGCCAATCGCCCTGTTGCGGATAGCTGAAGAAATGGAGTACGAAGTGGAGAATGTAGATGGTCAGCGGTATGAAAATTACCGTATAGCAGAGGGCACGGCCCAGTATGCAAGCCAGTGGCGACCCATCTCGGCGCAAACGGCGTTGCTCCTTGCGTGTGCCGCCCAGCATTAAGATTCCGAGAATCATACTTTGCTGGAGAATCAGCACAACGATGCCGGGCATTACGAACGAGGCGAATCCTTGCTGCGTATCGCCCATAGCGAAGCCGTAGCTTTCGATTGAGGAGCTGCTGCCGGTAGAGGGGATGCCCAGGTCGGCCAGCGACATCTCGCGAAGCTCGGCGCAGGTAGCCATTTGCAATTCGGCAATCGAACTGGAGAACGTACGATAGCGTAACAGCAAGCTCATCTCCATGTAGAACTGTACCTGCGGCTGCTGAGCACGTCCGATTTTCTCGGCGTAGTTAGCCGGAATCTCCAGAATTGCGTAGCATTTATGCTCGGCCATCCACTGTTTTGCCTCCTGCATGTTGGCAGCGTAGCCACAGATTTTTATGGCCTGCGTAGCGTCGGCGTGGCGTACGAATTCTCGCGATAGGGCTGTTCGTGAGTTATCGACAACGGCAACCGGCATATCTCGGCTAACCTCCGTATTGTAGATTAGCGAATAGACAATCGGGTAGGCTGTCGGTAGAAAAAGGAAAAAGATCAGTACACCGATGTCGCTGAATACTGCCGCAAATTCGTGGCGGAAATATCCGGCAGTTTCCGTTATCCATTCTTTTATGTCGTAAAGAAATGATTTCAACATCATTCAAGTTATGAATTCTTAATTACGAGTTACGGTACATAAACCGGGCGGCGCAGCGCGCGTTTCATCAGGGGCGCCATCAGGGTTGCAATGATCGGGAATACGAGCAGGGCAACGAAGTAAAGGCGGGCGTAATAGAGCTCCCAGCCATTGAGCGCTTCGTTGATGTAGATTAGGAAGTACCATCTAACCGGCAGGATATTCGCGAAGATTGCGATTGCGCCGTACATTGCCTCAGTCGGGAACGAGAAGGCTGCAACCGAGAACGCTAGGATTCCCAGCAGCGAGCAGACCGAAAACGCCATGCGCGGATTCGGCAGCAACGAGCAGACGATAACGGCAAAGCTCTGTGAGGCTATCACGAAGAGCACCATCCCTACATTCATCCAGAGCATACTGCCATTCATAGGAAAATGCAGATATTCATACAGTAATGCATTGATACTCAAGCAGATAACCGAGAAAATGACCGTCTGAGGCAGCAATTTGCCCAGGAGGGCCGTTCCCAATCTGTTGCCGGCGGCATCGAGCCATTGGCGCGAGGTTGCGTGCTTGATTTCGCCGGTGATGGAGAACGCAGTCATCAGGAAAATCATCAATTCCAGTACGCCGTAGGTAAATGACGGGGAGAGATAGTAGGAATAGTTCATCCAGGGGTTACCCAGGGGGTGACTGCTAATAGTAATGGGCTGCAGGATAACGCTGGCCATAGAGTTAGGGGCTCCTTTTTCAACCAGAGAGGTCTGCACCAAACCGCCGGCCGTAGTAACAGCCATCGTCTTGAAGCCTTTGAACACCAGTGAGCCCGGCACGTAGATAGTCAGGTTGTAGTAGTAGGTAAGTTGGGGTGCATTGCCGGCAATAGCATCTTTCTCGAAGTTCTCCGGAATCATAAAGAATCCGATGATTTCGCCTTTCTGCACAGCTTCAACGGCAGCGTGATAGTCGGCCGGCGAATCAACAACGTCGATAAGTTCCATCGCGTTAAGCGAGCGCGTTAGCTTGCGCGACATCTGCGAATGGTCCAGGTCGACAACTCCGGAAGGAACCCTCAGCGGCAGGCCGGATTGCATTAATTCAACGAAGAAGAACGCCATCATGAGCGGTATGAGCACCATCCCCACCAAATAAATCGGGCGAGAACAGAGCCGGCTTATTTCGCGGCGAACTACGTTTAGAAAGCCTGTTGACATGATGGGGTGCGGTTATTCTTTGAGGAGGACAGTCATGCCCGGACGCAGGTCGGGCAGTTGCTCTGTTGGGCGTGCCTTAACTTCGAAGGTCTTGGAGTCCCAGTCGCCGGTAGTCTTGGTAGCGTGCCACGTAGCGTAGCTTCCCAGGTCGCGGATATAGTAGATTTTAACCTTGGCATCCTTGTTGAGAGCCGGAATTTCAACGGTGATTTCCTTGTCCATCGTGAAGTCTTTCAGACGGTCTTCGCGGACGTTGAACGTAACCCACTTATCGTCGATGCGCAACACGTTCATAATCGGAGCTCCCAGGGCAACCAGTTCGCCCTCTTCGGGGAAGATAACGTCGATTTGGCCGTCGCATGGAGCCGTTAGATATTGGTCTTCGAGTAGCGATTCAACCTCGGCAACGCTTCCCTGTGCAACGCTAACCATTGCAGAGGCTTGGGTGCGGTCTTCGCTTTGTGGGCCTTGCTTAGCCAGCTCATATTGGCTTTTGGCAGCTGATGCTGCGGCTACGGCAGCATCGTAGGCCGCCTTAGCTTCGTCGCGTTTTTGTTCCGAAATTACTCCTTCGGAATAGAGGTTCTGCATGCGGTCGGAAGTCTTCTTGGTAATCCCAACGGCAGCTTCGGCTTGTTGCCAGAGGTCGTAGGCGCTTTGGATAATTTGAGAGCGCGTGCCGGCGTCAACCTTGCGGTCAACGGCACGAGCGGCGGTCTCCATGCCGCGAGCCTGTTGCAGCTTTGCCTCGGCCAGGGAGGAATGGATATGGACGAGGGTGTCCCCCTTGTGGACCATGTCGCCTTCATGAACGTAAAATTCAACGATTCGGCCGGGGAGCTTACCGGAAACTCTAACGGCGGTTGCTTCGGCCTGTCCTTGGAGGATTTCAGCCGGTTTATTGACGAAAAGGAAGCCGATGATTGCCAGTACAGCAACCACAACGATAATGCCTCCTAAGGCAAACAATAGTT
>CAZEST010000048.1:0-13011 GCA_964514745.1 uncultured Alistipes sp.
CTAACGCAGCAAACGAATTTGTTGAGGGTATGCGTCATGCCTTCGAGATTCGTCATGAAGACCAGCCCTATTTTGCCGGTGTAAGAAGTGCGATGGCCAATTTTGACCGTTTTGATTCAATGGTTGAGATGGGCTTCCCGTTTACGCCCGATAGCTACATAGCCGCACTGCAAGCCGCCCTCCAGGGCGACACGTTCGGCATGGATCAACGACAGGCCGATGAATACCTCCATCAGGTAATGGAGCGCCTTTATCCTGCGCCCAAGCCGCTGTCGGCAGAGTCGCAACAGGCATTCCTCGATGCCCAGAGTAAGCGCGAAGGCGTTACCAAGCTCCCCTCCGGATTGCTCTTTGAGGTAATCACCGAAGGAGAAGGCGAATCGCCCAAGGCCGGCGATACGGCTCGCGTAACCTACAAGGGCGCATTGGCTGATGGCACCGTCTTCGACTCAACCGACCAGGCTATCGACCTACCGGTTAGCGGAGTGGTAAAAGGTTTCTCTGAAGGATTGCAGATGATGAAGCCCGGCGGTACATACCGCCTGTTTTTCCCTGCATCGCTCGGCTATGGCGATAACGGCGCGGGAGGCGTAATTCCTTCGGGTGCAGCCTTGGATTTCACGGTAACCCTTCTGGATATTGTAAAGAAATAATAATCCAATATAAATCAACACTAAGACGTAATGAGAAAATTTATTCTTTCTCTCGGAGTTGCTGCTCTTGTTGGTGGCGCTCTGACCTCTTGCGGCAACGGTTCAACCGCTTCTAAGGAGGATCAAGCTTTTGGCGACACGCTCGCTACTAATCTCGGTCAGTATGCCGGCGTTGGCCAGCAGGAAATGCTCGCTCGTATGAAGGCCAACATGTCGCCCGAAGAATTTGCTAAGTTCAGCAAGGCAGACTTCCTCGCAGGTTTGAAGAGCGTACTGGAAGCCGACACATCAAAGATGGCTTACTTCCAGGGTGTACAGCTCGGTCTGCAGCTGCTTCAGCCTATTACCGGCGTATCTCAGAACTACGGTATCCCCGTAAATCCCAAGCTCGTTTACGAAGCATTCAAGGAAGTTTACGAAAAGGATTCTATCACAGATGCTGAAAGCTATAAGAACGCTTATCAGGAAGTTTTCCAGAGATTCCAGGAGCGTGCTCGCGTAGCTGAAGAGAAGCGCATCAGCGAATCTGAAGAGAACCAGACAAACCTTAAGGCCGGTGCAGAATATGCAGCAAAGGCTGTTAAGGAAGGTTATACCAAGGCAGCTTCCGGCATCGTTTACAAGATTGAAGAACCCGGAACCGGCGATAAGGTAAAGCCTACCGATAAGGTAACTATCAACTATAAGGGTAAGAAAATCGACGGCAGCGTCTTCGATGAAAATCAGGGCAAGCCTTATACCGCATCTGCATCTGCCTTCATCCCCGGCTTCAACGAAGCTCTTACGATGCTTGCAAAGGGCGGTAAGATGACAGTAATTATCCCCGGCGAACTTGCTTACGGTCTGCAGGGTGCAGGCAGCATGATTGGCCCGAACGAAACCCTCGTATTCGATATCGAAATCCTTGATGTTGAAGCTCCCGCAGCAGCTGCAACTCCCGAAACTGCTGCAACTCGCTAATAAGCGCTGCTTCTAATCGTAACTTTAATGTCCCTTAAAGTTCTCGTAACAGCCTAAATAGACTATTCAGGAATTTTAAGGGACATAAAGTTTTTTACTATACCAAATAACTAATACCTAAAACCATGAAATTATCAGGAAAACTTGGCGTTTTGCTATGTGGTGCAGTATCCCTACTGCTGAATTCATGTTCGCTTTCCTCAGGAGGAAAGGATGACACTATCGACTATCTGCCGGTTCAGGAGAGCCGCGACGGAAACTGGTCGTTTGTTGATAAGGACGGCAATATCAAGTATGCCGACGAGTTTAAGGAGATGCCCTCTGCGGTTATCGAAGGCTTCTTCACCGTGAAGGAGAACGACAGCTATACCCTCTACAAAGCTGATGACAAACCTACGGTTGTAAAGGACTGCGAAGGCCTTACGTCGGTAGGCTACATGTCTGACGGACTGATGCCTCTCACCAAGAAGGGTGAACGCATCTCGGTTATCGGCAAGAGCGGTGACGTAAAGTTTACCCTCGAACCGGTCGACGGCAAGGAAATTGTCAGCTGCGAACTCGGATTCAACGACGGCATGCTTGCGTTTAAGACTGAAGATGACCTTTGGGGCTTCGTCAATAAGAAGGGCGAAGTAGCGGTTAAACCCCAATACGACTTTGTTTATTCCTTTGCAGAGGGCAAGAGCATTGTTGTCAAGAAAGAAGATAACAAGATTGCCGTTATCGATAAGGAAGGTAACACGCTGTTCAACTTCCGCGAAGGATATAAGATTATCTTGCCTAAGTTCGTTTCCGGCCGATTGGCTGCCCAAGATAGCAATGGTAAGATCGTATTCCTTAACAAGGATGGCGAGGTTGACGTAAAGTGCCCCTCAAAAGTTAACAGTATCTTCGACTGTAATGCCGACTACCTCGTATTCCGCTCGGAAGATGGCGGTGTAGGCGTAATGAACTTCGATGGTGAGGTTGTAATTCGTGCTAAATATGATGGCATCCAGTTGCTGCCCAACGATTTGTTCCTCTGCTCTAATGGCGAAAAGATTACGGTTCGCGATAGCAAGGATGAAGAACAGTATAGCCTGGAGGACTTCAAGGACGCTCTTCAAATAGGCGGTTTCCGTATCGGTAAGGACCGCAATACCTTCTGCCTGCTCGATAAGGAGTGGAAGCCTATCAAGAATGCTGAATTTCATCAGATTGTTGTCCGTGTATCTGATGACTATATGGTTTATACCGACTATTTTAATCGCGATTCGATTATCGCGGCCGTAGTAGGCAAGGTTACCGACAAGGGTGTAGGCAACTATACTTTGGGCGAGAGTCCGGCTGCACATTTCTCCAATCCAGGCGAATATGGTGGTAGCGTAGTAACTTGTCCGTCGGATCTCGATCAGAACGGCTTCCGCTATTCAATTACCTCGGAGGTGCGTTTCAGCCAGCCAATGAGCAAGTATTCTTATGAATCGGGGTCATATAACTGGAACCCCAATGCCGAACTTTATATGATATCCTTGACCATCATGGCCGATGGCGGATGGGGCAAGGAAGGCGCAGAAGCCTTGGCAAATGCCTTCCGCAAGAAAGGTTTCTCGGATGTAGATGCAACCAAGGCCGGGACCGAAAGCTATGTGTATTACTTGAAGAAGGGTAATCTCATCGTAGCGCTGACCGGTTTGGCCGATGGCACCAGCTGTAAGGTCGGTGTATCCTTGGATGATGCTGACGCAGATCAGAGCCTCCGTCAACTGATTGCAAATTTCAATGGCGAAGATGTAGCGGCTGCAGACATGGCAATGGTGCCGGATGAGGTAGCCGTTATGGACGAAGATTACTAATATTTTAGTTCGGAAAGAATAGATGCTGCAGCGCGTTGCGGCGCAGAGGTTGCTTTTAGTTGCGCCTTCATGCGTTGATAACCGCTCAGCATCTGCTTTCTTCCCGGTGTGCCCTGGAGCAGATTGGCCAGATGATTGGTCATCTCTTGGGTGTTGCAGTGGTGCATCAGTAGTTCGGGTACAACCTCGTTGGCAAATCTTTGACCGCGAAGCCCGTTAGCAATTAGATTTGGAAGGGAAATATGGGGGCATTTTAGTACGTGGCTCATTAGATTGTAGAACCATTTTTTGCCCGATGAACGGTAGCAGACAACTTGCGGAGTCTCCAGCAGGGCACATTCCAATGTTGCGGTGCCGCTGGTAACCAGTGCTACTTCAGAGTGGGCCATTAGTTCGAACGTAGCGTCGGTAATGACCGGAATATGATTTAATTTCGGAATCTGCAATTCGCGATAAAAACTTATAGGCAACGATGGAGCGGCGGCAACTACCGGTTGTAGCTGCGGAAAATTCTGTGCGGCTTCAACCATAAAAGGCAGGTTGCCTCGGATTTCTCCCTTTCGGCTTCCCGGAATCAGGGCCAGCAGTGGACGGTTGCCGTCAAGCCCAAAGCGCATGTTCATCTCTGCACGCGTCATCATGTTGGCCTTCTTGTGCTCCACTTCTGCCACTGATGGATTGCCTACGTACTCAACGTTGAGCTGTTTGTCGCGGAAATAGTCAACTTCGAAGGGGAGAATTGATAGAATCTTATCGCAATATAGGCGCATCTCCTTTACGCGGTATTCTTTCCAGGCCCATACCTTGGGCGAGATATAGTAGAATACCGGGATACCTAATACCGACTTCGCATACTTAGCAAGTTTTAGGTTGAAGGATGGATAGTCAATTAGAATCAGGGCGTCGGGGCGCTCGCGATTGATTGTTTCGCGTGCCTTGTTGAGAATCTTGGCGATAGTTGGTAGATGGCGTAATACTTCGGCAAATCCCATGTAGGCCATATCCTTGTAGTGGGTGAGGGGGGCGTGGCCGGCCGCGGCCGCCATAAGGTCGCCGCCGAGGAAGGTAAACGTTGAATCCGGAGCCGCTTTGCGCAACTCGGTGATGAGGTCGGCGGCGTGGATGTCGCCGGAGGCTTCGCCGGCTGATATAAAGAAATGCATAGAGGGCTGGGGGGATTGGGGGATGATGGGGGGATGGAACTAATGGGAGAACTGGGAGGAATAGCTGGAGGGAGCGAATTGGAGAAGAAGGGGGAGCTGATCCCAGATATAGGCGTCGGTGGCGAAGATGGAGCCGTTGTCGATGCCGACAATCCAGGTTGGCGGCAGTTGGGCGCAGAGCTGTTGATAGGCAATGAGGTTGGGATCGGTTGACTCCAATGGCTCTGCTACGGGGAATACGGCAATTATCGCGTTGCTACCGCTGCGCAATCCGTCGTTGAAGGCTTCGTCGGCCGTTAGCGAGGCAATCAGCTCTTTGCAATGGTCGCAGTCGGGATCGAAAAGCAATAGGCTGACAGAGGCTTCGGCCGGCAATTTTGCCATCTCCGCAAAAAGCGTGGTCTCCGCTCCGTTGCGTTCGGTAAAACTGAAATCAACAGCTTCGGTAGGCCGGTCCGTTGCTGTATGGACTATTCCATCTGAGGGCTCTGTCGCGCCGTACGTAGCAGCAGTAAAGGCGAAGACGAGCGTCAGCAGCAGTAGTCGGCGCAAATATGTTGGTGTATTGGATTTTCCTTTTGACATAAGTTCAAGCTAAATCGGGAGTTTCATTCCTTCGTTGGCGGCAATCGTGTTGGGGAAGATTGCTTGCGCCTCGCGAAGGTGGCGACTCTCGTCTTTATATGACTTGGAATAATGGCCAAGGATTAATTTGCCAACTTCAGCTCCGGTGGCAATTTTTGCGGCTTGCGAGGCGGTTGAATGGAATCGCTCACGGGCTTGTGCCTGATAATCATCGGCATACGTAGCTTCGTGGTAGAGTAGATCAACCCTTTTTACAACATCGATAAGTGTGCGGTCAAAGAGAGTGTCGGAGCAGTAGGCGTAGGCAACCGAGCGATCGGCATCGCGCGTAAGGCGAGTGTTAGCAATTACCTGCCCGTCGGGGGTAATGAAATCCGCACCATCTTTGATAGCCTTCATTTGCGCTACCGGCACCTTGAAAAACTTTACCATATCGGCGATGATATGGCGTGGTTTAGGCTTCTCGCGGAAGAGAAAGCCAACGGTAGGTACGCGGTGGCGCAGGGGGAAGGCTTCAACCGTGAGGCTCTTGGTCTCAAGCGCAACCTGGCGCTTTGATGGATCGAGGATGTTGAACTGAAGGTCGAATGAACGCTCGCGACAGAAGAACTCAACAATCTGTTGCAAGATTTCCGCGCCGTCGGCAAAGGTGTGGATTGTCAGTGTGCCTCCCATTTGGTGGAGCGAAAGCGTAGAGAGAAGGCCGGGTAGACCGAGGCAGTGGTCGCCGTGAAGATGGGAGATGAAGATATGGCGCAGACGGGTGAAGTTAAGCCCTTGTAGCATCATGCTTCGTTGGGCCCCTTCGCCACAATCAATCATTAGCAGTTCGCGGTTATGTTCAATAACTTGGCATGCCGGGAGATGGCGCCGCGAAGGGGTTGCGGAGCCGCATCCAAGGATGTTTAATATCAGATTGCTTTGTGCTGCCACGGGGGTGGGGGTGTTTTCGCTGTAATGTTAGAGTTTGATTTTGAGCTGTTGCGTAGTAATGAAGTTGTTTACGGCAGCCGTATCGGTGAGGGCTTCAGAGGGCGCAACCGGCACTTGCAGGGTTGCTGTTACTTTAGCTCCCGGGATGACGGCTTTCAGCAACTCGTCGGGGGAGGGCGCTTGCTTCAGGGCGCGATACTCCGCATAGGTATAGCGAGTAAATACGCTCTGGGCGGTGATACCGATAGGGCTCAGCAACCAGCCATCGTTGAGTTGCAATGGCGTTGGGTTCTCCGGAATGTCTGTAGGCGAGGGGTAACTCAGTAGAGTGCCGTCGGCATTGAGCTGAACGGGTACGTTGTTGAGATAGTTGCCGGAGGTCTTGTAGAGCATTGCTTTGGGCATTCGTCGCGATGGAAGAATCTTCTCGTGAACGGTGTCGGATATGCCTACAATTTTGAGAGTCGGTTGGGAAGCGTCGTTGTCGGAAGCGGAAGCTTCTTCGGCTGATACTTGGGATGTAGCTCCTGTGGTGGCGTCAACTCCCCCGTTGTGGGCGCGCCCTGAGGAGCACCCCAACAGGAGAACTGAGCCGGCAATAGTTGGAACAATATTATGAAAAGTTAGCTTCATTTTGCAATCTTACGGATGACGCAGGTGCCATCGGTTAGGGTTATTTTTATGAGGTTTATACCGCCTGGCATGGTGGCCAGAGATGCAGTTGCAGCGTTGTTGTTGATGTCGGCATCGAGAGCGATGGTGCGCCCGTCGAGGCTGTAGGCCTCTATCTTGGCAATCGTTGCCGGAGCGGTTACGTAGAGAGTAGAGCGGTCGGTAGCGATGCTGACGGATGCAGAGTTGTTGGCTTGAATGTTTTCAATTCCGGAGAATGAGCCAATGGTAAAGGTGATAGTGTCCAGAATCTGTACGTAGCCATCCTTAACGAAGCCGAGGATTGCGACATAGGATGTACCCGGTTGCCCGTCGGCAAATGCTCCGCTTATGGTTGTCTCTGCCGTGTCTCCTTCGCTAAGGAAGTAGGTGTCGGTGGAGTTAAGCGTGGTGAGCACCGCGCCGTAGTTGGTCGGTACGATATAGACGGAGATTTTATTAGCGTAGTAGCCATTCGTACATTTAACGCCGCATTGGAACTGCAGGTTGTTGGCATCAGCTTGCGAGGTATCGCCGATGAATTGGAACTTCGTTGAGGTAAGTGTGGGCTCGTTAGCTTTGCCGTTTACGTTGACAGCGATATAGTCAAGAATAGCGTCGGTATAGACGTCGATCAAGCCGAAGTAAGCATCGCCTGAGAATGAACTTGTGGCGACGGTCATAGAGCTAACCAGCGTTACGTCTTGGCTTTCGCCGGGGAGCATGTCGAAGGCTGTCGGGGCGCCTTGTGCTAGGAGGGTAGCCGTATTGTCGGAGATGGTAAAGATGGCGGGGTAGACGCCGGTATAGAATTCCGAATCGCCGTTGTTTTCAATCAAGAAGGAGAATTTGAAAGGAGAACCCCAATAAAGATCTGATTCCAGTTGAAGGTCGGAAATATCGGGCGTGTTTTCTCCATCAGATGTTACCGAGGTGATGTTGCCGGTACTGCCTACGTTGACGATGCAATAGTTGGCATCGCTGATTGAAGACGTTGCAAATTCAATCCAGTCGCCTTGACCGTCGACCTGTGCTACCGGGTAAACTTTGTAGGTGCCTTTTACCAAGGAAAGCTGTATTGAAAATTGTTTGTAGCCGTAGCCCGATGGGAGGCCTGAAACGCTCTGGCCGGATGATTGCAGGAACTCCTGGCCGGTAGAGGTATTGATAGCTTTCAGACGGAATTCAAAATCGTGGGTTTCGTCGGTGCTGTTGTAGAAGGCAACGCCGTAGGTGTCGGCTTGCGTTGAGGATATTGTGATAGCGTTAGCATTATACTTCTCGGCAGTCAGACCTCCACACAGTGTGATTGGAGAGTTGTCCTCCGGGAGGTCGATAGTAGCGCCATCGGGAGTGGTAATGTTGAAAATTACTTGTTGGCCGAAGTTAAAACCGCCGGCATTTCCGCCGATGCCCTGTCCTTCGGGGAGGAGGGCTGTTAGCTGGAAGTAGCCGTCGTAGACGCCGCCCCAACCCCAGTTGAAGTGGAAGTAGCCGTCTTCGGAGTATCCGTCGCAAACGAAGGCATGGCCAGCGGAGCGGTCATCGCCGGAATAGTAGAGCGGGCCAACTGTCTGGAGATTCTCGTAGATCATGTCTTGCCATTGGGCCAGGGGATATTGGTCGCGGTCGAGAATGCGGAGGGCGCTATTGTATTTGAAATAGGTTGTAAGGCCGTTGGCCATATCTTCTGATGAAGCACCTGATTCGCTGGCTGTATAGCTCATTTGGCAGGCGTATCCGCAGGCTTTCATCAGATAGGCAACGGCGCTGGCTTGGGTTGCCGTATAGGTAGCGTTGTAGTTGTCAATCATGTTGTCCCAATCGAATGACTTCGAGGCGAAGTTTATCGAGTAGGTATTGTTGTTTTCGTCTACATAAGTGAGTGATCCGGTGCCTTTGTCGGGATAGTTGAAATATTTCATAATCTGGGCGGCAGCGGTAGCAACGCAGCCGGTAACGGAGCGTTGGCCGTCAACCATCGGACACTGATTGTTGAAGGGCGTTCCTTGGTTCCATCGTGTAGTGATCATTGGAGCGATGGGGGCTTTGGCTGAGGATTCGGCGCGAGAGGGCCGGGTAATGTAGAGACCGGTGCCATGTTCGGGTTGCTGTTGCAGGTATTGAATCTGGCGAGCATATTCGTTGAGCCACCATTGGAGCTGCTCCGGCATTTGGCCTTCAGAGGGGGCGTCGGTATAGCCCAACAGGGGTTTTACGCGGTCGTCGGCCGGGAGGACAAGTAGCTGTTCATCTTGCCGGAATAGGTAAAGAGCCGGGGAGTTATTGTCGGGAGTGTAGATAGTCTGGGCATTGACCGACGTCGCTACGTTGCGAGCTTTGACGGCGGATGGTACATCGGAAGCTCCGTTCAGACGTTGCAGGGCTTCATCGGCCGTAATCTCACGGGCCGTTGCGGTACTTATTGTAGCAAGTGCGAGAAGTGCTAAAATTGATTTATGTGTCATGAAAGTTATAGTTAGTCGTTAGTTAATTACTTTGCGAGCTACGCAGGAGCCATCCGTTAGGGTTATCCTTAGGATGTTGATTCCGTTGGGCATAGAGTTCATAGGAATGGTTGCGGAGGCTGCATTGATGTTTGATTCGATTGCGATAGCTCGGCCATCGATGCTGTAAGCTTCAATCTTTGCGATATCAATCGGCGCGTTAACCGAAATGAAGCCCGAGAATCGGTCGGCCACAACTGCTACATCGTTGCTGTCGGCTCGATTTAGGGCGATTCCGGCGGCGGATGGTTCGCCGGCAACGAGGGTGATATATGGGCTGCATACAACGATTTGATTGCTGCTGTTGACGCTGCCTATGCAAGCGTAGTATGTTTCTCCGACAACGGCATCGGAGTAGCTGCCTGCAACGGTAGCTTCTGCGGTATCGCCTGTGTTGAGGAAGAATGTTTCTGTTGACTTCAGAATGGCACGTACGGCGGTGAATTCCGAGTTGATGATGTAGACATGGATCGGCTCGTAATATACGCCTTGCGTACATTGAATTTTGCAGTTGAAGCTTAGGTTAGAGGTGTCGGCATTGGATGCGTCGCCATTGAAGGTGAAAGATTCCTGGCTAATCTTTGTTTCATCGGCGGCTTCGTTGACTGTAACGGGAATATAGGCAAGAACTTGGCCGGAGTCTGTTGATACCAAACCGAAAAAGGCTTCGCCACCGGTGAAGGTGGATGAATAGGTTGTCATCGAACTGGTCATCGTAAGTTGCTCCGACTGGTTTACCGGCAGAGTAAGGGATATGGCATCGCCCTTTGCAATTAGGGTGGTAGTAGCGGTGCGTGCAGCCGCTTTATTTGCGTCAGTGCTTTGGGCTGATTCGGTTGAAGATTCCGTCACGGTGAAGATTGCCGGGTATACGCCGGTATAGAGCTCGGTGTCAGCGGGGTTCTCGGCCGTAAATGAGAACTGGAAATTGGAGCCAAGATAGAGGTCGGTAATGACTTTCAGGTCGGTGATTTCCGGCTGGATAGTTCCGATGTTGGTGACTGAGGAGAGCTGATTGTTGTTATCGTAGGTTGCATAGAAATAGTCGGTGCATGAAACTTCGTGGGCGAGGCTTTGGAGATTCGTGTCGGTTCCGATCTTTGTTGCAAGGGATACCTTATACGTTCCGGCCGGCATGGAGAAGGGAAGGCTGAAGCTGCCTATGCCGTAGTTGGGCTTAAACGTGCCGCTGTAGATTGTATATGTATTGGATTGGCCGGTTGCGGTGTTGGTAAGGATGAGGTAAAGTGTGCATGCAACATCTTCTGAGGTGGTGTTGCTAAATATAACCGGAGAGCTTTCTGAGTATCCATCGGTTGAGAATACCAGGGCCGGAGTAGAGTCGGATGTGTCTACATAGCCAATCAGACTGCCGTTGAGGGCCAATGGGCAGATTGCAGGCAGGGCAAGCGTGTTGTAGCCGGGAGGTACGATGTTGAAGATAGCTTCCTGACCGAAGTTGTAGCCGCCGGCATTCCCGCCGATTCCTTGCCCTTCAGGGAGAAGGGCTGTTAGCTGGAAGTAGCCGTCGTAGGCGCCCCCCCAGCCCCAGTTGAAGTGGAAGTAGCCGTTGTCGGAGTAGCCGTCGCAAACGAATGCGTGGCCCGATTCGGTGTCGTCGCCGGCATAGAAAAGGGGGCCAACGTTGGCGAGGTGGTTGTAGATCATATTCTCCCAGTCGGAGAGGTTAAAGTAGCTTCGATAGAGGATCTGAAGGTTATCGTTGTAGCCAAAGTAGGTTTTCAGTCCGGCAGCCATGACGCTTGAGTTCGCGCCGGAAGAATAGGATGAATAGTTCATCTTGGTAGCGTGTCCTACGGCTTTCATTAGGTATGCAACAGCGTTGGCTTGGTCGTCGGTGAAGCTTTCGTAGCGGTCTATCATGTTCGCCCAATCGAATGCTTGCGCAGAGAAGTCCATTTCGTAGCTGTTGCCGTAGCCGTCGGTGTACGAGATTGAGCCGATTCCGACTTCCGGATAGTTGTAGTATTTCATCAACTGCGATGTAGCGGTGGCTACACAGCCGGTCATGGCGCGGCTGCTGTCGATTAACGGGCACTGCCGGTTGAATGGATCGCCCTGATTCCAACGGGTTGTGATTTTGGGGGCAATGGCAGTGCGCGTGGTGGTTGACTCAGCGTGAGCGGCGGCCTCGGAGCTGTTGGTGGTGTCGTTGTTGGAGATGTAGAGGCCGGTTGCGGAATTGCTCCGGAGATACTGGATCTGACGGGCATATTCGTTGAGCCACCATTGGAGCTGCTCCGGCATTTGGCCTTCAGCCGGGGTGTCGGTATAGCCCAATAGGGGCTTTACTTGATCATCGGCCGGGAGGACAAGTAGTTGCTCATCTTGCCGGAAGATGTATAGAGCCGGGGAGTTATTGTCGGGGGTGTTGATGGTCTGAGCAATGACTAGTGGGTGTCCAATGCGAGCTTTTGCAGCGGAAGGAATGCCATTTGAGGAATTAAGGCGCATAAGGGCCTCGTCTGCCGTAATTTGTTTGGCCGATAGAGTTGCGGCTGCGGCTAACGCCAATACTGAAAGTAAAACTTTGCTGTCCATGTGATTTAAGAAAAGCTTTTTTGTGGAGATTAAAGCTACGATGGCTGACAGAAGTCAACAATATCGTCAAAATTAGTAATTTTTTGCTAAACGGCCAATCTTTGAGCTGTTTTTTTGCTGAAAGGGGCGCGGGAGCCTCGCTCTGCTCCGGCAACAGGGGGGAGCCTCGCTTCGCTTCGGCAACAGGACAAGGCAGCTGGAGGGGACAGCCGTGGCAGGGGAAACAAGCTTGGGGGACAAGCAGGAGCAGGGGCAAGAGAGGGCGGAGCAGGGGCAGGAGGGAAGGGACAAGAGCGGGAGGGGAGACGGAGGAGGGCAGGAGGGGAGGGGGAAGGGCGGCGAGGAGGAAGAAAAAAAGGAGGGAGATTACAGAAAAAATTCGTTAATTCTTGTAAAGGTGGCGAAGAATCATTAATTTTGTGGAATAATCGAAGATTGTGCCCGGCCGATGGCTATTAGGCACCGTTGTTTATTCGCTAAAATATAGGGGCTTCCCAACTGCGGGGGCTTCCGGTTTTATTCGCATCGAGACACGAAATTATAATATCAACCTTAATAACAACACAACTCTAAATCAAAACACTTATGTGGTTAACATCCTCATCCATAGGTAGGAAGCTCGTCATGTCGTTGACCGGCTGTTTCCTAATCCTATTCGTGACGTTCCATGCGTTGATGAACGGAGTGGCGATTTTCTGGCCTACCGCCTACAACGTCATCTGTGAGTTCCTCGGCGCTAACTGGTATGCGCTCGTTGGTGGCATCGTTCTTGCCCTCGGCGTTCTTCTCCACATCTGCTATGCAACATGGCTGACTATTCAGAACCGTAAGGCTCGCGGTAACTCTCCCTACGATGTTACAGCACGCCAGCCCCAGGTTGAATGGGCCTCGAAGAACATGTTTGTTCTCGGCGTAGTAGTAGTTGCTTTCTTCGTGCTCCACTTGATTCAGTTCTGGAGCAAGATGCAGCTCGCTGAAATCACCGGCAACCTGGCAACCTGCCCCGTTAGTGGCGAAACTATGCCCCCGGCAGCCGGTACTCTCTTCCTCCAGCAGGCATTTAGCTGCCCCTGGACCTTGGTTGTATACGTTATCGCTTTCGTAGCTCTCTGGTTCCACCTTACCCACGGTTTCTGGTCGATGTTCCAGACCTGCGGATGGA
>CAZEST010000049.1:0-12997 GCA_964514745.1 uncultured Alistipes sp.
TGTGGGAATGGTCGGCCGAGAGTTATTACAAGGATATGCGCAACGTGTATGACTATCGTTCCGGTGTAACGATGTTCTCAGATATAAATCTCGAGGGCTTGATTCTTGGTGGTAAAGGACGTGCATATGGCATAGAACTGATGTTCCGCAAAAATGCGGGCAGATTGACCGGTTGGGTATCCTATACGCTTTCAAAGACACAGACGAAGATTGACGGCATCAACGACAACCGCTGGTATGATGCGTCAAATGACCGCCGCCATGACCTCAACATCGTAGCGATGTACGACCTTACAGATCGGTGGAGACTCTCGGCATCGTTCCTCTTTGCTTCCGGACAGGCGTTATCGGTGCCGGATGCAAAATATCAGCTGTCGGGCGAGACAATCTATTACTATTCGCAGCGCAACAACTACCGGACTCCGGCCACACATCGCCTGGACATCTCTGCTAAATACAGACATGTCGGAAAGAAATTTACCTACGAGTGGTCGTTCGGCATTTACAACCTCTACAATCATTACAATCCCTACGCGATATACTTCGAGGATTGCCCTGACAACGCATCCGGCACACGTGCCGTGCAGTATTCAATGTATGGTTTTGTACCATCAATTTCTTACACTCTCAAATTCTGAACACAATGAAACTAACCAAATATCTTGCAGCAATCGCAATGATTGCATCCCTTACTTCTTGCGAGAAGGAGATTGACTTCGAATACCGCGACATTCCCGAACAACAGGTAATCGAGGGGGTGCTTACTCAGAATGGCGTCAGCGTCAGCCTTACAAGGACGATCCCGACAGATGAACCATTCAATAACCTCACCGTTACGGATGCTACAGTCAGCATAACGGATATGACTGCCGGACAAGCCTATTCCCTCACAGCTGATGATAACGGCATATTCACTCTTGAAGGTTTTGCAGGGATTACCGGTCACGAATATGAACTGATTGTCACCATCGGAAAAGATACCTATACATCGTCAAGCCGGATGTTGCCTCCGTCAGAGATTGTATCGGCTGAATTCAATTGGATAAAGATGCCCTACGATGATGTAGCTATACTTAAAGTGGAGTTTACCGAAGATGATGATCCCTACACGAACTATTGGCTCAAGGTTTACCGTAATGGCGAGCTTTATGATTGGCAAGCCATAAAGTCATACAATGCGGTTGACGGCCTTGGCAGTGGTATTATGATGACCTCCCGTAGGGACATTGATGCAGAAGATGACGACGAAGTGCTGCGAGATGGCGATGTAATTGACATCGAGGTTATGCCGATATCACAGACGATGGCCGACTATCTTGATTCGCTCAACAATGGCGACTACAACGGCAACCGTATGTTTGACGGATCTTACTGTCTCGGATACTTCCTGGCAGCCCCCATATCCAAAACGCAACTAATTTATCATCCGGATCAAATCCCATACGCAGAATGATGGACAGATCGGAAAAGCATCTGTCTGCTATAGTAAATATGCTATATTTATATGTTTTTAAACATTTTAAACTAAAAAAGTTGCTCAAAAATTTTGAAACAGAGGAGTTTGTTTGTAACTTTGTTGCCGAAAAGCATCCTATGCTTGGGAGTTGCGAAAGAAATAGTTCTTCAACGGGCTCCGAATCGGGAACACTGACGCTGTGAAGTTTAGCTACTTGATTTAGTGTAGGATGAGATGAATGTAAGTAAGATATATAATCTCTACACTTAAGTTGCATAGACAACTCTTTTTAGAATCACAAATCTTGCCTTTTGGCTTTAATCCTGATGTTCCTGTGAAGGTACCTCAGGTTTTTTTATGCCCAAAAAAATCGACGGCTTTGCCGTCGGAGATGTCTGGTAGCATCCGGCAATTGAGCAACAGTCTCAGCAACAAGCTTACCGCTGCCGACCTCTTAGCCATCCTCGCCCCAATTGCTCTCACCGCACAGTAGCCCCGACGCCACCCGATTAAACTCTTCCCCTCGAGTGGCGGTGAATTACTGTATGGCTGCTACACGACGAATCTGAGCGAGTCGGTTCATGAATGAGGAGTCGGACTTCGCCACGTGCATATTGTAGGAAGCTTGCAAATCAAGCCAAATATGGGCTGCGATACCGAGCGAAGCCTCAAGCAGAAGCGCTAATTCGGTATTCACGGCACGTTTGCCGTTGATAACCTCATT
Source organism: uncultured Alistipes sp. (assembly GCA_964514745.1). Classification (GTDB taxonomy): domain Bacteria; phylum Bacteroidota; class Bacteroidia; order Bacteroidales; family Muribaculaceae; genus UBA7173. The sequence continues at coordinate 2,181 of CAZEST010000049.1, forward strand.
GAGAAGTGTTGGCGAAACTCCAATTTGCTCAGCAAGTTTGGCTTGCGTCATTTCGCGTTCTTCCAACTCTTCGCGAATCAGCAGACCGGGATGAGTTGGCTCAAACGGCGTCAGATTGTTTGCAATCATTGCTGGATCGGTATTATTCTTCAAAAGTGACTATCATATTGTTTACTTAGTAGCACAAAGGTATAAATAAATTTTGGGCTTCACAAATTTGTGAAGCCCAAAAAGTTGGTTGCGTCAAAATAGGGTGGCAGTTGCTTGTAACTTAAAGCCAAATATTTTGTTGGGTTAGCTACCGAAGGTAACGTTCATGCCGAAGGAGATGGAGGCCGAGGCGTTGCCAACAGGAATTACTTGTGGCGTAATCTTGAAGAATTGATGGTCGGAGCCGATGAAGAAGTTGAACCCTTTGGGATGGAAGTTGACAATCCAGCCGAAGGATGATCCGTAGGTTGACACGCCGTAATTAATTGAGGCATCAAACCATTTTACCGGTTTTACGTTGGCAGATAGTCGACCTTCAGTCCAGGAGAATACTCCGTTGATTTTCTGAGTGAAGAGGAAACCTCCGGTCAGCTTGCGGTAGAAGGGCATGGTATATTCAGCTGCAAGCGAGATTGTGGGCGCCAACATTTGTGAGCGGGAGCCATCGGCTTCGGTACGGTGGAAGCTAACCAGGTCTTCAAGGTCGTCGGTTAGTTGGTCAAACTGTTCGTCAAGTTTGTTGTCATCGTAGTTTGGCTGGTTTTTGTTGAAGGTTACTTCATGGAATCCATTGAATGTCCAAGCCGTATTTGCTGTCTTGGCCTTAATGTTGTGGCTCCAGTTCATAAAACCAAAGTCAAGAATAGATGCCGACAGGGTTAAATCAGGGATAATCTTATAGACCACACCGAGATCTACAGAAGCACCGGCACCGGATAATCCAAACTTGTCGTAGTCGATATCTTCCCAGTCAACCAGGTCGGCCATGTCAGCTTTGTCATACTCCTTGCCAGCTTCTTGCTTGGTAGGTACGTAGAGACCAGAACCGGCTGCGATATCCATTTGAGCATCAGCTTGTACGCTCCATCGCTGATCGCTAAGGCGGACATCCATGTTGTTGATCTTGGCATTTACATTACCAATACCGAGCAGGATGTTGAGCTTTCCGCCGACCGTAATCTTGGAGTTGATGTCGTGGCTGTGACCAAGGGCGATTTCTGCAACAGCGTTGGCCTTTACAGCAACGTTTTTAAAGTTATAGTAGGTTTCATCGGAAGTCATGCCCAACTTGGCAAAGGTAAAGAGATCCTTTGGGAGAGATGCGCCTACAAAGGTGCGTGCGCCGATGGTAATCGTATTGTAGCCCTTAAAGGCCTTAAAACCGGCTGATAGCAGGGTAATGTTGATGTCGCTGGTAACCTTGTTGGTAGTTGAAAGCTTGTTGAGGAAACTTGTTGCATCAACCGATGAGTTCATGAAGGTTGTCAGTTGGCCATTCGGCATCTTGTAGAGGAACGTGTTCACACCGACATTAGAATTCATTCCAATGTTCATATTGGCAAGGATAGGAATGCTGATGTAGTTGTGCTCGCCCATGAAGGCCGGGTTTAATTCGTGGCGATACGTAAAGCCGTCCATGAAGTAGGCCGAGCGCATTGATTCTTGTGCGCAGAGGGAAGATGGTAGTCCAACTCCCAATGCCAAGCAAGCGATGATATATTTTGCAGATTTTCTCATGGCTAATCTTTTTATTATGTAAGTAGGATGGGGAGTATGGTCTAGTTAAGGTCGAAGGTTATGCCTCCGGCTATTGAAATCTTGATGGCATCGAAACGCAGGCTCTGCTTTGCGTTCAGATTTTGGCCCACAATAGGCGTGTCGGCGTGGAATACAATCTTAACGCCGTCGAGACCGCTTAAGCTGCTACCGGTTGATTTCAGAGTAATTTCGATGGAGGTGGTAACGGGCGCCTGTAGTGTGCCGGGAGCGACAGCGCCGTTCACTGTTGCGGTAATGTTAGTCATTTCGTTGCCATTTTTGTCCAAAGCAATTACTGATGGCGTCATTGTTAGCGGAATAGAATTAACAATGTTGGCCGTCACCAGTGCGGTAGAGAAGTTGTAGTCTTCGAGGTCTTCGCCCCAATCGTTTTCAATCGTTGAATAGGTTAGGACCATGTCTTGGCCGAATGCGAGCGGAATTGTAGCATTGTAGTTAGAAGTAACGTTGTAGTCGGTGCCGAGCGCAATGGTAACCTCGCTGTCAGTAGCCTTAGCTTCAATATCGTAGAGCTCAATTTTCTTTGGAATTGTAGAGATCAGAGTTGACAACTCGGGCACAATAACATATTGATAGTTACTGCCGGACAGATTGTAATCAAATTGCTCTCGACAAATAAATACGTTAGTTACGTCATTTGCATCTAGGATGATCGAGGATGTGCCGTTCTTGTCGCCGATGCCGATAGTTTTTTGTGAGCCGTCGTCGTAGAGGGCACGAATCTTAGCATTGATATTGACGGCAACCGGAGAGGCATTCTCTGTTGAGAAGCTTATAATGGGGTTTGAAATGTCGAGATTATTACCCGGTTCGCTTAGGAAGTCGGGAACATCATTAATATAAAATGAAGAAGGATTAATGTTGATTTTCGGGTCAACTTTGCCTGTTACGGAATTTAGCAGAGCGGAAGAAATCTCGGTTGAAGTTATGAGGTTGAGATTAGCAGAGCTACCTACCGGAATATCTGATGAGGCGATGGAAACCGTAGCGTTAAATGTAACTTTACTGTTGATGTTGAAGTGGCCCGGAGCGTATAATCCTTGCCCTTGAGCTACGTTTGATAGATCAATGTCCAGAATTCTTACAGCTAGGGACAGCGGTGAGGCTGATGAGAAACTCTGGTTAGTTTTGAATCGCAGGATATGACCATCAACTACCTCACATATTGCAGCCGTTGCCTGATCCAGAGTCTCGATCTCCCAGTTGCTGTCGAATGTAGCTGTAGCTCCTTGATGAATTTGGGCGGTGCCGTTGAAATCGTTTGATGCAAAGCCAACGTTAAGTTTCATTGCAATGTCGGTTCCGGCACGTCGGAGCGAGATGAGATCAGTGGTTACGTTGTCATCGCGAATATCCAGGTTGTCAACGATGTTTTTCGCATCAACCGCGATGCGGCCACCCTGTCCTGCATTGTAGAACGGATCGAGCGCTGTAGAGGACGATGAACCGGAAAGATTGGAAAGTTGCTGTTGCGCAATAAGGACGGATGAATTTGTCGGGTTGGCTTTCTCTTCGAGTACGTAGTCGCCTTCAGCCAAGCCATACTCGCCTTCAGCAACCGGTCTCAAAGAACTGTTGTCGCCGAGATTCAGAATTTGCGACAGCGTGTATTCTTCGGTGGAGCTACCCGGCAGGGTTAGATTGCCTCCTGCTGTCATTGTAAGGTCGATGTCTTTGGAAAGATCATAGTCGTTATCTACACAACTACTTGTAAATAATGCCATGGAACATATCCCTCCGAAAAGCATCGCACGATGCATTGTTTTCATGGGAGTAATAGTGTTAAAGAATTAGTATATATGAGTTCGATTACTATTTCGCAAAGATAATACATATATTTTAAATATTGATAACATTTGCCCAAAAAATATTCATATTATACAAAAAAACTCCCGTTTGGACGGGAGTTTTGGTGGCCTTTATGGAGGATTTCTTGAAATTCGAGGGGGAATGTGGAGAATTTAGTCTTCAGAGTAGTGGCGGAGAACGCGACGGTAGGAATTGAAGATTTTAGATTTGGATACGAATCCTACATAGCGGCGATTCTCATCGATTACAGGTAGGTTCCATGCTCCGGTGTCGTCGAAGGTTTTCATTACTTTGTCCATGGAGTCGGTTGTTCGAAGCGTGGTTGTTGCTGAAGTCATAAATCTGCTGACATACAAGCGTTTGTATAGGTCAGGACGGAACATGATATTACGGATATCATCGAGCAATACAACGCCTATTAGTCGCTTGTCGTTGTCGATTACCGGGAATAAATTGCGATTGGAGCGCGAAATGGTATCTACCATCTGCCGAAGGTTCATGTCGGGCGTAACGGTCAGGAAGTCTGTTTCAATTACTGAATTCATCTTCATGAGGGTCAGTACGGCCTTGTCTTTATGGTGGGTAAGTAGCTCTCCACGTCGAGCCAAACGCATTGAGTAAATGGAGTAGGGCTCAAAGATTTTGATAGTGCCATAAGAGAGGGTGGAAACGATTAACAGGGGGAGGAACAGCTCGTAGCCTCCGGTCATTTCTGCTGTAAGGAAGATACCCATCAATGGGGCGTGCATGACGCCCGACATTACGCCGGCCATGCCCATCAATGCGAAGTTCTTTACCGATAACTCCATCCCGAATCCAAGGTGGTTGAGCAAGAAGGCGAAGAAGAAGCCTGTCATACAGCCTACGTAGAGGCTGGGGGCAAACGTACCGCCAACACCGCCGCCACCGTTAGTTGCCGACGTCGCGAATACCTTGAACAGGATAATCAATCCGATAAATAGAATGATAAACCATACGTTGTCGCGCATGCTATAGAAGATTGACCCGTCAACAATCGAACTGGTGTCGCCACTGAGCAGGGAGTTGATTGCGCCATAACCTTCGCCGTAGAGTGGTGGAAAGATAAAAATAAGGGTCGCTAAGATAAGGCTACCGACAGCGGTGCGTTGCCATTGTTTTAACAACCTTTTCTTGAAGAACTTTTCAACCATGTTCATTACGCGAGTGAAGTAAAGCGAAACCAAGCCGCAGAAGACGCCCAAACCGATGAAGAACGGAACGCGCTCCATGATGAACGGTTCGCTTTGAACGAAGGAAAATTCCAAGCCATACCCGGTAAAAATATAAGAGACGGAAGCTGCCGAAATTGACGCAATCAGCAGGGGCATCACGGTAACCGTTGTCAAATCGAGCATCAGTACCTCCAAGGTAAACAGCATACCGGCAATCGGGGCTTTGAAGATGCCGGCTATACCGGCAGCCGCTCCGCAGCCAACCAAAATCATCAGTACTCGTGGCGATAGGCGGAATGCTTGGCCCAAGTTAGATCCTATAGCAGAGCCGGTAAATACGATAGGGCCTTCCGCTCCTACTGACCCGCCAAATCCGATAGTAATGGAGGATGCAATCAGCGAGGTATACATATTGTGGGGCTTCAGGCGACTCTTGTTCTGCGAAATAGAGTAAAGCACTTTGGTCACACCATGGGAGATGTTGTCTTTAACGACGTAGCGTACATACCAACACGCTAATAGAATACCAATGCAGGGATAAATAATGTAGAGCCAGTTACCTTGATTAATATTCACGAAACTGGTTAGCGAGCCGGAAATAGTATGGATAAGCCATTTCAGCAACATTGCTGCGAGTCCGGCAACAATGCCGACAACAAGCGAGAGAATAATAACCAAGGTTTTCTCCTTGATGTGGCGTTCTCGAAAGATTAGAACTTTCATCCAAAAATCGTGGACCGGTTTCTGGAGAAGTTTGGGAAGATATGGTTCGCGCATATTTTTCGTATATTTTTCAGACTCCACGTCCTTTAATAACGGTGTTGACCGTATGCAGGAGGATTTTCATGTCAACAATCAGTGAGATGTTTTCCAGATAAATCAAGTCGAAGCGTGCGCGTTCAACCATTTCATCGACGGTAGAAGCGTAGCCGTGTTTTACCATTCCCCAGGATGTAATCCCGGGGCGGACTTGGTGGAGTAAGGAGTAATATGGGGCTTTTTTTAGAATCTGTCGAATGAAAAATTCGCGTTCCGGACGTGGGCCAACCATCGACATATCGCCTCGCAATACGTTCCAAAATTGGGGTAATTCGTCCAAGCGATATTTGCGAAGGAAACGGCCGATGTTGGTGATGCGTTGGTCGCCTTCCGACGATAGTTGAGGGCCGTTTTCGCTCTCGGCATTGTTTATCATCGTGCGGAATTTGAAAATCATGAACGGCTTTTTATGGTAGCCGATACGTTCCTGACTGTAAAATACCGGGCCTTTAGAGTCGAGTTTAATAAGAATAGCAAGTAGCAGGTAGACGGGGGAGAGAACAATTAGGGCCAACAATGATAATAGAATGTCGCCTGAGCGCTTGAGGTTCTGCGTTGAATCGGCCATGTTGACCCTGCAGATATTAATCAGCGGTTCGCCGGAAACGTCGCCTAATTTCTGTGCTCGGCTGACAACTTGGAGCGAACCGGGCGACACCAATATCGGCAGTTCGATAGGGTAGAGGCGATTTAGCACGGCAGAGAAGTCGGCCGATTTGCCGTCGGAAACGCTTTCAGGGATAACCAGGGCCGTAAGGTTATGCTGCTTGCTTACCTCCGGAAGTTGCTCAAAATTGATTAGAGGCAATCCGTCGAATAAGGGTTGCTGTTCGTTGTTGGGCTCGTTAGTAGCTGTCGGCTGATTATTCAGGTTGACATACCCGATAATTTTGTAACCGCGTCCGCGAATGTTTTCCAAGCGATGGCGCATTCGTTTTGCATCTGAATTGGCCCCAACAACAACCATAGGGCGTGTAAGCGTGCCATGGTTAATCTTGGCCAGGCCGTAGCGCGTCAACGAGAATCTGACAATATATACGCAACTGAACAGCATTAGGAACAGTATACAAAGCAGTTCCAAGTTGCTCGCACGGTCGGGGATTTGATCGTTGACCAACGTTAGGAAAAAGATGATAACCGAACCGATTATGGCTGTTGTAATCGTTGTTAGCAACTCGTCCAATCGGGAGCGGAACAGTGGTCGGTTGTAGTAACCCGACAGGTAATAGATCCCCATCATCATCATCGGTAGGAAGATTTGTCCGAGAATAACGGGGTCGATACTATAGAACGAACTGAATGATGTATAATGCTCGCCCTTCGGGATAACAATCTGAGTGTAGCGGAAGAGGTTGAAGATAAACCATGCCAACGACGTCGCAAGGAAATCTCCTGCGATATATCTAATTCGTTGCGATTTTTCGGTTATCATCCCTGTCTATAAATAGTTGTTACCGACTAAAAAAATGTTGGTCGTCAGATTGCTTATGGGCGGAGAATTGTAAAAACGCCTCCGGCCGATAACTTCATTACGGTTGAAGGTTGGCTCTTGGATGCGTCGTCGCGGCGATAGTCAACTACGTAGTCAACGGCGTCTTTAATCTCTTGAGATATTTCGCTGAAGATAGCCGGAGTTGGTTGCCCGGAGATATTGGCCGAGGTTGACACTAACGGGCGGCGCAGTTTGCGGCATAATTCTGATGAAAATTTCTCGGATGTAACGCGGATTCCGACGCTGCCATCTTCGCCCAAGAGGGCCGGTGCCAGTCCGAACCCTTTATCGTAGACAATCGTCAGCGGTCGTTCGGAAAATTCAATTAAGTCGTAAGCGATGTCGGGCATCTCTTGGACATACTTGGCAACATCGTTGACAGAACCTACCAGTACGATTAATGCCTTGTTGTCGGCACGTTGCTTAATTTCAAATACTTTCTTGACAGCTTCAGGATTCGATGCATCGCACCCGATTCCCCATACAGTATCCGTAGGATAAAGGATTACGCCTCCGCGCTTGATGACATCTATAGCGCGATTTACCTCTTCGGATAGCTTTTCTGAATTGTCCATTTTTACCTGAGAATTATACGTAGAGGCCCTTAGCACGACCCCATTGACCAACAAAGTTACAAATTCCTTTGTTAATGTCAAAATCTATAGGCAAAAGTTTATTAGACTCAACAAAAAGCGAGAGAGTAAGGGCTGGGGGATATATGAGCCGGTCGGCGATTACCTTGTAGCACGTTCTTTTAGAATACCGTGGCGATAGGCATACAGCAGGCGCGTCAGTTCGTCGATTTGTGATTGGAGCTCGCGTCCCTTGTCGGTGTCGCGGACGCGCTGACGGTGGTTGCTAAGCTCAACTATTTGCGTTGTGCCGAGGATGTCGGCTGCCGAAGAGATAGCTTCTTCGGTTGATGTGAACGGTTCGTGCTGTACGAGTTGCAGACCTCGAGAGTGGTAAACCAAGGTGTAGCCGGCAATACCGGTTGTAGTATGGTATGCTTTGGCAAAGCCTCCGTCAATTACCAGCATTTTGCCATCGGCTCTCACCGGGCATTCGCCTTTGCCAACTTTTACAGGTACGTGGCCGTTGATAATATGGCGATGCTCGCCCTTTACGCCAAAGGCATCGAGAATGCGGTCGCATACTTCGGGGTTGTCGCGGAGAGTGTAGTAGGCTCCTTTAGCTTCTTTATGGGTTTCTTTGTCGGCGATGAAATAGCGCTCAAAGGTGGTCATTTTTGCTTTGTCGAAAAGGGGAGAATCAGGCCCGCACCATATATACCAGAAGTAATCTACGGCAAAGTCCTTCTCTTCCGTTGGGGTGTCGGCATTGAACGCCGAACGCATTGTCATGCCGATATGGTGGAGCAACCGACGTCCGGAATATTTTTTGCCGTTAAGGTCAACTTCTTTCAGCGTGCCATCGGCGTTCAGCGGAATTGAAGCGTGGTAGAGCAGGTTGGAGTTAATAATAGTATAGAGGCATCCGTGAGAGAACATGAGGCCTACATGCCGGCGCAGTTTATCGCTTACCATAAAGGAGTGGCGCAACTTCTTGACGAGCGAAGCTTCTTCTTCAGTGAGCTTGTAGGGGTCGGCAGGGTTCACGGTTGGGAAATTGTTGTCGAGTAGCGGATATGTCTTGCCGTTAAGTTCGATGGTTGCTTGCTCGCGGTTAATCCTATGCAGAAGGTTTCGGTCGGCCATTCCCCATTCGGGCCGTTTGTTGATGAGCTCGCCTTCCAGTTTGAACTGTATGATAGCTATAGCCTTGTGCATGCGAGCCATCAGCATTCGGTTCTTTTCGTCGGTGTCGTTGTCGTCGGGTAGTTTAGGGAGAAATTGCTTGCAAGCGTCGTTGCCGTAGGTTTCCATTGCAAATGTTGCCAGCGGAACGAGGTTAATTCCGTAGCCGTCTTCGAGGGTTGCCATGTTGCCGTAGCGCAGTGAGATGCGCAGAACGTTGGCGATGCAACTTTCGTTGCCCGCAGCGGCTCCAATCCAGAGGGCATCGTGGTTACCCCATTGCATATCGAAGCGTTCATAGGTCATCAGCCGATCCATTATGATGTGTGCTCCGGGACCTCGGTCGTAGACATCTCCGAGAATGTGAAGCCAATCAATTGAGAGGCGCTGAATTACCTGGGATATTGCAACGATAAATGCATCGGCCTGGCCTGTTGAGATGATTGTCTCGATAATTCGGGAATAGTAGGCCTGCTTGTTGTGTTCGGTATGGTCTTCGTGGAGGAGCTCCTCGATGATGTATGCAAATTCCTTTGGGAGGGCTTTGCGCACTTTCGAACGGGTATATTTTGAGGATACCGAGCGGCAAACTCTAACTAAACGATGAAGCGTAACGTTGTAGAAGTCGTCCATCTCCTTTTCGGTTTCTTTTAGCTCTTCGAGTTTGCGCTCCGGATAGTATATCAGTGTGCAGAGGCGACGGATTTCTTCGTCGCGCATGGAATCGCAGAAGATTTCGTTGACTTTTCGGCGGATATTACCCGAAGCATTTCTAACAATATGGTCGAACGCTTCGTGTTCGCCGTGGATATCGGCGATAAAATGTTCCGTACCTTTAGGCAGATTGAGGATAGCCTCTAAGTTGATGATTTCCGTAGAGGCAGCACTTATAGTTGGAAAGTTTTGGCTAAGCAATTCCATTACTCGCCTGTCGCGGGCAAACGCCTCGGCAGTCATGTTTTCAGGCACATTAGACGTTACAGTATCCATTATAATCGTGTATTAACAGTTGCTGATTGATGATTGCTTCGTAGCAACTGAGATAATGTTAATTACGTTTTATGTTGTTTCGCAAAGTTAACGAAAATAATTATCTCTGCAAATAAAAATCTGTTTAGAAACGGTGCGATGTAGCAAAATAATGGAGAAATTGCTTTGTGATTAATGAAAATAGTATTACTTTTGCAAGAGAAAATCAACAGCATTAAGTTAATGCGGTAATAGCTCAGTTGGTAGAGCATCAGCTTCCCAAGCTGAGGGTCGCGAGTTCGAGCCTCGTTTACCGCTCTTTTAGAGGCGTTGACTATTGGGCCATTCAAGCCGGATAGTCAACGCTTCTGTTATAGGGGGGGCAACCATAAATTCCGGGCGATTGCAAGAGGATTGCAAGCGTATTACGGGAGGATGCGAAAAAAAGTGCAGAAAAATTTGGTGGAAGTTGTATTTAATACATATCTTTGCAAACACCAAACGGCCGTTCTTAAACCGCGGCCAAAACACCGATATAATTACTTACAAAATGATATTCAATTTTCGCATAGTTTCCGACGAAGTTGACAATTTCCGGCGTGAAATCCAGATCGACGCCGACGCCACTTTTCTTGACCTCAAGAACGCAATTTGCGAGGCGGTAGGCTACGATAAGAATCAGATGTCGTCGTTCTTTATTTGCGACGATCGTTGGGAAAAAGAAAAAGAAATTACTCTGGAAGACATGGGCTCAGATTCCTCTCAGGAGGTTTACTTGATGGAGGATAGCATCCTTGCAGATTTCATTGAGGACGAGGGCCAACGCTTAATCTTTACATTTGATTACCTTACGGACCGTTCGTTCTTCATTGAGATGAAGGAATTGAAGACGGGTCGCAATCTGAAGGACCCTGTTTGCACGCTGTCGTTGGGCAAGGCTCCCGCTCAAAATATCGATTTCGATGAGTTTGAGGAGAAGAGTGCTGCCAAGGCAAAAGCCGCTGCTGC
>CAZEST010000050.1:0-12962 GCA_964514745.1 uncultured Alistipes sp.
TGATAACGTTGTTGAGGATTTCGGCGCAACCGCTCTGCTTAGAGATAATCGAGGGCACACCCATCTGCATTGCTTCCAACGGCGAGATGCCGAACGGTTCGGATACGGAGGGCATTACGTAGACATCTGATGCCTTGAGCATTTCATAGACCTGCTTGCCTTTTTGGAATCCGGGGAAGTGGAAACGGTCGGCGATGCCACGTTCGGCGGCGAGGTTGATCATCTTGTCCATCATGTCGCCCGAACCGGCCATAACGAAGCGTACGTTATGGTTGTTCTTTAGTACCTTGGCAGCAGTTTCAACGAAGTATTCGGGGCCCTTCTGCATGGTAATACGGCCAAGGAATGTAACAACTTTTTCCTTGGGCTTATTGACCTGTACGTTGAGGTATTCTTCGCTCAGAGGGGTAACGGCGTTGTGGACGGTAGTAACTTTAGCCGGGTCGATGCCATATTTTTCGATAACCGTTCGGCGCGTAAGGTTGGAAACGGTAATGATATGGTCGGCGTTAAGCATACCGTCGCGTTCGATGCTGAAGACGGTAGGGTTAACGTTGCCGCGGGAGCGGTCGTAGTCGGTAGCGTGGACGTGGATAACCAGGGGCTTGCCGGTAACCTGCTTGGCGTGGATGCCTGCGGGATAAGTCAGCCAGTCGTGGGAGTGGATAACGTCGCAGTCAACGGTGCGGGCGATAACGCCGGCAACGATAGAGTAGTTGTTGATTTCCTCCAGGAGGTTATCGGGGTAACGGCCGGAGAACTCAATGCAGCCCAAATCGTTGGTACGCATATAGTTGAAGTCGGCGTAGATATGGTCGCGCAGACGGAAGTAGAGGTCGGGGTCCATAACCTTGCCGATACGGCTTTCAACGTATTCGCGGTTAACATCGCGCCAAGCGATAGGGGTTTGCGAGGCACCGATGATGTGGGCGAAATGGTGGTCTTCATCGCCGAAAGGCTTGGGGATAACGAAGGTGATATCCATATCGCCACATTCCCACATACCTTTAGTCAGACCATAGCTGGCAGTGCCCAGACCGCCGAGGATATGAGGGGGAAATTCCCAACCGAACATTAAAGCTTTCATGTCTTATATCGGTTGTCTTGGGGTTTCAGGAATTGAATTTCTTAAGGGTGCGGATTGTGCGGAGCACTTCTGCGATGTTGGTGGCATGGGAGATGGCGCCGCGGTTAGCATAGGGCGGGTTGCCATCGTAGAGCTGCGAGAGGGAGCCGATACATCCGTTCGACATGTCTTCTTCGTAGCCGATCATCATGCGGTCGAGGTAGCTTGCTCCGCTGTGGCCGAATACTTTGAGGTAGGCATCGGCATAGAAGCCCATCAGCCAGGGGCGAACGGGGCCGTTGTGGAGGGCGCGTTCGCGTTCTTCGGGCGAACCGAGGTAGTTGGGGCGATAGCCGTAGCTCTTGGGGGAGAGGGTGCGCAGACCTTTGGGAGTAAGTAGTTCGCGCGTAACAACGTCGAGCACGCCTTTGCGCTGACGTCGGTCGAGCGGAGAATAGTCGAGACCGATAGCGATTGCCATGTTGGGGCGCACCGACGGGTCGGCGTAGTTGCCGTTAACCCAGTCGTAGAGGTAGCCGAAATCGTTGAGGAAGGTCGGGGCGAATGCTTCGCCGGCTTTGTCGGCAACTTCGAGCCAGCGTTGGCGGTCGGCAGCGTAGGTTGCATCCTCTTCGGTTAGATCTGCGGCAAATTTCAGGGCGTTGTACCAGAGGGCGTTGAACTCAACCAGCAGGCCTGTACGCGGCACAACCGGACGGCCCTCCCATACGGAGTTCATCCAAGAGGCCGGTACGACGGTGCCGTCGGTAGAAATCAGGCCGTTTGCTTCGACGTTGACTTTCGGGTGTTTTCCGTCGAGAATAAAGTTGAGCAGGGCGGCTGTAAGGGCTGCATAGTTCTTGGCAGCATCCTCTTTGCCGTAGTTCTTGGCGTAGCGTTGCACGGCCCAGATTGCCCAGAGGGGAATGTCGGGGAGGTCGATGCCGTGGATTTTGGTGTCCTCTTCGAGGGTAGCCATGTAGTTGGTGAGGGCTTCAGCGCCGGTAGCCATGATTTTCTCGAAGTCGTCGCGATGGCCGATAGTGATGGTGTTGCCCGGCAGCGACATGAACGTGTTGCGTGCGAGAATCTTGCCCCAGGGGTAACCGGAGAGCATATATTCGCGGTCGCCATCTTTGAGGTAGAGCTGCTTTGCGGAGTTCTTCAGGCAGTTAAAGAAGCTGGTACGAGCGGTACGCGAGGCGATTTCGGCTTCGTACATGCTCTTGAGAGAACGGGGATTAACTTCGGTCAGACCGGCAGAGAAGATGATAGATTCGCCCTTCTTGATGTTGACTTGGAAATAGCCGGGCACCCAGAGGTCTTCGCAATATGGTACACCGCGGTCCATATCCTTAACGTACTCGATGTTGTTGTACCAATGAGGATCATAGACGAATTCCGGTTTGCGCGTGAGTTGCATGAACAGCGTAGGATAGCCGGGGTAAAGGCAGCAGGAGACGCCGTTGTTGACCGTGGTGCACTCCTTGTTGAGGGTGTCGTTGGCCATGCAGAGGGCGTTGCTTTCGCGGAATGCGAGGAATGGACGGAACTGAAGGGTTGTAGGGGAGTGGGCGTCAACCAGAGTGTAACGGATTAAGATTCTGTTTTCATTCTGAATGAAGATTTTTTCTTTGGTCAGAATGACTCCGCCGACGCGGTAGGTAGTACGAGGGACGCTTTCGCAGTCGAACTCACGGATGTATTTGTGTCCGTTAGGGCTGTAGACGCCACCCTGATAGCGGTGCAGACCAAGGTTGAATGGCGCACCATGCTGAATTACCGTTTCGTCAAGCGAAGAAAGCAGCACATGAGGGTTGTAGTCTCCGTCGCCCATGGGGACTACTAACAGACCGTGTTGCTTGCGGGTGTTGCAGTCTACGATAGACGTACAGTGATAAGCGCCCGCCTGATTCGTCCGGAGCATCTCTTTCGGGAGTGAGTGCTCAAGATTTATCATCAGGTTCTTATCAAACTTGAGATAACTCATTAGATTTTAGTGGTTTATTATGTTAGTTTTGTATTATGGTATCAAAGGATAACCTACTTAACTCAAAGGTAGATTACTATGAGGTCGCAGATATTCCACGAAAATACAATATATTTTGGACAAAAGCAAGAATTTAACGTATATTTATGTAAAAAAAGCAAGAGCGCCTCGTTAAAGCGCTCTTGCCATTCGCCGCAGGCTCCAATGCTGCGGTTACTTGAGGGAGATGTCTATGGTTATTAGTTGTAGATGACCGGTAAGATGATTATTCAGTGAAAGCAGCCTTTACGATAGCGGTCTTGCCGTTGGTAGCGGTTGCTTTAACCAGGTAGATGCCGGCGTTGAGGTTGGTGTTCACTGTAGCAGTGGGTGCGTTGTTTTTGTAAACAGACTTGCCGGTGAGGTCGAATACTTCGAGCAGTTTAGCATCGCCGTTGATGGTGATTTCGCCGTTGCGAGAAGCCTTAACAGAGAAGCTCTTGTCGGTAGCAGCGGCTACGCTTTGGATGCCTGAGGTTTCGGGCAGACGGAATACCAGAGAGTATTGATAGTCGTTGTAGTCTTCAGCAAACATGTTGTAAACCCAAGAGACGATGGTCTTCATGTTGGCATCGCAAACGGGCAGACCGTCGAGCAGTTCCTCTTCGTATTCATATTCGTAGGTGTCGTAGTCAACGCCAACAATAACATCGCCGGGCAGATAGATTTCCATCCATTCGGCAGCGTCGGCATCAACTGTTGCCATGTAGTCGTGAAGGCGAACAAATTCTTCGCCGTTGGCAGGCTTAATCCATGACAGGCGGAGGTAGCCGTCGAGACAGGTTGTAGCTCCGAGGATGTCGCCGTTGTTGCTAACGGCGTTAGCGCAGATGCTAAGGGTGTTTGAGCTGGTAGAACCTACGCCGAAGTCGTCGTCGAGGTAGTCGTCGTCATCGTCGCCGGTGGTGGTGTCGTCACCGGAGGTTTCGTCATCGCTTTCGGTTGCGTAGATTGTATATTCGCCGGTAGCCAGGTTGAAGAGGTAGGGGGTGTATGTGTAGCCCGACCAGTAGTCGCCTTCGCCCTTAGAAGCAACGGCGTATTGGCCGTTAGACGACATTGCCAGGGTGTTCATCAAGAAGTCGGGAGCACCTTCGTCGTAAACTTGCCAGTAAACATTGGTGAAAGCATCGTCGATTTCTTCCCAAGCGTCGTGAGCTTCTTTATATTCAGCCATAGCAGCGTTGTAAGCTGCGATTTCTTCTTCGGTCATGAAGTCGGTAACCGAGGGGTATGGATCGCCGCTGTAGTAGTCCCAAGCGTCGCAAGCGTCATCGTAAGCTTCTTTCTCGTCGTCGCTCATGAAGTCAGTCTGCTGAGGATAGCTGGGACCGGTGTAGGGTTCCCAATCGGGGAATGTATAGCCCAGGGTTTGGAGTTCGGGGTGGAGGTATTCGTAGGTCCAAGAGCCGTCGGCTTGTTCGTTGTAGACGATTTGGGTGTGCATGAAGCCGGCGTAGTCGGTAACCTGGCCGAAGATCTTCGTGCCGTCTTCGCTGATGGCGTGAGTGATGATGTATTGGGGTACGCGTTTGCCTGTGAAGTCAACGGTTGGGTAAGGAAGTTCTACCATGTCGTAGGTGCCTTCGGCGTTGCGCTGCCAGAGCAGAGGTACGGAGTGAACAGCGTCGTCGCCGTAGCTAACGCCCGGACGAGCTGATGTACCAACGATACGCGAGCCGTCGGGGGTAATACCGTGGGCGCAGCTGGTTGATTCGTCGAGTACGGGGAGCAATACCCATTCGCCTTCGGGGGCGTCGTCGGTAATGTGCCAATAAGCAGCGCCGCCGGTGTAGGTCGTGCTACCAACAACGATACCGTTGTCGCTTACGGGGTTGCCGTAGCCGGCTTCGTAGAAAGCGTTGTAGTCGTCCTCATCGACTTCGGCCGTGTAGATATCGCCGGTCTTGAGGTTGTAGACGCTGAATGAACCATCGCCGCAGCTAACGGCCCATTCGCCGTTGGCGGAGATACGAGACAGCATAGCTCCGGCGATTTTTTCGGGAGTTTCTGCTTGTGCGATTGTAGCGCTGCCCAGGAGAGCGCCACCCATGAGAAGTAGAATTTTCTTCATGTACAAGAGGTTATAAAATGTGTGGAAAATAATAAGAGTTCTTAGAAGTTGTAGAACGGAATAATGGTTTGAGAGGAGTATGATTGGTTTTTATTTGTCGGACTTGACAACGATGCCGGCGGCGAGGTCTTCGGCATTGTCGGCTTCTTTGTAGATTACCCAGTGGGTAATTACGGTGCCGGCGGAGGCTGAGGTATAGCAATCGGAGAGTTGCCAACCCATCAGGCTCATCATGTTGAGGGCATCAACCATTGTAGAGAACTTATATTTGTCGCGGAAGCGTTGCAGATCTGCGGTGGATGTTTTCGTATAGTTATGGAAGAGCTCGCCGGCTACGAATTTGATTTCGAGGGCACGGGTGGTAACTTGTCCTTGTATGCCCTGAATCTCCATATAGTAGCGGCGTGTAGGCTTTGGTTTTACTGAATCTGTGGAGGCGCCGGTCGTAGCGGTCACAGCTACGTTGCCTGTTGTCCCTGCAGCATCGTCGGCACTCGCCGATGAATACAAAGCGCTAATTAAGATTGTTGTATAAAGTAAAAGTGTTCGCAATTTCTTAGACGGTTTTTATTATTGACTTGAATTCTGCTCTGATTTATTTCGGCTGCAAGTTAGGAATTTTTTTTAATATAGTTGCTCATTTATAATTGAATTAACAAAAATTAAAAGCTTGATATTGATTAAGAATTGTAGCTGTGTATGGCTGAATTGTGAACAATGCTAATGTAGTAGCGTTGTAGGCTTATGGTGTTGGATGGCGCGATGTGAAATAAAACAGTTGCGCCAACGCTTGTTCTGCAACGTATTTGCTTTGAAAGTCAAATAGTTATCGAAATAGCGTTGGCGCAACCTGCTTTAGAGGATAAGTCTCTAAAATAGAGAGGGCTATTAAAAATTACTTAAAAAGTATAATTTTTTCTTGGGGGGTTGAAGTTATGCGTACATTGCTTCGATTTCGGTAGCGTAGCGGCGGTTGATTACCGGGCGACGGATTTTAAGGGTGTTGGTGAGTTCGCCGTTTTCCATCGTAAACTCGCGTGGCAGAAGTGTAAACTTCTTGATTTTCTCGAAGGAAGCAAGGCCTTCTTGGAGAGCTTCGATGCGCTTGGCAATCATGTCGAGAATCTGGCTATTCTTGAGGAGCTCTTCAAGGGAATGGTATTGAATACACTTCTTGCGTGCGTATTCTTTGAGGGCTTCGATAGCCGGCACGATGATAGCGGTTACGTATTTACGGCGGTCGCCAATAACGGCTACCTGGTTGATATACTTGTCTTCGCCGAGTCGACTTTCGATTGCCTGCGGAGCGATATACTTTCCGTTGGAGGTTTTGAAGAGGTCTTTGAGGCGTTCGGTCAGAATCAGCTGTCCGTTTTGGTTGATTTGGCCGGCATCGCCGGTGCGGAACCAACCGTCGTCGGTGAAGGCTGCTGCGGTTTCTTCGGGTTTATTGAAGTAGCCGCGCATGATGGTTGGGCCTTTTACGAGGATTTCGTTGTCCTGACCGATTTTTACTTCAACTCCGGGGAGGAGGCCGCCGATGGTGCCGATTTCGTAACCAACGTATGGGAAGAAGCTTACGGTAGCGGTTGTTTCGGAGAGTCCGTATCCGATAACGATGTTAACGCCGATAGCGCGGAAGAACTCAACGATTGCGGGGCTCAGCGGAGCGCCGGCTGTTGGATAGAGGTTGCCGTTGGTGATGCCCATAGCGCTTTTTACCATCGAGAAAACGTGTTTGTCGAAGAAGCGATATTGGGTCTCGAGCCAACGGGGTACTTTCAGTCCCAGGCGTTTGTAATGGAGGTTGCGACGACGGCCAACGCTGAGGGCTCGCTTTATGAGCAGCATCTGGAATTTGCCGGCTCTGCTGAGCTTGTCCTGAATGGTTGTATAGGCCTTCTCCCAAAATCGGGGTACGGAACACATGCAGGTAGGACATACCTCTTTGATTGTGTCGGCAATGATTTTGGGATTCTGGTTGACGTATACCTGTATGCCCCAATCGAGGCAGAGGTAGGTCCAAGCTTTTTCGAAGATGTGGCTTAGGGGCAGGAAGCAGAGCGAGGTGTCGCTGTCCGACAGCGATGTCAGGGCTTCGTGGTGGGCGGCGATAGCGGCGTTGAAGCAGCTATGCGGCAGGATAGCGCCCTTAGGCTCGCCGGTAGTGCCGGAGGTGTAGAGTAGGGTAGCTACGTCGTCGGGCAGTGCGCGAGCGGTGCGGTCGGCTACCTCTTTGCGGCATGCTTTTGAAGCGGCAGCGCCGAGCTTCAGCAGTTGAGCAAAAGTGAGGGTGGTCTTGTCGTCGGCTTCAAGTTGGATGTCGTCGAAGACGATAATCTGCTTGAGGGAGCTGACTTTCTGAGCTACGGTAAGGGCTATAAGATATTGGTCGCGATTGCCGACAAAGAGAATCTTTGCGCCTGAGTCGCGAACGATGTATTCAACTTGTTCCGGAGAGGAGGTTGAATAGATTGAAACGGTAACAACGCGATTAGCGAAGCAACCAAAGTCGGTTGCAAGAATCTTGGTGTCGTTGGGAGAAAAGATAGCGACACGGTCTTGCTCCTCAACGCCGAGAGTTTCGATTGCGCAGGCAATGTCGGAAACTTGTTCAGCGAGTTTACCCCAGCTGATAGGCGCCCATTCTCCCGGAGCTTTACGCTCCCAGATAGCGGGGTGCTGGGCTGAGTACTTGCTAATTTGGCGATCAATGAGGGTTGTAAGTACGTTGGCCATATTAGAAACCTTTTGTGGAGAACCGAATTTACCGAGGAGGAGAGGTTGGCATCTACTGCCGTTTCCTCCATAAATTAAACAATCTAAAAATTAAACTAAAACTGCTGATAAACTAAACTTGGTTAAACGATAACCTTTGTTGTTTAAACTTATCGAACAGGCAGGCCGTAATGACCTAAATTCTCCAATTCTTCACAAAGATAGTCTGTTTGGCTGAAAAACGCAGTATTATAGGGCAATTTTTCGCTCTGCTGTTAACATAAATTCACATAGCAGCGCTCTGTTATATAGCTCGGATTGCGTTGGCTTGCTATTCGTTGTTGCCTCGGAGGAGTCGACGATAGGTTTCGGGGTCGTTGGCAACCTCTAATCCGCGTAGGTAGATAGGGTTAAGCAGCGGATTGACAACCTTGAAGTAGGTCTGCGTTTCGAAGAGGTCGCGGCCGATGATGCCTTTTACGATTGCTTCAATCGTTTTGCGCGAGATTTCGAGTTGTTCGGGGTTGGGGGCGATTGAATCGTTCTGGCCCATATCAACTATTTCTTGAATCATCGCAGGGGTTACGCTGAAGTTGGTCAGGAAGCTGTCCTCATTGGGAAAATCCTTTTGAAGCTGCTTGCGGTTTTTGTCGACGTAGGAGATTGAGAAGCGATTAATTATTCCCTTGGCAACGAGGTCGCGATAATAGTCGGAGTAGTCGGTTGTGTCAACCGCTACGAAGATATCGGGCATGATGCCGCCTCCGCCGTAAACCGTGCGGCCGGAGCGGAGGGTTGAGTATTTCTCGCTGTCGGAGAAGTGGATGGAATCGGCTGAATTGAATTCGCCCGATTCGTAGCGATGGAGGATGTCCTTGCGATATTCGTCGCTGTCGCCGCGCTTATAAGGCTTTTGGATACAACGGCCGGCAGGGGTATAATATTTTGAAACGGTCAGGCGTATCATTGACCCGTCTGGGAATGGGAAGGGACGTTGAACCAGGCCCTTGCCGAAGGTGCGACGTCCAACGATTACGCCGCGGTCGTTGTCTTGGATGGCTCCGGCGGTGATTTCGGAGGCGGATGCGGAGTATTGGTTGACCAGTACAACCAGTCGGCCGTCGGAGAATTCGCCGTTAAGTTCGGAGGCGTAATATTGGTCGCCCATGGTAGGCGATTTGGTGTAGACAATCAGGTCGTTTTTAGCAAGGAAGCGAGCTGCCAGGTCGATAGCGGAGCCTAATAGACCGCCGCCGTTGTCCTGCAGGTCGAGAATGAGGTTCTTCATGCCCTGTTTGCGCAGCTTTTTCATGGCCTCGGTAATCTCGTCGGGGGTTGACTCGGCAAAGCGCGATAGGCGGATGTAGCCGGTAGTTGGATCGGCCATATATGCGGCGTCGATGCTGTAGACGGGGATATCGTCGCGAGTAACTACGAAGTTGATCGGTTCGGCTACGCCTTTACGGAGGATTTTCAGGCGTACTTTCGTGCCTTTCGGTCCACGTAGAATCTTGATGACGCTTGAGTTGGGGCGCTTTACGCCGGAGATGATAGAGTCGTCGGCTTGAATCAGACGGTCGCCGGGCAGGATACCAACTTTTTCAGAGGGGCCGCCGGAGGTTGTCTGGATAACGTAGAGCGTATCGTTGAGCATATTGAACTGGATACCGATGCCGGAGAATGAGCCGTCGAGCGGTGTGGTCAGTTCCTTGGTTTCTTCAGGGTCGGAGTAGGATGAGTGGGGGTCGAGGGTGGCCAGCATAGCTTTGATGGCTTCTTCGGCCAGTTGGTTGGTATTGACGGTGTCAACGTAGCAGGCTTCGATGATTTTTTCTGCTTGGGCTATTTTGTTGGCAGCGGGGATTTTTACGGGGCCGTTGCCTTGGAGCAGCTGATTAAAAAGCATGCTCTGAGCATTTACAGAGCAGAGACAAAGGAGCGATAGGAGATATAAGGAGATACGTTTCATAACGCAGGATATGTTTTGTTACGGGAGAAATTGAGAGTAGGGAGCCCCGAAATGAGCCAATTCGCGAACCAGTGAGGAGCTGACAACCGCCAGTTCCGGCAGGGCCGGTAGGAAGATTGTCTCCAAGGGGGCGGGTTGCGTAATAAGGCGGTTGGCGTCGGCCATGTTGCGCTCGAATTCAAAGTCGGCAACGGTGCGCACGCCGCGAAGCATGTATTTAATGCCGTTGGCGCGAGCGAAGTCGGTTGCGAGGCCTGAGAAGCTTTCAACCTTTACTTTCGGTTGGTCGGCATAGATTTGGCGAATCCGTTGCAAGCGCTCCTCGAGCGGCATCCACGACTTTTTTGCCGGATTAATGCCAACACCGATAACAATCAGATCGAACAATCCGATTGCGCGGTCAACGATTGACTTATGTCCGATGGTGAAGGGGTCAAAGGACCCGGCAAACAGTGCGGTATTCATTGCTATTTATAATTCGGTGTCATCCTCTATAACCAGATTGTCGATGATAAAGTTCTGGCGTTCGGAGGTGTTTTTGCCCATGTAAAATTCCAGCAAATCCGATACGGCGTCCTCTTTGCGGAGGGTTACGCGGTCAAGGCGCATATCCGGGCCGATAAAGTCGCGGAATTCGTCGGCGGATATTTCGCCCAAACCTTTGAATCGGGTAATTTCGGCGTGATTGCCAAACTTAGCGATTGCGTCGAGGCGCTCCTGGTCGGAGTAGCAGTAGTAGGAGTCTTTGGTTTCCTCTTGGCCTTCGTCGCCGGCTTTCTTGCGCGGTTTCTTCTTAGCTCCGTTACGGCGCACAGCGCGCTCGTCGCGTACGCGGAACAGCGGTGTCTGGAGAATGTAGACGTGGCCTTTCTTAACCAGCTCGGGGAAATATTGCAGGAAGAAGGTTAGAAGCAGCAGGCGGATGTGCATACCGTCGACATCGGCATCGGTAGCGATGATAACGTTGTTGTAGCGTAGACCTTCGATGCCGTCTTCGATGTTGAGGGCGGCTTGCAGCAGGTTGAATTCCTCGTTCTCGTAGACAACTTTGCGCGTCATTCCGTAGGAGTTCAAGGGCTTACCTTTGAGGGAGAATACGGCTTGCGTCTCTACGTCGCGAATCTTGGTGATTGAGCCCGAAGCCGAGTCGCCCTCGGTCAGGAAGATGCTGGAAGCAAATTTCTTTTCTTCGTCGCCCTTGGCGTCGTTGAGGTGCACGCGGCAGTCGCGCAGCTTGGAGTTGTTGAGGTTTACTTTCTTTGCGCGTTCGCGAGCCTGGCGGGTTATGCCGGCCATAGCTTTGCGGGCTGATTCGCTCTCCTGGATTTTGCGCAGGATTATGTTAGCGGTGTCGAGGTTTTTATGGAGGTAGTTGTCGAGTTCTTTTTTGAGGAAATCGCCAACGAATTTTGCAACGGTAGGCCCGTCGGGGCCGATGTCGCGTGAGCCGAGTTTGGTCTTGGTTTGCGATTCAAATTCGGGGTTCTCTACCTTGATTGCGATAGCGGCGACCATGCCGGTTCGGATGTCGGAGTATTCGAAGTTCTTGGCAAAGAAGTCTTTCATCGTGCGGCTGACGGCCTCTTTGAAGGCTGCCAGGTGGGTGCCGCCTTGGGTTGTAAACTGGCCGTTGACGAAGGAATAGTATTCTTCGCCGTATTGGTTGGCGTGGGTTATTGCTACTTCGATATCTTGACCTCGGAGGTGGATAATCGGGTAGAGGGGCTCTTTGGTAAGGTTGGCTTTCAGCAGGTCGAGCAGACCGTTGCGGCTGTAGTGGCGCTTGCCGTTGAGGAAGATTTCGAGGCCGGTGTTGAGGTAGGTGTAGTTCTTCACCATTGCTATGATGAAGTCGATGTTAAAGCTGTAGCCTCTGAATAGGTCGGCGTCGGGGGTGAACTGCACGAACGTGCCGTTCGGTTCGTCGGTAGGGAAATCAGGGGTTTCGTTGAGCAACTCGGCACGACAGAACTCGGCGCGGCGGGCCATGCCGTCGCGGTTGGCCTGGATGATGAAGGATGTGCTCAGCGCGTTGACAGCCTTAATGCCGACGCCGTTCAGACCTACCGATTTCTTGAAGGCTTTGTTGTCGTATTTCGCACCGGTGTTGATGATCGATGCAACGTCAACGAGCTTGCCCAAGGGGATACCGCGACCAAAGTCGCGCACTGTTACCGATGTTTCGTTGACCTCGATATTGATTTGCTTGCCGTAGCCCATCATGTACTCGTCAATAGCATTGTCGAGTACTTCCTTGATTAATACGTAGATACCGTCGTCGCTTTTCGAACCGTCGCCGAGTTTGCCTATGTACATACCGGGGCGGAGCCTGATATGCTCTCTCCAGTCAAGGGTTTTGATTTCGTCTTCGGTATAGGTTGCTTCAACTTTGGGCTGCTCATCGAAGGGGAGCCCTGATTCAAGCGCTGTTGTATCTTCAGTCATGGTTACGGCTTTTTCTTATTCATGCAAAATTACGGAATCTCTCGCAAAAAAGCAAACCAATCTGCATACTTTGCTTCCTCTTCGCTTTGCTCGAGTGCTTGACGATTAGTCGGCAACCAAATGGAGGGATACGAAAAAAGCCGAAGTGCTCACGCATTCCGGCTTTCACGTTGGGGATTGTATGTTTCCCCCGAGTGGGGAAGTGGGGGAAACGGGGGGAAATATTATTCAGCAACAACCTCGAAGGGGATCTCAACGGAAACTTCCTTGTGAAGGTTGAGCTTAGCGGTGTACTTGCCAAGTTCCTTAACGGTTTCCTTGAGTTCGATTACCTTGCGGTCAACCTTGTGGCCGAGGGCTTCGAGTGCATCGGCAATCTGAATGTTGTTAACAGAGCCGAAGATGGTGCCGTTAGCAGAAGCCTTAGCACCGATGGTCAGAGCAACGTCTGCCAGTGAAGCTGCGAGAGCTTCAGCGTCAGCCTTGATCTGAGCGAGCTTGTGAGCCTGCTGACGCTTGTTTTCCTCAAGCTGCTTGAGGTTAGAGGGGTTAGCGATAACAGCCTTGCCCTGGGGGATGAGGAAGTTACGGCCATAGCCGCCTTTTACTTCGACAACGTCGTCCTTGTAGCCAAGGCCGCGCACGTCTTCTTTCAATATGA
>CAZEST010000051.1:0-12794 GCA_964514745.1 uncultured Alistipes sp.
CATAACAGAAGAGAAACCGCTGTCGATGCAGCTCTTGCAGGTTTCAAAAGTGTCACCGTGGTCGAGGTGAAGAATAATCTGGGGATTTTCCCAGCCGAGTTCCTTTGCATAAGCAACAGCACCTTGAGCCATGTAGCGCAGCAGAGTAGCGTTAGCATAGTTACGTGCGCCCTTAGATACCTGGAGGATTACGGGAGATTTTTCAGAAGCAGCAGCCTTTACGATAGCCTGAAGCTGCTCCATGTTATTGAAGTTAAAAGCGGGGATAGCATAGCCGCCTTTGATAGCCTTGGCAAACATCTCACGGGTGTTAACCAGACCTAATTCTTTGTAGCTTACCATGTTATATAAACTGGATTGATGTATTTGTGTTTCCGACAGCAAATTTACAAAATTTTCTTCATTACTCGTTCATCTTTTTAACGAAAAATCGGTAACTTTGCCGTCTAATAAATAAGAAAAGTATGCAAAAAGTTATATTGACCGGCGACCGCCCAACCGGACGCCTCCATTTGGGCCATTTTGTAGGATCGCTTCGTCGACGCGTTGAGCTTCAAAACTCAGGCGAGTTCGATAAGATTTTTATCATGATTGCCGATGCTCAGGCGTTGACTGATAATGCTGATAATCCCGAGAAGGTGCGCCAAAACGTTATCGAGGTTGCGCTGGACTATCTGTCGGTAGGGCTGGATCCCGCGAAGGCTACGATTTTCGTGCAGACCCATGTGCCTGAACTTACCGAGTTGGCATTCTACTATATGAACTTGGTAACCGTATCGCGCGTGCAACGCAATCCTACGGTTAAGACCGAGATTAAGATGCGCAACTTCGAGCAGAGTATCCCGGTTGGCTTCTTCTGCTACCCTGTAAGCCAGGCATCGGACATCACGGCGTTCAAGGCAACTACCGTGCCCGTTGGCGAAGACCAAGCGCCGATGATTGAGCTTACCCGCGAAATCGTAAATCGTTTCAATAATATTTATGGCCAGACGCTGGTTGAGCCGGAAATCTTGTTGCCCGATAATGCTGCTTGTATGCGCCTGCCGGGAACCGATGGCAAGGCCAAGATGAGCAAGTCGCTGGGCAACTGTATCTACCTGAGCGACACGCCCAAGGAGGTTGCTAAGAAGGTAAAGAGCATGTATACCGATCCCGAGCACCTAACCGTTGATTCTCCGGGACACCTCGAAGGTAACTGCCCGTTTATCTATCTCGATGCGTTCTGCACCGATGAACATTTTGCCAAGTACCTGCCCGAATATAAGAACCTTCAGGAACTGAAGGACCACTACACGCGTGGCGGCCTGGGCGATGGCACCGTGAAGAAGTTGCTTATCAACGTGCTGGAGGAGTTGCTGGCGCCGATTCGCGAACGCCGTAAGCAGTGGGAACAGAACATTCCCGGCGTCTACGATATCCTGCGCGAAGGCTCTGCAAAGGCTCGTCAGGAAGCAGCCAAGACTCTCGATGAAGTCCGTGCTGCAATGAAGATTAACTATTTTGACGATGAAGCTCTGATAGCTGACCAAGCAGCTCGTTATCAGCAGTCGAAATAAACGCTAAATCCCGGAGTAGAGAATGTCGGCTATAACGCCGTCTCTGCTCCGGGATTCATTTTGCCTTTACGTCAGCCTAATGTTATGCCGCTTGGCATTTCATTCGGCTGATGCCGGTTAATTATTTCTTGTCTTTACATTTTTCGAGCATCTTTTCGAGAGCCTCCAGGCTGAGGTCTATTGCCTCCTCAAAAGAGTCTGCAACTTTTGTAACGACTAATTCGTTCTTGGGTTGAAGCACGGTGACAACGGCCTCCTTGTTCATGGCTGTCTCGGGTTTTACTACTGAAAGCTTTACATCAACGGTGGTGATGCCGGAATGATGACGCTGAAGGCGTTCTGCCTTTTTGTTGATGAATGCTACGAGTTTTTCAGAAGCGTCGAAGTGGATTGCTTGAATCTTGACATCCATAGTCTTTTCCTCCTTTTCAGTTTTTAGGGCTTTTCTCCGCAGTAGCTGTTGAGGCTCTACGACCGTCAACAACCGACGCACGGGGATGGGCCAGTTGGTAATTCTGTTTAAGTTCTCTGTAGGTTATATGAGTATAAACCTGCGTTGTAGCAAGTGATTCATGTCCTAAAAGTTGCTGTACGGCTACCAGGTCTGCTCCGTTGTTGAGCATATCGGATGCAAAGGAATGGCGAAGCACGTGGGGGCTGATGCGGCTGGCGTGGACTTTGCCGTCCAGGGCTTTCTTTACGATGCGTTCAACCAGCATCGGATATAGCGCTGAGCCGTCCTCGCGTACAAAGAATGCCTCGGTAGGGCCGCCGATTATTGCGCTGCGCAGTCGGCGATAGCAGTCGATGTATTCGCTTAGTTCCTTGCCAAAGGGGATAATTCTCTCCTTACTACGTTTTCCAAGCACTTTTAGTTCACCCTTCTTGACGTCTACCCACGAATCTTTCATGGTGATAATCTCTGCGCGACGCAGACCGGTTGAGTAGAGCATCATTACCAGCAACATATCGCGTAGCGAGGTAAAGGTTTCCTCGACAAGCAATTTGTCGGTAGAGTTGAGGGTTGGTTCAACAACGTCTTCGGCCGGTAGGTTACCGATTTCGTCGTCAATGAGTTTGTTGATTTCTTCCGGACGGATATTAATGGGCAACGGTTTGGCTACCTTTGCCATTTCAACATCTTTGCCCGGGTTGGTCGTCACTACTCCCTGCCTAATAAGGTATGTAAAGAAGGAGTTGAGGGCCGTAAGTTTGCGCCGTAATGAGCGCGGCGAAACGCCCTTCTCTGCCAATGAGAGGAGCCATTGTCGTATGTCTGAGGCGGTGACCGTAGCTGGATCGAAGCCGTCCTTCGGAGGGTTGACAACCCCATCGGGCAGCGTTGAACCGGGCACACCGGTTATGTATTCGCGGAATTGGCGCAAATCGATAGAATACGACAAAACGGTATGAGCTGAAAGATTCAGCTCACACCGAATATATGTCAAAAATGATTTTATCAACATGGCATCTTCGCTTTTCATTCTCGGGGGGGAGGACCCTCCGGATTGGTGTCGTTAGCTAACGACTTCAGAAGCGAAGTTATGACAAACGTTGCGAAAATCCAAATTTTCCGAGAGGAAAAATTAGAAAAATGTCAAAAAAACATCAAATTATTCCTCAACGAGACGCAGTTTCTGTACGTAAACCGCCTTCATCATCTTCTTGCGGTTAGTAACAGAGGGCTTTTCAAAAGCCTGACGGCTGCGAAGTTCTTTCACGATGCCGGTCTTTTCGTATTTGCGCTTGAATTTCTTGAGAGCTTTTTCGATGTTGTCGCCTTCTTTAACTTGTACGATAATCATTTTTTGGGGTTCTTATTCTTAGTTTAGTTTAATTCAAAGGGTTTGCTAATCGGCAATTAAAGGGTTGTGCCTTTGCTATTAGCGGGGCAAAGTTACGGCCTTTTTTTTGATTGGCAAAATCTTTTTGCGCATTTTTCTCATCTATAGTCAAATATTTGACAATTTTTTGTTTAAAAGCAGTTCTATTTAGGCTGTATTTGACGGATTGGCTACAACTTTGCGCTGCTTTGGCCGATAATATACAATATTAAAATAGGGGAAAAGCAAAAAATAACGGAAGTTTTTTCGTAACTTTGCAAACAGACGTATATATGCGCCGACTATACCTACCCCCTTGCAATGAGCGAAAATAACGAACTTAACGACAATATCGAAAGACCGGAGAACCCCGGAGGCCAGGAAAATTCCTCGTCCTCCTCACATCACGATTATACAAATATCCCCGGAGGCGGAGCTATTCGCGAAGATAGCTCCGATGAGCTTCCCGAGGATGAAAAATCAATAACGCCTACCATCGGTACCGAAGCCTCGCGCCTTAGGTTGGGCGGAATGTTTCGCAACTGGTTCTTGGATTATGCCTCCTACGTAATCCTGGAGCGCGCCGTGCCGCATATCGACGATGGTTTGAAACCTGTACAGCGTCGTATCCTTCATTCGATGAAGACTATCGACGACGGGCGCTACAACAAGGTTGCCAATATCGTTGGTAACACTATGCAATACCATCCCCACGGCGATGCCTCTATCAAGGATGCCTTGGTACAGCTGGGCCAGAAGGAATTGCTCATTGATACGCAAGGAAACTGGGGTAACATTCTAACGGGCGACGATGCCGCTGCCGGCCGTTACATTGAAGCTCGTCTGTCGCCGTTCGCTCTCGAAGCTATCTATAATCCGAAGATTACCGACTGGGTCCCATCTTACGACGGACGTAAACAGGAGCCGGTAACCCTTCCGGTTAAGTTCCCGTTGCTGCTGTTCCAGGGAGTTGAAGGTATCGCCGTAGGTCTGTCGTCGAAGATTCTGCCTCATAATTTCAATGAGATTCTCGATGCAGCTATTGCTTACTTGCAAGGAAACGAGTTTACATTGCTGCCCGATTTCCCGACAGGCGGTTTTATCGACGTAGCGCGCTACAATGACGGCGAGCGCGGCGGCACGGTAAAGATTCGTGCAAAAATCGAAAAGATTGACAATACAACGCTTGCCGTAACCGAAATTCCCTATGGTAAGACTACCCGTACGATCATAGAATCCATATTAAAGGCGTGCGAGAAGGGCAAAATCAAGGTGCGCAAGGTTGATGACAATACGTCAGACCAAGCCCGCATCCTTGTTCATCTGCAACCCGGCACATCCTCCGACAAGGCGATTGATGCGCTGTATGCCTTTACCGATTGCGAAGTTGCTATTTCGCCCAACTGCTGCGTAATCGAGGATCGCAAGCCGAAGTTCCTAACCGTTAGCGACCTGTTGCGCCATAGCGCGGAGCGTACACGCGACCTATTGCGTAGGGAGTTGGAAATCAAGCTAAGCGAAGTGCTGGAGCAACTCAACTTTGCCTCGCTGGAACGCATCTTCATCGAAGAACGTATCTATAAGGATAAAGAGTTTGAGCAGGGGGAGACGATGGATGCCGTAGTTGCCCATGTTCATAAGCGTTTGTTGCCATTCTTGCCGAAGTTGGTGCGCGAGGTGACCGATGATGATGTCCTGCGGTTGATGGAAATCAAGATGAAGCGCATCTTGAAATTCTCTGCAAAAGAGGCCGACCGCGTCATTGCCCTCTACAACGAGCGCATTGAGGAGTTGAAAGGTCATCTGGAACATATTACCGACTATACGGTCGATTGGTTCCTGTCGCTCAAGGAGAAGTATGGCGCAGCATTCCCTCGCCATACGGTTATCCGTGCGTTCGACAATATCAAGGCTTCGCGCGTGGCCGAGGCCAATGAAAAGCTATATATCAACCGCGAAGAGGGCTTTATCGGTACGTCGATGAAGAAGGATGAATTCCTGTTCAACTGTTCGGTTCTCGACGAGGTTATTATTTTCTATAACGATGGCCGCTATAAGGTAGTCCGTGTTGCCGAAAAACTATTCATCGGCAAGAATGTCAAGCATATCGGATTATTCGATAAGAACGATGACCGAATGGTTTATAACGTCATCTATCAAGACGGACGTGGCGGCACCTACTACATGAAGCGTTTCAAGGTAACCGGCGTTACACGCGATAAGGAGTATAACCTTACGAAGGGCGTGGCCGGTAGCCGTATCGCTTGGTTCTCGGCTAATCCTAACGGTGAAGCGGAAGTGGTAAAGGTTACTTTGCGCCCGAAACCTCGCTTAACACGTTTGCAATTCGATGTTGACTTTGCAGAGTTGGCAATTAAGGGTAAGCAGAGTATGGGTAATATCGTAACGCGCAACGAGGTTCATCGCTTCTCATTGAAGGAGAAGGGAACGTCAACGCTCGGCGGCCGCGACGTATGGTTTGACCGCGACGTACTGCGCCTTAACTACGATGGACGAGGCGAACTGCTCGGCGAGTTCTTTGGCGACGATAAGATTCTGGTAATAACTCGCCAGGGCGAGTATTATCTAACCTCGTTCGAAGCTACCAACCATTATGACCATGTTGACATCCTGCGTATCGAGAAGTTCCGCCCGAACCATATCTGGACAGCGATTCTCTTCGATGCCGACCAGGGATATCCCTACCTGAAACGATTTACGTTTGAGCCATCGGCAAAGCGCCAGCGCTTTATCGGCGATAACCCGAAGTCGGAACTGATTCTGC
Source organism: uncultured Alistipes sp. (assembly GCA_964514745.1). Taxonomy (GTDB): domain Bacteria; phylum Bacteroidota; class Bacteroidia; order Bacteroidales; family Muribaculaceae; genus UBA7173. The sequence continues at coordinate 6,165 of CAZEST010000051.1, forward strand.
TGACCGACACTCCGGGGGCCCGTTTCAACGTTACCTTTGCCGGCGAAGATGCCCATCGCGAAGCTATCGACGTAGATGCAACCGACTTTATCGGTGTGAAATCCTTTAAGGCTAAGGGCAAACGATTGACAACCTTCACCGTTGGCGAGATTACCGAAATCGAACCGCGCGAAGATGCCGAAGCCGACCTGGATAATCCCGTCAGTCCCGACAGTCCCGATGCCGGCGATAATCAGCCCAATGCCGATAACCCTGCCGAACCGGAAATGAGCGATGAAGAACTTCGCGACTCAATCATAGGCCAAGAACGTCTCTTTTAATCAACAGACATGTTGCGTCGGTTTTTAATAGCTTTACTAACGATTTCAGGCATTGCCTGCCAGCTGCGGGCAGAAGAACCGTTGCGCCCTGTAAGGTCAGCGTTTATGCTTGAGGCAGGCAGTAGCCATCAGCTCGATAGTTATCTATCGCCTTTAAAGTATACCGGCTGGCATACGGCCTTTACCTATGAACGCAACCAAGCAATGAAGTTTTCGCCGGAGCATTGGCGGCAGCAGTTAATGCTGGGCGTAGAGATAAATAATGCTCAGAATCCGGCGCGCAATGCCTCAATGCTTTATGGCAACTTGGCTGCCTCCTGGTCAATGAGCCGTCTGTGGACGTTGCCCGGTCGGTTGCGTGTAATGGCCGGAGGTATGGTAGATGGCAATCTGGGCGGAATGTATAACCGACGTAATAGCAACAACCCGGCATCGCTTAAGGCCGACATCTCGCTGGGCGTAACGGCCTCGTTGGGCTGGAGTTTTAAGTTAAAGAAGTTACCAATCGAACTCCGCTGGCAAAGTTCAATGCCTATTATTGGGGCGTTTTTCTCGCCCGAATATGATGAACTTTATTATGAGATTTACCTCGGAAATACTCATGGTTTGGCTCATGTCGGTGTGCCGTGGACTCTGTTCAGATGGGATAACCTTGTGACCGCCGATTTAGCCCTTGGTACGAGTAGTCTGCGCCTTGGATTCCGCTCGCAGGTCTACTCTACGGAAGCTAACCACATAACTACCCGTAATTTTTCTTACGCCCTGGTTATCGGTGTGGTTACCGATTGGCTCTCCGTTAGTCCGCGAAAACATCTGCCCGATAGCTCTCAGCAGATAGAATGGGCCTACTAATCAATAATTAACCAACGTATTAGTCTGCGTTTTTTTTAGAGACTATACTTGCTCGAATATGAATATCAAGAAGCTGATATATCTACCGATTATCCTGATTCTGTCGTGGATGCTCGCTGCATGCCACGATGTTGAGCAGCTCCCCGATGATCCGGAGGGCAACTTCGAACAGCTATGGCAGATTCTTGATCAGCATTACTGTTTCTTCGCTCAGAAGGGCGTAGATTGGGATGACGTGCATACGCGCTATCGTCAACGAATCAGCGCTCAGATGACGCGCGAAGAGCTGTTTGACGTGTGTGCGGAGATGCTCGATGAGCTTCGCGATGGGCATACCAACCTGGTAGCGCCGTTTCAGACGTCTTACTATCGGAAATGGTGGAGCGACTATCCCCAAAACTATCAAGCTCGCATCGTTGAGGAATACTATCTGAATTTCGATTACCGCTCAACCTGCGGTATTGATTACGCTATGCTTCCGGAGAATGTCGGCTATATGCATTATTCCAGTTTCTCTACCACGGTTGGCGATGGCAACTTAGATGCAATTCTGGCCTATTTCGCAACGGCCAACGGGCTGATTATTGATGTTAGGGACAATGGTGGAGGTTCGATGACCAACGTTGAAACTATCGTAGCCCGTTTTATCAGCGAAAAAACGCTGGCCGGCACTATCTGCCACAAGAATGGCCCCGGCCATGACGATTTTTCCGAACCCTATCCATTCTATTATAGTCCGGCTGAGCAGGGACGAATCATGTGGGGCAAGCCTGTTATTGTGCTCTGTAATCGCTCTACGTTTTCGGCGGCCAATATCTTTGTGTCGGTAATGAAATCGTTGCCTAACGTTACGATTGTTGGGGCAACTACCGGTGGCGGTTCCGGGATGCCATTCTCTTCGGAGTTAACCAATGGCTGGTCGGTGCGGTTTTCTGCATCGCCACTTCGCGATTCGGAGGGAAACCTTACAGAATTTGGCGTAGAGCCGTCAGACGGGTGCGCCGTAGATATGGACCTGAATGCAACCTTGGAGGGGCACGATACGATTCTGGATTTCGCTATTAACCGCCTAACCTCCGCTAATTAATACTCTATCACGATTAATCAATCTACAATGAAATTACTTTCTAATCGCATCGCCATATTCCTCCCGTTATTAATCGTTTGCTTGGCGAGCTGCCGTAAGAATCAGTCGACCGTAAGCACCGACGATAATAATATCTTTCAAGAAGCCGTATTCATTAAGGGCACTCCGCGAGGCGATAACGCCATGCATATCGCTATCATTAATCCGTGGGATTCAACGGCGATGCTTGCCGAATATGATTTATTCAATAATGGCGCGAGCACTTCGGACGATGCTGCGCAGACGGCCGATAGCCAATCGGCTACTCTCCGGATTAAACTGCCGTTGAAGCGACTGATTGTTTACTCATCAGTCCATGCCTCGTTGCTGGCGGAGTTGGGCTATGTTGACGCGATTGTCGGTGTAGCGGATGCTGATTATATAAAGACACCGGAAATCCGTCAACGCATATCCGACGGTCGCATCGTAGATATTGGCTCATCCCTGGAACCATCGTTGGAAAAAATTATTGCGCTGAAGCCTGATGCTATCATGCTTTCGCCGTTCCAGAATGCCGGCCATGGAGTGGTTGACAAAGCCGGAGTGCCGGTTATCGAATGTGCGGATTACATGGAAAGTACGCCATTGGGCCGTGCCGAATGGTCGAAGTTCTATGCTATGTTGGTTGAAGGTATCTGCGATAAGAACAATGTAACCTTTGATCAGGCAAGCAAAAGCTATCATGCTCTTGCGGCTAAAGCCGCCACGTATAAAGAGAAACCACGCGTAATTACCGAAATGCAGGACCGAGGCATGTGGCTCGTGCCGGGTGGTGATAGCTATGCCGCTCGTTTGCTGACCGATGCCGGTGCGGATTACCCGTTCCTCTCCAAAAAGAATCCGGGTTCGGTTACAATGAACTATGAGCAGGTCTACATGGCAGCCCAGGATGTAGATTTCTGGCTCGTCAAGAGTTATGGCAAGGACCTGACGCTTGAAGATATTGCCAAGAACCATCCGTTTAATAAGAAGTTCTGGGCCTACAGCCATAACGGTATTTATAATGCCAACACGGAGCACTCCAATCTATATGAGGAAACACCGTTCCATCCCGATCGCTTGTTGGCCGACTACGTCGCTATCTTTCATCAGACCGGCGACTCTCTTCGCTATTACGCGCCGGTTAGATAAACCTGGCTGTGGATAATATTTTTTTGCTAAATTAACTGCAGTCTACTTTGAATTGCAAAAAATTCGTAATTTTGCAGTTAGTTAGCCTCAAATAAAAAATATGAACCTATCTCGTCCTAAGTTATGGCTTCAAGCCAAAGACTATTTGATGATTACCCTTGGTATCGCGCTCTACGGCCTGGGGTTCTGTGCCTTTATCGCAACCTCTCCCGATAAGGTTGTTATCGGCGGCATGGCCGGTTTAAGCCAGATTGTCGATATGATAACCGCCGGATGCTTTGGATTCCACGTGCCTTATTCCGTTACGATTTTTACGGTTAACTGTATTCTGCTTGCGTTCGCATGGAAAATCGTTGGCCGTACGTTCGTAATCCGTACGCTCTTTGGTGTAGTTATGATTTCGGCAATGTTCGCCATACTGCAGCCGATGTTCCATACTCCGCCGGTTGCCGGTGAGGGATTCATGAGCATCATGATAGGCGCCGTCTTGTGTGGCCTTGGTATCGGTTTGGTGTTCATCCATAACGGTTCTACGGGCGGTACGGATATTATTGCCGCGGTAGCCTCGAAGCGAAGCAACGTTACTATCGGTCGCGCAATGATGTATTTCGACCTCTCGGTAATTGGGTCCTCTCTGATTCTGAAATACTTCTTTGTGCCCGACTTCGACTTTGCTCAGGGTGTGCCCTCGCTGGTTTATGGCTTGATTACGCTCTTCGTTATCCCGTTCATGGCAGATATGATTATCCATACCAATCGTCAGGCCGTACAGTTTACGATCTTCTCGCCGAAATGGGAGGAGATTGCTACGGCTATCAACAACGAAGCGCAACGTGGTTGCACGGTGCTCGACGGTATGGGGTGGTACTCGAAGAAGGAGGTTAAGGTTCTGCTGGTAATGTGCCGCAAAATCGAATCGGTAACCATCTTCCGTATTATTAAGTCTATCGACCAGAATGCATTTATAACCCAGGCCCAGGTTAACGGTGTCTACGGTAAGGGCTTCGATGAAATCAAGCTCAAGATGCGTCGTCCAAACGCTCAGCCTGAAGCGCCTACACGCCGTCCGGATCCTACGTCGAAAATCGTATAATTAAGCTGAAATGCGCCTCCGTTGCAGATATCTGTTGGCCTTGTTGTTGGCTATGGTTTGCACCCCAACTGCGTTGAGGGCCGTAGATTTTACGTGGAATGTTGATTTCTCTTCCGTGTTTGACAATCGCGAAGGCGATGCCGATATTACCGCTACTAAAACCTATTTCTTTACGAATCTTGCACCGGAGGTAGGGCTGAAATTCTCAGATACAGACCGCATTGCCGGTGGGGTGGTGTGGTTCCAGCCTATAGGATGTCAGTGGGAAGGCCATCGTTTATCGCCAACGTTGTATTATCGCCACGAGGGTAGCAGATGGCGTTTTTCGATGGGTATGTTCCCTCGCAAGCAGCTCCTGGAAGAGATGCCGGGGTATCTTTGGAGCGACTCTCTGAGTTATTGCCAGAATAACCTTCGAGGCGTATTGCTGCAATACGTAGGGCAGAAAGGTTTCTTTGATGCCTATGTTGATTGGCGAGGCTTCCAGACTGCAAGTCAGCGCGAAGCATTCAATATCGTATTTCACGGCCAAATGTCGCCCAGGCGCAACTGGTTCAACTTCGGCGGATATGCTGCAATGAATCATTATGCATTGCAGAAAGACGCCCCTGAGGATCAGCATATCGTTGATAATTTTATGGTGAATCCCTACGTGGGTGCCGACTTGGGTAGAGCCGTCGGGACGGATTCGCTCACCGTGAGAGCCGGATTGTTGATGACCGTCGAACGAAACCGCGGCCTGGATAATGGCTGGCAAATGCCTGCCGGATTCTATATGGAGGCTGTTGGCGAATGGCGGTGGTTGGGCGCTAAGAATACGCTGTATGTTGGCAAGGCTCTTTACCCCTCCTATAATGCGGCCGGAGCGGAATTCCTCGATAATAAAGCTCCCCATGCAACCGAGGCTGATATCGCTGCTAATCCGGTAGTCTATTCGCTGCTTGGCCCGGGCCTCTATCAGGGCGAACCATTTTATCAGAAATCGTTCTACGACCGATTGAACCTCTACGGCTATATCCTTCGTCAGCGCTACGTAAGCCTTATGGCCTCGCTTGATTTTAACTTCTCTCCGTCCTCCTTTATCTTCTATCAACGCTTGATATTGCGTGTAACTCTTCCATAAAACAATGTACTACGTTTCAAAACGCCTGGAAATATCCTGCTCGCATAGGCTCGATTTATCATACGAAAGCAAATGCGCTAATATTCACGGTCATAACTGGATTATCACCGTTTATTGTCGTGCAAAGGAACTTACCGCAGATGGTATGGTTTGTGATTTTACTGCTATTAAGGAGAAAATCCACGGCACTCTCGACCATCATCATCTCAACGACGTGTTGCCCTTTAATCCTACCGCTGAGAACATTGCTCGCTGGATTACCGAGCAGATTCCTGAGTGTTATAAAGCTATCGTGCAGGAAAGCGAAGGCAATATCGCTGCATACGTCTGCGATGATGCCGCCGATGCCGCTATCTAATCTCTATTGATGCCGTCACGTGAAAATTAACGAAATATTCTACTCGCTTCAGGGGGAAGGTTTCTTTACCGGTACTCCCGCTATCTTCATACGTCTTTCGGGATGCAACTTGGTATGCCCGTTTTGCGACACTCGCCATCAAACCTTTACTACGTTGTCGGCTGCTGAAGTGCTCCAACAGATTGCAAAGTATCCGGCAACCCATGTCGTGATTACCGGTGGAGAACCGGCCTTACAACTGACCGACGAGTTCGTTGAGCAGCTACATCAAGCCGGCTATTTTGTACAGGTTGAAACTAACGGCACGCTGCCCCTGCCTGCCAATCTCGACTGGATTACTTGCTCGCCGAAGCAGAGCCCGATAACGCCTTCTGCAGAGAATCTGTCAAGCATATTGCCTCATATTGAAGAGATTAAGCTGCTGTTTATGAATGATGCTACGGACCGGCGTATCCCTGCGTATGCTGCTGTACCGGCTCGTTATCATTACCTGCAGCCTTGCGACCACTCTATTGAGGAACCTGACCCCGGTATGCTGGCGGAGGCCAATAGCAGTACACTCAGTGCCTGCATTGATTATATCAAGTCTAATCCTATTTGGCGCCTATCCCTGCAGACTCATAAGCT
>CAZEST010000052.1:0-12725 GCA_964514745.1 uncultured Alistipes sp.
CACGCTCCGTTGGGTAGAACGAGAGGTTCAGCGTCTGGATTGTTGACGACTCACCATAGCTCAACTCGCGTCCGGGGAAAATTTCCTGCGAGGTTACCTCACGGACGTAAGGATTAGAGAGCTGCTCAAGGTCGTTACGGATATAGCCCGGCGCAAGCGACGAGTTCTTATCGGTAAACATTCGGTCGATATAATACCAGTTGAGCAACGCACGGTTCTTGCCGTAGGCAGGATCGTTCGACAGAGCTGCCTCGGGGAACATAGCGTCGGCACTGCTATCGTAAGGCGTAGAAGCGAGGAACCAGGAGTAAGGCGAACGCAGGTCAATGCCGGTTTGCGAGGCCTCGAAGTCGTCAACATAGGAGCTACCCTGGTTACTGCCCGATTTCTGCTGATGCGGCACCAGCATAGCATATTCAGCCGTCAGGTTCAAACTTGAGGGCGATGTAGCGTTGACCGTTGGAATCTTATTCAGCAGATTGGTCAACCACATAAACTTCGTATTGTAGTTGACATTAAAGCCGAACATTGAATTATTGATTACTTCATCTCCGATATTCACCTTTTCTGTTAGGGCTTTTTCCGAGAAATGAAGCAATGTTGCTCCGATGTTCAAATCCTTATTAACCGCATACTGCAGGTCGGCGCCCAACAACGTTTTGCGCTGAGTTGAGAACAACGATTGGTTCTCCAACGATACGGAGATACTCTGTCCGGAGTCGATAATTGACTGGTTGGTAATCGTTACGATACCCATCGAGTAGTCGACCGTATAGTCGGAGTTCTCCGTCAAGGTTACGCCCCCGGCAGTTACTACTACCGAACCGCGAGGCACGTTCATCGCATTCAGGCGAATTTGCGAGCCTGAGGAGGCCTGATATGAACCGGCCAGCACGAATTTATTCTTATCGGCAAACTGCTTGGCAATCACCAATGTAGAATCATACAGTTCCTTGTAGACATACTTTTCCGCCGTAACCGGATCGCCGATTTTCTTTTCCAAATGAGAACCGAAAGGTTCGGCTACGGGGAAGATTACCTTACCATTAGATGATATGATCGTATACCCCTCGATGAAATCGAAGAAACCATCGGGGTTAGAGGTATCGTTGGAGTCCAGACGGTCCAGGTTCATTACCTGCAAGAGCGGAGTGCTCGACATGGAGGCAATCGGCAAGTAGTTAATCATCGTACCGGTTGTATCCGACAGATATTTAACCTGCAACTTAAAGTTGGATTTCTGAATCTGGTAAGCGCCCAAGGAATAGACGTTTTTCATCATCAGTCGCCATATCGGGAGTTTCGGGTCGACGGTTGTTGACTTCAACATCTTTACGTAGAGCGACTCGGTTGTAGTAGTTACATCCGACGAGAACTCACCAACCTGATAAACCTGGCCGTTATAGGTATATTCGTACGCAATACCGAGCACATCATCCGAATTCAACTGCGACTTCAACGAGATATAACCCAGAGTTGAATTCAGCGTATATTCCGAAGATGTCAGCAAGCGCGCCGACTCAACCTTTTCGTAGTCACGCCCACCCTCGATACCGTAAGCACGGAGTGGCTCCAATGTCTGCGTAACCGTATTGATTGAACGTGCACCGGGATATTCGTTCTTGATTGTCTGATAAAGATTATTCGAACTGTTAGATGGAACCGGTACGGACGAATTTACATTCCAATAAGAATTATTCAAGCCGGCAGCATCTCCTTCGCCCAAATCGGCAAAAGCAACAATGTTACGCGACGAGTCATACTTGCCACTCTTATTCGTTACCCAAATTTCAACACGGGTAATATTGATGCCGGATGAAACCAGCGGTAAATGGGCTGCAAATTGGTCGTAATTGCGATAGAAATAGTGCGATAGGAAGAAGTGGCGGTTCTGGTCGTAGGAGTCGGCAGTGATAGAAAAATCGGTCGACTGCGATCCACCCTTCGTATTCACCGTCTGCGATTCAGAGTTTTGCTGCGACAGCAGGGCCGTTACGGTAAGTTTACCAAACTGGAGTTTAGATTTCACACCGAACAGCGATGTTGAACCCTTAATCAGCGAAGATCCGGTAGTCATCGAGACATTACCGGCCTCAATCGACTTAACGATATCGTCTTCCTTACCCTCGTAGGCCAACTTGATATTCTTGGAGTCAAAATCGAAGGTGGCATCGGTATTGTAAGTCATATTGAAATTCATGCGGTCGCCTACCGATGCAGCGATCGTTGCCTGAATCTTTTGGTCGAAATCGAAATAGGTCTTACGGCGCGATTTAACAGCCAGCGAAGGATTGTCGCTCTTATTCGACTTGATACCCATCTTAAGTTGTACGGAACCTTGAGTCTTCAACGACACACCGCCCGGGCCGAAGATTTTCTCCAGCGGACCGTAGGCAAAGTTCATATCGAGGATGTTAAACGGCTGCTTCTCCTTATTTTGAATCAGCTCCATATTGCGCTCCTGATAATAATCCTGGAGCTGACGACGGAGTTGCCAGTCGTTATACTGTTTTTCATTCAGAATGAAGGGAGTAGTAATTTCTACGCCCCCCAACGTATTTCGGATAACATATACTCCGGTCTCGGGATCATATTCCGGCACCGTTAGGATGTTCGATGGCGTTGTCAAGTCGGCGCCGTATTCATCCTCCAACAACTTATCATAGTCGGCCGGAACGGTCTGCTTTACCGGGAATGGCAACATAACTGAATCGTTGCCGTTCGACGGGTCTGCAATAGGAGGCATTGGAGGCGGAGGCGTAATTGCGCCGTTTGAGTTGGATGTATTTTGGTTATTGGGCTGCTGAGGAGCCGCAAGCGCAAACAAAGCGGTCGCTACCACTGCTACAACCGAGCAGAGGAGCAACACTGACTTGCGATATATCTTCTTGTAATTCAGATTCGTAATAGTATACAGCAAATCTACCTTGCTTGGCAGCTCGGCAGACTGAGGTTAAAGCATTGTTAGAGCCTTCTTGATAGCCTGCTCTACCTTCAGCGAGGGTTCCTGAGCAAACAGCTTTGAAAGCACCTTTTGTGAGGCGGGCTTCGCAAATCCTAACATTACCAATGCAGCCAAAGCTTCATCGTAAACGTCGGATGTCGGTCCGGCCTGAATTAATAACGAATCGCCTGTTGGTTTTATTTTATCGCGCAGGTCTACAATTATGCGTTGAGCGGTTTTTCCCCCAATTCCTTTTACTCCCTTCAAGCGGCGTTCGTCGCCCGACGTAATAACTTGCTCCAACTCGGCCGGCGGAATAGATGACAAAATCATGCGAGCAGAACCGCTGCCAACGCCCGACACTCCGATCAGTTCGCGAAACAATTCGCGCTCGCGCTTTGAAGCAAAGCCATAAAGCGTCCAGGCATCCTCGCGAATAACCTCATGGACATATAGTTTGGCCGATGCAGCCGTTTGGCGCTCACCGAGCTGACCGCCAACCTCCTTTTCCAACGCAGTAAACGTTGTAAGAGTAATATTCAACTCATATCCAACGCCATTCACATCCAAGACAGCCGTTGTTGGGGTTAATTCGGCAACCCTACCACTAACATACTCTAACATAAAGCAACTTGATTAAGCATCTAAATTATGCTTACAAAGTTAGCAATAAAATTGCATTTCACCGACATAACGCAGCAATCTCCTTTATAAAAACATCAGCCCGGCCAAAATTTCTTCCTTTGAAACGAAGCTAAATTTTGTCACGTGGGTTAAAATTGCTAAATTTGCGAGATAATAGAATTAAAATCAAAATGAAGAATGTCCTAACCCGTTCCCTAACCGGGCTGCTCTATATAGCGGTTATCGTTGGTGCCATTTTCGGTGGTAATCTTTGGTTCTGGGGACTGACTCTGCTCTTGGGAGCAATGGGTGTGAATGAATTTAACAGAATTGCGAATAACGGTCATCTGTCGAACACTACTTCCCTGCTCGACATCCTAGGTGCAATCTTCCTTATATCAGCCGGTTCGATTATCAGCGGTAGCAATGCGCTACCCGGCTTTATGTCAACCTGGAATCTTTCGACATTCGTCTATGTCTACCTTATCTATTTAGTAGCTCGCCTAATAGCCCAGCTTTACGTGCAAGACGGCAACGCCCTCTCCCACTACGCTCATTCATTTATGGGCCAGGTATATGTAGCGCTGCCAATGAGCCTGCTGGGTTGGCTTTATAACCTGACATCTCCCCAATTTATTCTCGCTATATTCATCCTGATATGGCTCAGCGATACCGGCGCCTTCTGCGTTGGTTCTCTCATTGGCAAGCATCGCCTGTTTGAAAGAATATCCCCCAAGAAATCATGGGAGGGTTTCTTCGGGGGGCTGGTTTTCTGCCTCGTTGCTGCCGTATTGATGCGCTTCTGCATTATGGATGAATCGGTATTCAAAGGCATGAATCTGAGCCAGATGCTCGGCCTGGGCGCCGTTGTATGTTGCTTCGGCACATGGGGCGACCTGGTTGAATCGCTGATTAAACGCACCCTCGGCGTAAAAGATTCAGGCAATATCCTGCCGGGCCACGGCGGTATTCTTGACCGCATCGACTCTTTGTTGCTGGTTGTCCCCGCAACACTAATCTATATGCTCGCATTAGCAGTAATCTTCTAAATCACCATTGAGATATGACTTCCAACGAACGTTACATGATGCGCGGAGTTTCCGCAGCAAAAGAAGATGTACATAACGCAATCAAAAACGTTGACAAAGGCCTTTATCCACAGGCGTTTTGCAAGATTATTCCGGATATTTTAGGTGGAGATCCCGAGTGGTGCAACATTATGCACGCTGACGGAGCCGGCACAAAATCATCGCTCGCCTACGCCTATTGGCGCGAAACCGGCGACTTATCGGTTTGGCGCGGCATCGCCCAGGACGCTCTGGTGATGAATATCGACGACCTGCTTTGCGTTGGCGCTACCGACAATATCCTGGTAAGCTCAACTATCGGCCGCAACAAGCGCCTAATTCCCGGCGACGTTATCGCTGCGATTATCAACGGCACAGAAGAACTGCTCGAAAAGATGCGCTCGCTGGGGGTTAGCATCTATAGCACCGGCGGCGAAACTGCCGACGTTGGCGACCTGGTCCGCACTATTATCGTTGACTCTACGGTAACCTGCCGTATGCGCCGCGCTGATGTAGTCAACAATGCCAATATTCGTGGAGGCGACGTTATTGTAGGGCTCTCTTCATCGGGCCAAGCTACCTACGAATCAGGCTATAACGGCGGTATGGGAAGCAACGGGCTGACCTCGGCTCGTCACGACGTTTTTGCCAAATCGGTTGGCAATAGCTATCCCGAAACCTTCGACAACGGTATGCCGGAAGAGCTGGCCTATAGCGGCAACGTTAAGCTAACCGACGCCGTAGAGGGTTCACCTATCAATGCCGGTCTGCTCGTCTTATCGCCCACACGCACCTATGCCCCGGTTATCAAGAAACTGCTGGCCGAAATGCGCCAGGCAATCCACGGTATGGTCCACTGCACCGGTGGAGCTCAGACTAAGGTTCTCCACTTCGTTAAAGATAAGCACGTCATCAAGGACAACATGTTCCCGGTTCCGCCGCTGTTCGCTCTGATTCAGAAACAGAGCGGCACCGACTGGCGCGAAATGTATAAGGTTTTCAATATGGGCCACCGTATGGAAATCTATCTTGCCCCCGAAGATGCTGCGAAAGTTATCGAAATATCCGAAAGCTTCGGTATCGAGGCTAAGATTATCGGTCGCGTTGAAGATGCTCCGGCCAACAAGCTGACAATCATCAGCGAAAACGGCACCTACGAATACTAATCAAACTCTATGACATTTGGTCGTCTACTCTCCGTAACTGCTTTTGCAGCACTGTTTTCTACAGCGCTCTGGAGCGGTTGCTCTAACGGAAAGCAGACAACCGAGGATTCAGGTGCAACGGATTCCGTCAGGATTCCGTTGCCCGACACTTTGCGCGTTGCAACCCTCTACAGCCCTACCTCCTATTTCCTTTACCGCGACCAGGAGATGGGCTACGATTATTCGCTTGTAACGCAATGGGCCGAGGAGAAGGGGATGGTCGTCAACCTTACCGTTGCACCATCAATGAACCGTATGCTCGAACTACTCGACTCCGGCATGGTAGACCTCGCGGCCTACGAAATACCGGTAACGGCGGAATATCGCCGACAGGTAGTTGCCTGCGGTCCGGAATATATTACCAATCAAGTATTAGTGCAGCCACTGGTCAACGGCAAACCTACCATTACCGACGAGACTCAACTTATCGGCAAGGATGTCTATGTTGAAGCCGGCTCAAAATATGAATATCGCTTGCGCAATCTCGACAGCGAGCTGGGAGGAGGCATCAAAATCCACCGCGTAAATCGCGATACCTTAATCACCGAAGACCTGGTCAGCATGGTTTCCGACGGCGACATACCGCTAACCGTTGTTGACAGCGACATCGCCCGTATCAACAAAACCTACTATAAGGACCTCGACGTTTCGCTGGCTATCAGCTTTGCGCAAAAAGCATCGTGGGGCGTAGCTCCCGGCAATCAGTGGCTGGCCGACTCGGTAAATGCATGGTTCGTTGAAGAAGCACCGCGCCGTCGCCAAGCCGAACTGCTAAAACGCTATTTCGAGCTCAGCAAGAACGGCGACACCGACTACGAAGGGGCTATCGCGCTCGACCTCTCTAAAGGCAGCATCTCCCCCTACGATAACTACTTCAAAGAAGCCTCCGGCAAAATCGGATGGGATTGGCGCTATTTGGCCGCCATCGGCTATGCCGAAAGCGGATTCAACAACCATCTGGTCTCATGGGCCGGGGCCAGGGGCTTGATGCAGATTATGCCTCGCTCGGCGGCTGCCTACGGCTTGCCACTAGACCAAATCGAACAACCGCGCCCCAACATTGAGGCCGCGGCTCGAATTCTAGCGGATCTCGACCGCATGCTGGCAAAAAAAGTCCATGACAGCCGTGAACGCAAGAAATTCGTCGTTGCCGCATACAATTCCGGAATAGGCCACATCTACGATGCAATCGCATTGGCTGCCAAATACGGCCGCAATCCGCAAGTTTGGGACGGCAACGTTGAGCAAGCCCTACTAATGAAAGCAAATCCCGAATACTATACTGATCCGGTATGTCGCAACGGATATTTTGGCGGACGCCATACCGTTGCTTATGTAACAAAAGTCACAGGCCTTTACGACCGATTTAAACAGAAAATCAAACAAAAATAATAATTCATCAAAAACAGTTAACTCGATGAAAAAGCGTTATTTATCAGTGGCTGTAGTGCTGATGCTACTCGCCTCGTTCACGTTTACCTCATGCGTGGGCTCATTTGCCCTTTCCAACAAGTTGCTCAACTGGAACCGTCAGATTGGCAACAAGTTTGTCAACGAATTGGTATTCTTCTGCTTCTGGATTATCCCCGTATATGAGGTTACAAGTTTGGCCGACGTGCTGGTTCTGAACTCTATTGAGTTCTGGAGCGGTTCAAATCCCGTAGCACAAGGTCGCTCGGTAATCGAAGGGGCCGATGGCCGTTACCTGGTTGACTGCGACGGCAAAGGCTACACTATCACCTCTGAGAACGATGGCTCAGTTGTTCGCCTTGACTTCGATGCTGAAGACCAATCCTGGAGCGTTTCAGCTAACGGCAACGAACCGGTTAAGTTTATGACCTTCGTTGACGACACCCACGTTCAAATGCTTACCCCCGACGGTAGCACCCAGCTGGTAGAACTTTCCGACAACGGCCTTATGGCTTACCGCGAAGCTGTTGCTGCAAGTGCTGCCAATACGCTCTACGCCCAGAACAATTAAAATCACTGCTCTAACAGAAGAGTTATTGCCGGGCAATAACTCTTCTGTAATTATACCCAATCATGAAATCCTTAAATCTTCGAAAAAAACTCTTGGCAGGCGTATGTCTGACGGCTACATTTTTACCGGCTGTCGCCCAGTTGCGCACCAATGACGGCGTACAATACCTACTATCCCAATCGAAAGATATGAGCCAAGATTTTCTTGACTTAAGTAACACGTATTTCTTCGCAGATAGTTTGGTTTCGCTGAATCCGGCCGATGGCAAGGGCATACTTAGCTGGAAACGTCAACAGTTAATGCCCCGTCAAGCATTCAACGCCAACACCTACCTACATCAACCCTTGCAATCGCTCGACTTCCCGGAAACAGCCTACGACAACAACCCTCAACTAGGCTTCGCTATTGAGCCGGTCGATGCCCGTACGTTGCGCATCCGCATATATACCTCGCCTGTCACGCCGAAGAACACCTCCAACGACCCGATGCTGGTTGCTACGCCTGCCGACGGGCGTACGGCCTGGAAGGTAGCCCAAACTGCCGACAAGACAATCTACTCATCTTCCGAAGGCTCGTTGACCATTGAGCATCACCCCTGGCGATTAGTCTTGCGCGACAAAGATGGACGCGAATTAACCCATACCCGCACGTGGGGCGACAATGACTCTACGCAAGTTAAGGTGCAGCCATTCAGCTTTATCAAGCGCGGTAGCGATAACTCGCGCAGCTGTCATCCTGTGTTTAATCTCGCTTCCGGAGAGAAAATCTATGGTTGCGGCGAATCGGCTACGTCGCTCAACAAGGCCGGCCAGAAGCTGAATCTGTTCGTTACCGATCCGCAGGGGCCGGAAACGCCCAACATGTATAAACCGATTCCGTTCTACTTCAGCAACCGTGGTTACGGCGTGTTTATGCACACGTCTGCTCCGGTTACGGTTGATTTCGGATGCAGCTATATCGGCGCAACTCAGCTTTTCATGGCTGATGAAGTTATCGACCTCTTCCTTTTTATAGGCGAGCCCAAAGAGGTTCTATCGGAATACACGGCGCTGACCGGCCGACCGGAGATGCCACCACTATGGAGCTTCGGCACATGGATTAGCCGAATTACCTATTTCAGTGAGGCCGACGGACGCGAAGTTGCCAAGCAGTTGCGCCAAAATCAGATTCCAAGCGATGTAATCCATTTCGACACGGGCTGGTTTGGCGTTGATTGGCAGTGTGACTACGCCTTTGCAGCCGACCGATTTGACAACCCCCAAAAAATGCTCGACGACCTGCGCAAGGATGGATTCCATACTTGTTTGTGGCAGTTGCCTTACTTTACGCCGAAAAATAAGTTCTTCAACGAGCTGGTTGAAAAGGGCCTATACGTACGCAACGGCCGAGGCGAATTGCCCTACGAAGATGTAGTGCTCGACTTCACAAATCCGCAGACCGTAGAGTGGTATCAAGGCAAACTCTCATCGCTATTAGACCTGGGCGTAGGAGCTATCAAAGTTGACTTTGGCGAAGGGGCTCCGCTGGAAGGCATTTATGCCAACGGACGCAGCGGCCTATATGAGCATAATCTATATCCTCTGCGCTACAATAAAGCGGTTGCCGACATTATCCGTCAGAAGCATGGTGAGAACATTATCTGGGCTCGTTCGGCATGGGCCGGCTCGCAACGCTATCCGTTACACTGGGGAGGCGATGCCGCTACAACCGACACCGGATTGGAAGGCACCCTGCGCGAAGGCCTCTCGTTAGGACTAAGTGGGTTCTCGTTCTGGAGCCATGATATTGGCGGTTTTGTAACATCTTCGCCTGAAGAGCTTTATCGACGTTGGCTACCTTTAGGATTCCTTTCGAGCCATAGTCGCATCCACGGTGCACCTCCAACGGAGCCTTGGTTATACAATCAGGAGTTTACCGATTATTTCCGCAAGTGTGCCGAGCTTAAATATACGCTGATGCCTTACGTCTATACGCAGGCCGTTGAAAGCGCGGCCAACGGCTGGCCTATGTTGCGAGCACTGCTTCTGGAGTATCCCAATGATCCCGGCGTATGGACTGTTGATGATGAATATATGTTCGGCTCGGATATGCTGATAGCTCCGATGATGGAAGCCGGCCAATGCCGCGATGTTTATCTGCCGGGCAACGACAAATGGATTGACTATCAAACCGGAACGGTTTACTCTCCGGGCTGGCGACATATCGAGTGTGGCGATCTTCAAATAGTTATCTTAGTACGCGATGGCAGCTCCATCCCAACCGTTCCGGTAGCCCAGTCAACCGACAGCATCCAGTGGGACCAGCTTATCTGGCGCGACTTTACCGCCGACAAAGCCCCTACCACTCACCTCCTCAACCTACCCCCTCGCTAAACATATTTTGCATAACTAATGTTGAAAAATATTGGTAGAAATCGGGCGATTCTGTAATTTTGCATTACTTTAACTGAAGTCGTGATATCATAATGCAATTTGACACTTTAGAATTCCTGATATTTCTACCAATATTTTTCGCTATATACTGGTCGTTAAAGGAGAAATTGCGCTTGCAAAATCTCTTTGTAATTGTCGGTAGTTATGTGTTTTATGGTTGGGCAGATTGGCGTTACCTATTTTTGATTATAGGTTATTCTGCCTGGAGCTATTGCAGCGGATTGCTATTGGGAAGAACTCAAAACCGGCTATATAGAAAGACTATTTTATGGTCAACTATTTTGGCCGAGGTAGGAGTGTTGGGGTTGTATAAGTATTTTGACTTTTTCGTTACTAATTTCAATCGTTTATTTGCAGCGTTTGGAATACACTTAGACTGGGTTACCTTACACTTGGTACTCCCCATAGGTATTAGTTTCTATACTTTCCAAGCATTGAGCTACACTATTGATGTTTATCGCGGTAAGATAGAGCCAACAAAAGATGCTATTTCGTTTGCTGCTTTCTTGTGCTTTTTCCCGCAATTGGTAGCCGGCCCGATTGAACGAGCGACCTCATTGCTGCCGCAGTTCCAACGCAAGCGCGTATTTACGTATGGCGATGGTGTGGTTGGAATGAAACGTATCCTATGGGGCTTGTTTAAGAAGATGGTTATTGCGGATAATTGCGGCGTAGCTGTCGATCAAATATTCATGAATTATGCATCGTTGGATAGCTTCAATTTGCTCTTGGGTGCGATCTTCTTTACATTCCAGATATATGGCGACTTCTCCGGCTATTCGGATATTGCTATTGGTTGCGGGCGATTGTTGGGCATACGTCTCATGGAAAATTTCCGAATGCCGTATTTTTCGCGTAATGTGAAGGAATTCTGGCAACGTTGGCATATATCGCTCAATCGTTGGTTGTTGGATTATATCTACATTCCTCTTGGGGGCAGTCGACGTGGTTTTGTCCGTATGTTGCTGAACATCATGATAGTCTTTGTGATTTCAGGGGTGTGGCATGGCGCTAAATGGTCTTATATCTCGTGGGGCGTATATTGTGGACTCATGCTTGTGGCATACGTGGTGTTTTCCAAGATTATACCTCGATTAGCTACCTGGCTTTCAGTATCTATTACGTTTATAGTGTCAATGATTGGCTGGGTGTTTTTCCGGAGTGATTGTTTGCGCTATGCGCTTGAATATATCCACAGAATGTGCTCCTTCATCCCGTTCAAGGGATATGAGTATGATGATACGATAACTGTTGTGGTCTTATTGATATGTTTTGTTGTTGCGGAATTCTGTAGCCGCAATAAAGATCATGTTTTGCAATTTTCAGATACCGGAATATGGAAATACAAAATGGTTAGATGGAGCATATTATGGCTTTTGGTGATGAGTATTGCTATTTTCCGTGGAGATGTGAAGGAATTTATATATTTTCAATTCTAAGGCTATATGCATCGTTTTGTAAAACATATTATAATATTTACGGTAGCAACCCTTTTAGGATTGATTGCAATTGAGTATGCTGCACGACATAGCAAGAAAATGGACTATGTTCACTATAAAGCTGAAAGGCTTAAACAGTGCGGAGATACGATAGAGACCATATTCTTAGGTACTTCTTTGACATATCAAGGAATGGACCCAGCTTATTGGGCGGATGGGCACGCATTCAATTTAGGTAGTAATGCAGCCAATAAGGAGATGCAGTATTATTTAATAAAGGCAATACTGCCTCAGCTTCCTCAGCTTAAATCTGTGTCAATTGAAATTTCAACGAATTCATTTTATTCGGATGAATTAGAGAATGGCATTTTGTGGTTCTTTTGGATTCCGTATACGATGTATTATAAGACAGATAAACATAGCCAGTATTCGCGTTATGCGTTTGAACTAACATATCCACCGGATCTGAGAAAGCGGATATTACCGTGGCAGGGATCAGAGGTGTTAGACTGTGATGAAAATGGTCACTGTGTGACGCTAACATTAGCTGCACGACGCTCTGATTGGGACTCTGTACCTAAGGGCGTTCATGTTGCTCATGAGGCGTTGCAACCTAAACTTATTCAGCAGAATATCAAATATTTTACCGAGATATTGGATATGTGCAAGGCAAGAGGTATTGAGGTCTTTGTTCGTATAATGCCGTTACATCCAAAGCGCGCAGAACTTTTAGATAAAGAGCAATTGCAACGTACTTATCAGATACTTTATTCGCTGAAGTCAATATATCATTTCCGTGTCTTTAATTATCTAACAGATTCGAGATTGGTAGATGAGGATATGAGCGACCTTTCCCATTTAAATACGGATGTCGGTGCTCCAAAGTGGACTAAGATTATTTATGACGATTTTAAGCGTGGCCGTGATGACGCTGTAATGCCGATTGTTGTGCAGAAGTAGTCAATTGTTAGATCATGCGAAATAGAGCCTGTTTTGTATAAATAAATTTGGTAAAAGTTTTGGTGAGTTACGG
>CAZEST010000053.1:0-6040 GCA_964514745.1 uncultured Alistipes sp.
TCGATAATGACTATACGTTCTATCATAGTTTTCTGATGCAAAGTTAACTAATTTTAGTCAACTCAGCTTCCTAAAACGGTAAAAACTTATAGCCGAATAGCCGGAAAATTAGCGTAAGATTACTTCGCTGAGATAGAATCGGTTTGGATAGGGGCCAGAGGTATGGTAACTTCTTGGGCCTTGCGGCGGAAAAGATTGCGGAAGAAGTCGGAAGGGGTGTCGAAATCTTTGCGCAGAATAATGCCTACGCCTTGTGTGGTCAGGGCCGAACGGAGATAGTAGTTCTGGTCGTTGTAGCGGTTGTAGGCCTTTAGACGGATAGTCCCGGCGCGGTTCAGGAGGTATTCCAGGTCGAAGTCGCCGATAAACTGGTTAGTGTTGAGGCTCTTGTCGCGATAGCCGAAGTTGCCGTTAAAGAGCAGGCGGTTGTTGAGCAGTCGCGATGATAGGGCTACGTCTACTTCAACGTCGGAGAAGTCGCCTCGGCTGGAGCGGAATGTCGGAGCGATGTTCCAGTTGTCGGAAATCTGGCCGAGGATGCTGCCTAACTGGGAGGATATGGTTGAGGATGCAACCGAAACGAGTTCGTTGCCCTTGGTTGCGCCCGACATATAGTCAGGTGTGTAGAATCGGTTGAGAGCCAGCAGATAAAGAATCTGGCGGTTCATCATCTCATCGGTGGAGATGATGGATTTAACTTTGCGGTAGACGTCGGATGTAAGGGTTGGGAATTCGAGATCGAAATCAATTTCCGGTTGACGGATATCGCCGGTAACCTTCATCAGGGCGTTGACCGGCACGTTGGTTCGATTGAGGTCGTTGTCGTTAAGGAACGATTCGTCGAGATCGGTTAGATTGGCGTTCAGGGAGTAGGCCGCCTGGATGTCGAGCTGGGCGGCATATGGGTCGCCTCTGAAGGCGATTTCGCTGCCCGACTTGATGGTGAAGTCTTTGATGATAATATCTTGGAGGGTAAAGTTGTAGGCGCCTTGGTCGAGGGTGTAGGTGCCATACATCTTTAGGTCGTTGTTGGCCGAATTGTAGTCCATACGGAGGTGGCCGTTACCGAAGGCTCGGATGCGGTCGCCGCCAACGGGGTCCATTACCAGGTTTACTTCGGCATCGGGGGTAACGCCAACCTGGATGGTGATATTGTAGTCGGATGTGGTTGAATCATCGTGTTTTGCAGCAAGTTCTTTCAGGTGGTTGACGAGGTCCATTGACGTGTCGCGAATAGCCAGCGAATCGGCCTGCGCGTTATCCGATTTGTTCTTGTCGCGGAAGGTCAGGAAGGAATATTCGTCGGCCTCTACCTGGTCGGATAATACGAAGGTAAATGTAGAGCCGGCGTTGGTCTCCATGTCGATGTTGATGTCAATTTTGCCCGGTTCGCCCTTGACGAATGCCGAGCCATCGCCGAAGATGCGGCCATGCCATCGCGGATTATCCTTGGCGGTTTCGTCGTAGCTCAGTAACCCCTTCGCACCGGTAACGGCAAATTCAAACCGTGGGTCTTTGAAGTAGGTGTGGCGTAGCCATCCGTTCAGGTTTGCCGTATGGCCGCGGTAATCATGAATAGTAATACCGTTGAGGTTGATGAATCCGGGGCGGATATGAATAGAATCGCTGGCCCAGTATGTTGTATTTGTGAAGTTGATTTTCAGACTTACGGAGTCGGCTTTTACGTCGCCTTCCAGGTCGATATACTTGAAGTTGCCAAACACACGGGCACGCCCGGAGGCATATCCCGAAACGTTGGAGGCAAAGGCGGCCATATAGGGCTGTAGGAATCCAACCGGCTCATGGTCAACATTAAATGTCAGGTCGAGCGAATCGCGAGTAGCATAGATGCCGCCTGTTACGGTTGAGCGTCGGCCATTGTTGTCGATATCCGCATCGAGCATGGCCGCCATGTTCGATGTGTTGAAGTAGGAGCGTACTACGGCATCGCCCAGCACGGTTTTATTGTAGCTGATATCCTTAACGTGGAGGCCGGGCGTTTCCAGGCGTGGACTGCCCGAATAGAGATCGGAGGCATAGAACGTGCCCGATGCATCGCCGCCGAGCATAGCTGCGTCGATACCGAGCGATTCAAACAGATAGTCGAGGCTGAAGTGGTTCAGCTCGAGAGTCAGCAGGTCAGTCGGTTCGGTTGATACTTTGCCGTTTATCTTAATGAATTGGTTGCCGTGGTAGCCGTGTAAGCCGTCGATGGTAATCTCCTTCCCTTTGATGGCGATAGAGGCAGGGTCGACGGCCCAGGTTGAATCGTTGAAGGTAAGGAATGATTTGCGGATATTAACGGTAGAGGTTAGGCCGGAGTCGTCGCGGCGGAAGTTTGTTACCGTCCGTAGGCTTCCCTCGTATTTCTTTGCGCGGTCAATTTTCCAACCGAGGTCGGTGTGCAGTAAATCGTCGTGGCCCGATGCAGTAACTTCCAAGGTCATTGGTCCACCCTTGGTTGGCATTGTCGTTACGAAGTTGAGGCGTGCGCGGTCTTCATCGCCGTCAACGTAGGCCGATAGCGAGCTGTTTTCGATGAGTTTGGAACCCTGGCGCAGGTATGGGGCCGAGATGTTGATTTCCAGGTCGTGGGTGTCCTGGCAAACGCCGCCCTTTATCCTGACGGGATAAATCGCACTAATAGGCAGGTTGAAGAATTCGGCAGGTCGTTCGGTCTCTTTGATTGTAAGGTCGAACATGAAATCGTTGGTAGCCATGAGCCCGTGGCGCGTCTTGCCGCTCTGAAGTTGGGCTTGCGCGAGGTCAACGCGGGCGTGGCCGGGCAGTAGGGCCGGGAAAGCTTCGGAGATGATGTCGAGAGTAGCGCGTCCGAGGTAAGGGAAGTCGAATATACCGATGATTGAGCCGTCAACCCAGTCGCTGGAGAGGTCGATGCGCGAAGTGCCGTCCTCCAGGTTGCGCGCTGCGAGGCTCAGGTTGTGCATCGTAATTCCGGCGGAATCTACCGGCTTTAGGGTAAGGTCGGTGATGGTAGCCGTCCCTTCCATGCAGCGCCAAGCCGGGCCCGCCATGTCGATATTTATGTCGCCCGATATAACGCTTCCGGGGTATTTGTTCCAGAGTCCGAGGCGGTCAGGGTGGAGGCGACTGAGCTCGGCTGCGAGTGTTACGGCCGGATTGTCGTTGTCGAAATTAACGTCAGCATCCATGCTGAGCACCAGGTCGACATCGTCAACCGTTAGCGTACATTTAGCTGCTGTATTGTCGAGAGTAATGTTGGCTGCAACGTCAGTAAGGTCTTTCCCCTGGAATTGAACCCTGTCGAGGTAGATGTCGGCAGCTCCGGTGCGATTGGTGCCGGTTTGCGCAAAGCCGGCATCAATGCTCCCTTCAAAACCGATAGGGCCTTGGTCGGGGAGGAAGGCCGATAAGTCGAGATAGCCGTCGGTAGTTATAACCGACTCCACGTCGAAGTTGTTGCGGTTGGCGAAGGAACCGCCGGCTGTAATGTTTACCTTGCCCGGAGAAGCCGCCATGGTCAGTTCTCCATCGAAGGAGTTCATCGTAGCGTTTCCTTCGGCCGTTAGAGACGTAGGCCCCAGCGTGCGCAGAATATTCAATAGCTTGGGCGAAATGTTGTCGAGGTCGGTCAGTTGGGTGGCCAGTTGGTCGCCGGCGACGTTGAGCGCCAGGCGGTCAATCGCAAAACTACGGTCGGAGTTGAGCAGGTTGACACCCTCTCCGGCGAGGTCGATCGCCAAGATGTTCTCTAATTCCAGGCGAATATCGGCACGCGCGGTGTTGGGCGTACCGCTAACCACGAATTGCGGCATTTCGGCCATTAGGCGTATGTTGGCCAGCGGCTGATAGAAAGCCCGGAAATCGGGGAGCCAGATATGTGCACCCTCCTTTAATCCAACGGTCAGGGGATTAACGCGCAGACTCTGTTCGATAGAGTTGAGGCCGTCGAGTGGTAGCCGTAAATCGGTAAATTCCAGGCGCGAAGCCGGCAATTCAATCTCCAGGTCGGTTGCCGTTAATTCGTCTTTAGCAATATGGAATTCGCCGCCCAGCTGCTTTATGGCGAAGCCGGATCGCTCTTCCAGGGCTAAACGACGCAGATTTATGAGGAAGTCGTCATTAGCAATGCGGGGCAAGTTGACATCGGCTCGCAGGTTGCTGACCTTTATGTGGTTCTGATCGAAGGTGGTCTTATGGGGCTGGTCGAGAATGTCGTAGCTGGCCGATGAACTGCGAATGATGACGGTTGAAACCTTTAGGTCGAAACTGGTTGGCGGTTTGTTCTTGTCCTTTGGTTGCAGGGCGGTGATAATCGGCTGGATATTAAGCGGACCGTTGATAGAGTCGCGACGAATACGAGCATCCATGCCGATAAGTTCAACGTAGTCAACGCGCCAGGTGTCGCCAATCAATCCCGATAGCAGGGAGACGCCGGCCCCCAAGCGGTTCACAACAAGGGCCGTATCGCCCGGAGCTGTCTCAACGGCGACATCCCTCAAGATAACTCGGTTGAAGGGCAGAATACCGAGGTCGCCAATCGTAACTTTCGCATCAATCAGCTCCGATAGCTCCTTTTCGAGCGTGTCGGCAATTCGGCGTTGTACCCCCGAGATAGATAGGGCAACAAAGAGTATAGCAGGGACAACCGCAACCAAAATA
The DNA here is from genome assembly GCA_964514745.1 of uncultured Alistipes sp. GTDB lineage: Bacteria > Bacteroidota > Bacteroidia > Bacteroidales > Muribaculaceae > UBA7173. Next base: position 4,645 of record CAZEST010000053.1, read on the forward strand.
ATTGCGGAAACAATGATGGTCCTCAAGAGGCGATAACCCCATTTCATTTTGAGTATCAGTAGTTTATTATCCCTATACATTCGTAACGGAGCACTGCGCTCCGTTTTCCTCTGCGAAGTTAACAAAAATCCCCCATATTTTTTGTCAATCTCCCCACGAATCATTAACTTTGTTCCTACTAAAATGGTGAATTAACAAAAATCAGAATGTTTATGTCAGTAAAGCGGATTGCATTAATTGCAGTAGCGGTAATCGTTGCCGTATGCTCGTTCAACGGTTATGCCGATGAGTATAGCGGAGAAAAATCGCTTGGTTTTCGTTTCGGTTATAACACGTATAACCGCGAACCGATTACCGGCTTGCAGTTTACCTATCGCTTTAATCGTTTGTTGCGCTTGAGCCCTGATGCCGACTACGTATTCCGTCGCGACGGTCAAGACGCTATGATGATTAACCTGAATGTTGATTTTATGTTCCCATTTGCAAAAGGACGCTGCAGCGTCTATCCGCTGGCCGGTCTTAACTACTCAAGCTGGAACCTGCATACGGATATCAGAGGTGAAATCTCCGACGACGTCTCCTCTCGCGAGAGCCATCTTGGGTTGAACCTCGGAGGGGGCTTCGATGTAAATATCAGTAGCTCGATGCGCTTCTCCGTAAGTGCGGCGTATACGTTTATCCAGACATTCCATGGAGCTAATATCATGGCCGGTATTCATTACCGCTTCTAAGCATACTTACAAAAACGTTCCTAACTAAACCAACTAAACTAATATCAAAAGCATGTTATCTAAGGAATTAGAAAAGGCTATCAATGCCCAGATTAATGCCGAACTGTGGTCGGCTTATCTTTACCTTTCAATGTCAATGCACTTTGCAAACGCCGGATATGACGGTATCGCTAACTGGTTCGCTATTCAGTTCAAAGAAGAGCAGGACCATGCAACTATCTTTATGAACTATATGAACTCTCGCGACGCAAAGGTTGTACTCGAACCTATCGCCGGAGTTGATACCGAATGGGAATCTCCCCTGGCTGCATTCCAGGCAACCCTCGCTCACGAGCAGAAGGTAACTTCGCTGATCAACAACCTTAACGCTTTGGCTGTTGAGGCTAAGGATTATGCTACCCAGGCTAAGCTGCAATGGTTCATCACCGAGCAGATTGAAGAGGAGCAGAATGCACGCACCTATATCGACACTCTCAAGAAGATTGGCGACAACGGCTACGGCCTCTATATGTTCGACAAAGAACTGGCTGCCCGCGTTTATACGGTTGCTGCTCCCCTGGCAACCGCCGAATAAGGCTTTCCTAAGACTAATAGGGCCAATGGGACTAATGGGACTAATAGGCCCAATGAGGCAATCTGTTAACCATTCCTCCCATTAGCCCCAT
>CAZEST010000053.1:6140-12520 GCA_964514745.1 uncultured Alistipes sp.
ATTGTCGAAACTCCGCTGATGAAGCAGTATTTCCAGATGAAGGAGAAGCATCCCGATGCTATTCTCCTTTTTCGTGTTGGTGACTTTTACGAAACTTTCAGCGAAGACGCGATAACTGCTTCGGAAATTCTCGGTATAACCTTGACGCGCCGTGCTAACGGGGCGGCCTCTTCGGTTGAGTTGGCCGGATTCCCTCATCATGCGCTCGACACGTATTTGCCTAAACTGGTCAGAGCCGGCAAGCGCGTTGCTATCTGCGACCAGCTGGAGGACCCAAAGCTGGTCAAGAACCGCTTGGTGAAGCGTGATATTACCGAGTTGGTTACGCCCGGCGTTACGCTGAACGACAATGTCTTGGACCATCGCGAAAACAACTTCTTGGCGGCAATCCATTTCGATAAGGATACCCTCGGCATAGCATTTCTGGATATCTCTACCGGTGAGTTCCTGACGGCTCAAGGCGACTACGACTATATCTCTAAGTTGCTGGCCAATTTCGCCCCGAAGGAGGTGCTGGTTGAGCGCGGAAATCGAATGAGATTGGAGGGCGAGATGAATGGAAAGTTCCCGATTTTCGAGCTCGAAGATTGGGTGTTTACCCCCCAGGCAGCCAACGACCGACTGCTTAAGCAATTTGAGACATCTTCGCTGAAGGGTTTCGGCATAAATAAGATGCACCAAGCGGTAATCGCATCCGGTGCGATTCTGCACTACCTGGATATTACCCACCATACTCATACCGAGCATATCTCGCGCATTGCCCGTATAGAGGAGGAGCAGTTTGTGCGCCTGGATAAGTTTACGGTGCGCAATCTCGAACTGTTGGCTCCGTTGGGCGATGAGGGTAAGAGTCTGCTTGACATCCTCGATAAGACAGTCAGCCCGATGGGGGCCCGAATGTTGCGCCGATGGATCTGCTTCCCCTTGAAAAATCCGGATGAAATTAACCAGCGCCTCGACATCGTTGAGTTTTTCTTTAAGGAGCCTGAACGCCGAGATGCGCTTGTAGAACTCCTGGAGCAGGTTGGCGACCTAGAGCGATTGGTGTCGAAGGTAGCTGTCGGCAGGGTATCTCCGCGTGAGATGGTGCAGGTTAAGAATGCACTTTGTGCGATTGAACCTGCCCGAAAACTGCTGTCAGGCGCCTCGTTGGAACTGCTCCGACATATGGGCGACTGCCTAAACCCGTGTGAACTTATCCGTGACCGTATCGCGCGCGAAATTGCGGAAGACGCACCAACGATGCTCAATAAGGGCCATGTTATTCAGTCGGGCGTCAACGCCGAGCTCGACGAATTGCGCCGTATGGCTTATCAGGGTAAGGATTATCTGCAGCAGGTTCAGCGTAGAGAGATTGAGGCTACCGGTATTCCGAGCCTAAAAATCAGCTATAACAACGTGTTTGGCTACTATATCGAAGTAACAAATACGCATAAGGATAAGGTGCCGCCGACGTGGATTCGCAAACAGACCTTGGTTAATGCCGAGCGCTATATTACCGAGGAGCTGAAGGAATATGAGGAAAAAATCCTTACGGCCCAAGAACGTATCGAAATCCTGGAGAATCAGCTCTATAACGACCTGGTTGCCAAGCTGACGGAGTACGTGCCGGTTATTCAGGCCAATTCTAAGGTTATAGCTCGATTGGATTGCTTGTTGGCGTTTACGCGAGTTGCTCGTGAGAATCATTATAATCGCCCGATTGTTGACGATTCATTACTGATAGATATTACCCAGGGGCGCCATCCGGTTATTGAGAAGGAGCTGCCTCCGGGCACGCCTTATATCTCCAATTCTGTTACTCTCGACAACGAGAATACTCAGATTATGATGATAACCGGACCGAATATGGCCGGTAAGTCGGCATTGCTGCGCCAGACGGCTTTGAATGTGTTGATGGCTCAGATTGGTTGTTTCGTGGCTGCTGAGAGTGCGCATATCGGAGTAGTCGACAAGATTTTTACTCGCGTAGGTGCTTCCGATAATATCTCGCTTGGAGAATCTACATTCATGGTTGAGATGAACGAGGCGGCCTCGATTCTTAACAACGTTAGTCAGCGCTCGTTGATATTGTTTGATGAGTTGGGACGCGGCACGTCAACCTACGATGGTATCTCAATCGCGTGGGCTATCGTTGAATATCTCAATCGCTGTAAAGAGAAGCCCAAAACGCTCTTCGCAACCCATTATCATGAGCTCAACGAGATGGAGAAGAGCTATCCGGGCGTAAAGAATTTCAATGTCTCCGTGAAGGAGATTGACGGCAAGGTAGTATTCCTGCGTAAGCTGAAACCGGGCGGTTCGGAGCACAGTTTCGGTATTCATGTAGCGAAGTTGGCAGGTATGCCCCGAACGATAGTTGACCGTGCAAATGTTGTACTGCGCCAGCTTGAGGCTGCTAACAGCGGTAATGCAACCGATTCGGTTACTCCGCTATCGCAACCTCAAACCGAAGACGGTATGCAGCTAAGCTTCTTCCAGCTTGATGACCCGGTTCTCGCGCAGATTCGCGATGAGCTTCTCGGCTTGGATATCAATAATCTATCCCCATTGCAAGCCTTGAATAAGCTCTCAACGTTGCGCGAAATTCTCCTTGGTAAGTAGTCTGTTACGAGCCGATTAGAGTAGCAGCGAGGCGATATTCCGACATGCAATAGCGAGCATGTCAAGCACCAACTCAAACCCTTCAGCACCGGAATAATAAGGATCGGGTACGTAGTCGTAGCCGATAGTAGCGTCGTAGGTCTGATGGCGGTTGTTATCGGCTGTAGGCCTTTGGTTGATAGCCGGAGCTAACGGTCCGTTGGTAAAGAATGCTGCTATAGGTATGATTTTGTTGTCGGTTTCAACGGTGGGGGAGATGTTGAGCAAGTTCCGACGATTGGAATCATCCATAGCGATAATCAAGTCGAAGTCGTAGAAGTCTGATGAACAAACCTGTCGACAGCGATGGAGCAGTCGAATGCCCCGTTTTGCAGCGTGCTGACGCATACGAGGGTCGGCGAGGTCGCCGATGTGGTAGTCGCCCGTGCCGGCTGAATCAACTTCCCAACAGTCGGCCATCCCCAATTCGTCAATAGCTTCGAGCATTACGGCTTCCCCTGCCGGGCTGCGGCAGATGTTGCCCAAGCAAACAAACAGTATCTTGATTTTTTTGCCATTATCGAGCTTGGCTTTCAGTGAGTTGGAAAGTTCGGTGCGAGTAGTCATATTATTGCAGATTAGTTGGGATAAAGGTTATTTGGGCAGGATTGCGTTGATGGTAGCCAATGGGAGGGAGCGACGCTCGGCGTAGTCCTTGCGTTGGTCGTCGGCGATTGTGCCGATGGAGAAATATGTAGCGTTTGGGTTTGCGATGTAGAAACCGCTGACGGTAGATGTTGGAGACATCGCCCCGTTTTCGGTGACTGTAACGCCGATTTTCGACAGACTGAGATGGCTGTCGATAAGATGCATCAGGGTTTGGTCGGGAATTGAGGGGTAGCCAACGGCCGGACGAATACCTTGATGGCGATTTTGCCATAAATCCTTTACAGTCAGCGCTTCCTCAGGGGCATAAGCCCAGATAGAGCGACGTACATGTCGGTGAAGCCATTCGGCGGAGGCTTCGGCCAGACGGTCGCAGAGCGATTGCAGGAGTAGCGTGCGATAGGGGTCGCCCTCAAATTCTTTGTAAAGGGCCTCCATATTGAGCCCGGCGGTTACGGCAAACAGACCGATATGATCCGACGCAGCGTTAGTTGAACCGATTCGCTTTTCCGGTGCAACTGCAATATAATCCGCCAGCGATAGGCAATGACCGTCGGTAGCTTTCTGTTGGCGCAACATCGGGAAGCGTAGATTGCCGCCGATAACGATGTCGTCCCCCTCGCTGTAAGCTTCGCAGATGTCAACCAGGGCGCGAATATGGCTCATGCCGTCGGCCTTTAATCGGTTGAGCAGGAGGATAGCATCGGACTTAAGAATCTCTGCCTGGTGGGTAACGTCGCTTTCGGCCATAGCTCGGCAACTCGGGCAGTTGCACTGTATGGTCAGTTGTTGTCCATAAAGTTTCCAAGCATTGAAGAAGAAGGTCCAGTTGATAAACTCTTCGACGTCAGTAACCGGAATGTCAATCAGTTGTTTTCCGGGTAAGGCCGGAGCCGGAGCTATGTAGTCGGTGGTAGCTCTGTGCTTACGAGCTTCTTCGATTGAGAGCAGAGGCGCCGACTTTGCTTGATAGTCGTGGCGAATATCGCGATATTCTTCGTTGAGGTTGGCGACGAAATCTTTGCGTGTTGCCGGATTGAGCAGGCGAGCGGCTAAGTAGGGGTTGCGAGAGGCATCCGTGCAGTGGACCACCGGTCCGGAGTAGGCCGGGGCTATTTTCAATGCTGTATGGAGCTTTGAGGTGGTAGCTCCGCCGACAATCAGGGGGATAGAGAGTCCGGCGTGCTCCATCTCTTGTGCAACGTTAATCATCTCCGAAAGGGATGGTGTTATCAAGCCTGACAGACAGATAACATCGGCCTTTTCGCGCCGGGCCGCTGCGATAATCTCCGCAGCCGGCACCATTACGCCGAGGTCAACAACGCGATAGTTATTGCACGACAGTACGACCGCTACGATATTCTTGCCGATATCGTGGACATCCCCCTTGACGGTTGCAATGATTACGGTTCCGGCCGAGGTTGTGCCGCTTTGTGCTTTCTCTCGGTCGATAGCCGGACGGAGAATCTCGACGGCGCGATTCATTGTGCGTGCTGTCTTTACAACTTGCGGCAGGAACATCTTCCCTTCGCCAAACAGTTCGCCAACGTGGTTCATTCCCTCTAACAGGGGGCCGTCTATAATCGACATGGCCGAAGGATATACGGTCAATGCCTCAGTCAAATCATCTTCAAGAAACTCCTCTGAGCCGTGCATCAGTGCATCGGCCAGGCGTTTATCGAGAGGAATGGCGGTGCGGTTGGCTGAGGGCGCAACGGCGGTCTCCCCGGTGGTAGCAGCGGTTCCGGCAGCCTTTGCAGCTTCGGCAGCTTCCGCCATTTTGCGAGCATAATCGGTAAGGTCGTCCGCGGCACTTTTGCGGCGGTTAAGGATTACATCTTCCAGCAAGGTGCGCAGGTCGTCGGGAATGTCGGAATATGTTACGGAGGTCGACGGATTTACGATAGCCATATCCATACCGGCTTTGATTGCATGGTATAGGAATACGGCGTGCATCGCCTCACGCAGATAGTTGTTGCCTCGGAACGCAAACGACAAGTTGCTTACTCCACCACTAACCTTTGCGCCGGGCAAGTTCTGCTTAATCCAGGCGGTAGCGCGGATGAAGTCCAAGCCGAAGGCATCATGCTCCTCAATTCCGGTAGCGATAGTCAGAATATTGGGGTCAAAGATAATGTCGGTAGCCGGGATGCCGTTGGAGGTCAGTAACTTGTAGGCTCTACTGCAAATTTCGGTTTTGCGTTCGAAAGTGGTGGCCTGGCCCTGTTCGTCGAAGGCCATAACTACCATCGCTGCCCCCTTGCGATGAATCATCAATGCATCGGCAAGGAAATGCTCTTCCCCCTCTTTAAGTGAGATAGAATTGACTATTGCTTTACCTTGCACTGATTTCAAGGCTTGCGCAATTACCTCGCGATTGGAGGAGTCAATCATGAATGCAACCCTTGAAATTTCCGGTTCGGAGGCCAGCAGATTGAGAAAGTTGGTCATCTCGGCAGCGGTGTCGAGCATTCCGTCGTCGAGGTTGATGTCGAGAACCAGAGCCCCGGCTTCAACCTGCTTGCGAGCAATGCTGACCGCCTCGCGATAGTTCTTCTCCTTAATAAGGCGGAGAAATTTGCGCGAGCCGGCAACGTTGCAGCGTTCGCCTACGCTGACGAAGTTGTTCTCCGGTTTGATTTCCAGCATCTCCAGGCCGCTAACGCGCAGAGTGTTGGTGCTGTCGGTTTGTGCGGGGATATGGGGCGTTGCTTGCTTTGCCAGGGCTGCAATTAGGCGAATATGATCGGGGGTAGTGCCGCAACAGCCCCCGATAACGTTTACCAATGTCAGGTTGAGAAATTCGGCAATAGTTTGAGCCATTCGCTCCGGAGTCTCGGCGTACTGGCCGAACTCATTGGGGAGTCCGGCATTAGGATGGGCCGTTACCAAGGTTGGGGTTATAGCTGCTAATTCTTTTAGGTAAGGGAGCATATCGGCCGGCCCGAACGAGCAGTTCAGACCAACGCTTACGATATAGGGCGAATGGAGAATCGAGGTCAGGAAAGCCTCCAGCGTTTGGCCTGAGAAGGAGCGGCCCCCGGCCGTTGACAGTGTCAGCGAAACCATTATGGCAATTTCCGTTCCGCGACGTTGCATTACCTCCGCTGCCGCATCCAGTCCGGCCTTCA
>CAZEST010000054.1:0-12193 GCA_964514745.1 uncultured Alistipes sp.
ACTTAGCAAGGTCATCGCCTTTTACTTGAGCTGTAGCGCCGGTAACGAGTTTCTTTTTCTGAACACCGTAACCAACTACAACAACTTCGTCAAGGTTGTTAGCTGATTCTTTCAAGCTAACGTTTACCACATTGCTTTGAACTTTTACTTCCTGAGAAATGTAGCCTACGTATGAAATAACGAGGGTAGCACCCTGAGGAGCTTTGAGTGAAAAGTTGCCATCGATATCAGTCGAAGCACCGTTGGCGGTACCTTTGACAACAATCGAAGCACCAATCAGAGGTTCATTGTCGGTCGCTGAACTGACCGTACCTGTTACTGCCAGATCTTCTGCATTGATAGCAAAAGTACCCAAAAGCATCAGGAAAGCAGCGATAGCAACGCGACTTGCATGCCATGTTTGGCATAGACTTTTTAGCGTTCTTTTCATTGATACACTGTCTTTGGTTGAAAAATTTAAGGTAGTTATTAATTGATTTGTTGATTTTTGTTGATTCAAGGTCTGTATTATCCTTAACAGTGGGGGGAGATGATTGGTAAGGGTAGTATTTTCCGATGCAAATTTATTTAATATATTTTAAGGGGGTTCGCTAAATTGCTATTATTAGGTGATTGATTGGTTGCTTGGCAGTGCTAAAATGTTAAGATAAAGTGGATAAAATGTTATATCATTTGCGTTAAAATAACGTAATATTCTGAAATATAATGATTTGGAGAGCGATTGTGGCGTATGTAAATTGAGGAGAAGCCGTGTAAAATGTAAGCGTTATGTGGCATGAAAAGGCGTTAGGTATAGAAATGTTATATTTTTCAGTAAAGTTTAACGGGGAAAATAGTGTGAGTTTATGCGAATTTGTGTAAATTTGTCAGACCATAAAACCAAATCATATACCATAATAAGCAGTGCTTTAATGCGATTTATTGTCTCCATACTATTCGTTATCATACCATACCTGTTTTTCGCGCAGGACTATTCATATAAGCATTACGATGTTGAGCAGGGCCTGTCGAATAATAAAATCAATGCAGTCCTGAAGGATTCCGAGGGCTTTGTCTGGATAGGTACGTCGTCGGGATTGAATCGTTTCGATGGCTACAACTTCAAGGTGTTTACTTCGGTCAAAAATGACTCAACAACGCTGAGCGATAACTACGTTGAATCGGTCGAGGAGTTGGGCAATGGAAATTTACTGATAAAGACACCGGCCGGATACAGCGTCTACGATCGCCGGCGAAATCGTTTTATCCGTAAGATTAACCATTATCTGAAGCATTTGGGGCAGGAGATTAATCCGTCGAGGTTGGCGGTTGACTCTCAGGGGAATCTTTGGGGCATTGATTATTCCAGGAAGGCTTTTTGCGTAGAGAAGGGCCAGAAGAAACCTGTCGGCATAAAGGATGACGCCGGATTGTTTGTCGGACAGGATGTGGTAGAAATTGTCGATGCATCGTCGAAGATGCTATTTATTGCCAACTCCGGAGAGGTGATAGCCGTTGACCGAAAGACTCGCCGGACGCTATGGCGAGATAAGGTTGTAACCGGCAGCGTTGGGCGAGATATTCAGTTTAAGGGTTTCTTTGACCGAAACAATCTGCTTTGGGTCTATAGTATCGACGGTATCTGGGTTTACGATCTTTTGAACCATCGAATCAGCGAGCCGTTGACGAATCTGGTAAGCCCGTTTGCTATTGTAGGGTCAATTACGCAAGACGCCGATGGCAATATCTGGCTTGGGCGCCATCGCAACGGGGTTGTGGTTGTCAATCCCCAAAACGCGTCAATTAAGCACCTGTCCAGGTCGGAGCAATTAGAGAATAATACGATTTCAGCATTGTATACCGACGATGACGGATCGGTATGGATCGGTACGTATAAGAAGGGTCTATACCAATATAATACCAATCAGTTTAAATTCAGGATGTATGACCTGCCTGATGTTAACTGTATTGCAAATGCCGGACAGTCAATGGTTTGGGTCGGCACTGATACCGGGCAGCTGATAAAATGGAATTCGGCTACCGGCGAGAGCGTTTTGTCGGTGAATATTCAAGACGGCACGAGTGCTCGGGCGATAGCAAGCCTCTGTGCGGATGGCGACGGCGTTTGGATCGGTACGTATCGCGGAGGCCTGAAGTATTATAGTAACGGGGTGGTCAAGGATTTGTCTCTTGGCGATGACCCTGCAACTCGGAATATATGGTCGATAGTTAAGGGCCCCGATGGGGGGCTTTGGATAGGAACACTGGGCGGTGGAGTGTTGCGCTTTAACCCTGCAACGGGTGAGCGGATTGCCTATCGCACGGATAACGCCGGCTTGTGTAGCAACTACGTTAACTCGCTGGTTGTTTCGCATGACGGCAAACTGTATGTGGCCACCAATGGAGGCCTGTCTGTTATGAATCTGGCTAACAGACAGTTCTATAAAACGTCGGCCGATAATGCAGCTTTGGCCGGACTGGGCAATGCGAATATCTCGCAGGTCTACGAGGATAGCCGGAATCTGATCTGGTTCGCTACGGATGAAGGCCTTTACATGTATGATGCTTCGCGCAACTCGCTACAGGTAGTTGCGTTGACTACTCGTGTTCAGAAGCCGTATATCTTTGGTATTGTAGAGGATATTCAGGGTACAATCTGGGCTACAGTCGGTTCGGAACTGGTGAAGGTTAGCGTAATGCGCGAGGGCGTGGATTATAGGTTTAGCAGCCGCATTTACACTCATCGCGACGGCCTGCAAAACAGCGACTTTAATCAGCGTTCATTCTGCAGTATGCCCGGTGGCGAAGTGCTGGTTGGAGGCTTGTATGGCGTAAACGTCTTCGATCCGCGCAAGTTGCCGAGCGATTCAAAGCGCCCACGCATCATGTTTACCGACATGAAGCTGTTCAACCAGTCGGTTGAAGTTGGTCAGCGCTACGATGGGGTGGTAGTCCTCTCGGAGTCAATCAATGATGCAGAGGAGATCTGCTTGAGCTACTCCCAAAATGAATTTACAATCTGTTTTGCTACCGACGACTATATAGTTCAAGAAAATTGTACCTACTATTATCGACTGGTAGGCTTTAATAATGAGTGGATTAAATGTAGCGGCAATCAGCCGCAGGTAACTTATACCAACCTCCCGTCGGGCACGTATACCATTGAGGTTCGTGCTGTAAACAACGACGGCATCGAATCGGAATCAGCTGCGCGCTTGCGTATCGTTGTTTATCCGCCGTTCTGGTTGTCGTGGTGGGCTAAGATGTTCTATATTCTGTTGGTAATCGTAGCTATTTACTATATGGCCCGGGTTATTAAGCGCCGTGAACGTAAACGCTATATTGAACAGAAGAAGGAGGAAGCTATTAAGCAGCAAGAGCAGCTTAATAAGTTGAAGTTTAAGTTCTTCGCGAATATCAGTCATGAACTTCGCACGCCGTTAACATTGATTCTGTCGCCCATTGAGGCAATGCTGAAGAGTGCTTCCGACGAGAAGCAGAAGCATCGCCTGGAGATTGTTCATAATAACGCTACCAAGCTGCTTAATCTTGTAAATCAGTTGCTTGACTTCCGAAAGAATGAGGTTGCCGAACTGAAGTATTTGCCAGTAAAGGGCAATTTGGTGTCGTTCGTTAAGAGTCAGTGCGACTCGTTTAATTCCTATTCCGAGGATAAGAATGTTAGTCTTACTTTCTTCTCGAATAGTGAATCGCTGCCGATGTATTTCGATGCCGACAAGATGGGTAAAATCGTGATGAATCTGCTGTCGAATGCGTTTAAGTTTACGCCGGATGGCGGTAGGGTAGACGTGGCTATCACGGTTATGGAGAAGACGGTGACTATCAAGGTGGCCGACACCGGAATCGGTATCTCCGATGCCGATAAGAAGCGCATCTTTGACTGTTTTTACCAAACTGATACGAGTAATTCGGCCGGCTCAGGCATTGGGTTAAGTCTTGTAAAAGAGTATGTTAAGCTTCATAATGGCGAGGTAGAAGTAGTCGACAATGCCGGAGGCGGTAGCGTGTTTATCGTTACGTTGCCAATCGGTGATGTTGAGAGTCTGCCGGCCGACGAGAATCATGCAGAAAAGGCTGCGTCGGACATACCGTCTGCCAGCACCGAGAATGGCGTCGGAGAAGAGTCGGAGCCACGGGAGCAAACTGCTGATAACCGCCCGACCGTATTGGTTGTTGACGATAACCCTGATTTGCTGACCTTTATCAATGAAGAATTGTCGCCAACGTATAACATAACTATGGCGAAGAATGGGGCAGAGGCCCTGGAATCGCTCGGCAAGCATTTGCCCGATATCGTTGTTACGGACTTGATGATGCCCGAAATCGACGGTATTGAGTTGTGTCGCAGGATGAAATCTAATAGTGAATGGTCGGGCATACCGATTATCGTCTTATCGGCCAAGCAGGATGAGCAGGCTAAAGTTGAAGGCCTCACTATCGGGGCTGACGACTATATAACCAAGCCGTTCAACTGCGATATCCTTAAGCTGCGATTGAATCGTCTGCTCCTGTTGAGCCGAAAGGGGAGCCGGAGGTCGCTGATTGAGCCGGAACCATCCCACGTTAAGGTAACCTCCGTCGATGAGAAACTTATAGAATCGGCCGTTAAGTATGTCGAAGATAACATGTCGAGTCCGGAACTTTCCGTTGAGGAGTTGAGCCGACATTTAGGAATGAGCCGCGTACATCTGTATAAGCGAATCCGCCAGATTACCGGCATGACTCCGATAGAGTTTATCCGAATCCTGCGCCTGAAACGCGCGGCCCAGCTGCTGCGCGAGAGTCAGCGAAATGTTTCTGAAATAGCATATGAGGTAGGCTTCAATAATCCGAAATACTTCAGTAAGTATTTCAAAGATGAGTTTGGAGTGCTTCCCTCGGTGTATCAGGAACATGAGGGAAAATAAATCTGTCGACAATGTCGCTTCAAATGTTGCATATATAACATTTGATTATCCCTGTTGAAACATTTTATACCATATCGACTGCCCGTTTTATGCCTGATTATTAACATAAAACGGGCATGATATATTATTGATTCATTAATTTTGCACTACTAACCTAACCATGAATTAGTCCAGTAAAACTAATGAAAATCCGTAATCTAATCTTAGCCATGTTGCCGACAGTGCTGGCCGTTAACAGCGCGTATGCTCTGCCGGAATATGTCAAAACCGACAATAGTGTTGTTGTAAAGTTCAACGGGAAGAGCAAGGACGGCGCTACGATGGTTCGCCTTCAGGTCCTCGGCGATAAGCTAATCAGAGTTTCGGCAACCGCCGACAAGGAGTTTGCTCCGGATGCAAGTCTGGTAGTGTTGCCCCAAGTATCTCATCCCTATTTTACCGTAACAAATGATCAGAACGGCGTTACCGTGACAACATCGGCAGTAAAGGCCGTGGTTGACTTTGCTACCGGGCGAGTTTCGTTCTATGACTTGAAAGGCAACGAAATCTTGGCCGAGGATTCTCGCTCATTCACTCCGATCACCGTTGAAGGCACATCGGCCTACACCGTTCAGCAGAAGTTCCTCTCGTTAGATGATAATGAGGGTATCTACGGTTTAGGCCAACATCAGGCTGACGAATTTAATTACAAAGGAAAGAACGAAGAACTTTTCCAATACAATACGAAGGTTTCGGTGCCGTTCGTAGTTTCAACCAACAACTACGGTGTGCTGTGGGATAGCTATTCGCTGTGTCGTTGGGGCTCGCCCGACGATTATTTGCAGCTGGGCGATGCCTTCAAGCTCTACGACAAGGACGGCAAGGCCGGCGCACTGACCGGTACGTATACCGAGGCTAACGGCAAGACGCAGGTTCGCCGCGAGCCCAACCTCTACTTTGAGCATCTGCTTCGCGAAGACCTTACGAAGGTTGTCAATACTCCGGATAACTTCCAGTTCTATGGCTCGAACGTAACCTATGAGGGCGACATCGAACCGGATGCAACCGGCGAATATAAGTTTATCCTCTATTATTCGGGTTATCAGAAAGTTTACTTGAACGATAGCTTGATCGTGCCGGAACGTTGGCGTACGGCTTGGAACCCGAATAGCTATAAGTTCTCTGCAAACCTCCAGAAGGGTAAGCGCGCTCATCTTCGCATCGAATGGACCCCTAACGGCGGTGTGGCTTACTGCGGCCTGCGTGCTCTCAAGCCTGTTACGAAGGCGGAAAGCAACGAGATGAGCTGGTGGGGCGAGATGCAAGATATGATTGATTACTACTTCGTCTACGGTTCGTCGATGGACGATGTAATCTCCGGATATCGTACTCTTACCGGCAAGGCGCCTATCATGCCTAAGTGGGTGATGGGTTATTGGCAGAGCCGCGAGAAGTATAATACTCGCGATGAAGTGCTCAGTACGTTAGCCGAATTCCGTAAGCGTCAGATACCTATTGATAATATCGTAATTGACTGGCTACACTGGCCGATTGATAGCTGGGGTTGCCATGAATTTGACCCTGTCCGTTTCCCCGATCCGAAGGGAATGGTTGACAGTATCCACGCCATGAATGGCCGTCTGATGGTTTCGGTTTGGCCTAAGTTCTACGTTACTACCGAACATTATAAGGAGTTTGATCGCAATGGCTGGATGTATCAACAGGCCGTTAAGGACAGCATCCGCGACTGGGTAGGCCAGGGTTATCTCGGCTCATTCTACGATGCTTACAGCCCCGAAGCTCGCAAGCTTTTCTGGCATCAGATTCAAGACCATTATGTACCCCTGGGCATTGATGCCTGGTGGATGGACGCCAGCGAACCCAACGTGCGCGACTGCGTTGATATTCAGTATCGTAAAGACCTCTGTGGCCCTACGGCACTCGGCCCCTCTGCAAAATATTTCAATGCCTACGCTCTGGAAAATGCCGAAGCAATCTACGACGGCCAGCGCTCTACCGGCGATAATCGTCGCGTATTCCTGCTGACTCGTTCAGGCTTCGCAGGCTTGCAACGCTATTCAACCGCCACATGGAGTGGCGATATCGCTACCCGTTGGGAGGATATGCGTGCACAGATTTCCGCCGGTTTGAACTACGCTATCAGTGGTATTCCTTTCTGGTCGATGGACATCGGTGGCTTCTGCGTTGAAGACCGCTACGTTGCAGCCGAGAAGGAATATGAAGAAACAGGCGTTGAAAACAACGACCTCAAGGAATGGCGCGAGCTGAACGCTCGTTGGTATCAGTTCGGTGCGTTCGCCCCGATGTTCCGTGCCCACGGTCAGTGGCCGTTCCGCGAAGTGTTCAACCTCGCTCCCGAAACTCACCCCGCTTATCAGTCAATCGTTTACTATACCAAGCTGCGCTATAGCCTGATGCCCTACATCTACTCTATGGCCGGTATGGTTCATTTCGATGATTATACTATCATGCGTGCTTTGGTTATGGACTTCGAGTCAGACATGAATGTACGCAACCTTAAAGATCAGTTTATGTTTGGTCCGGCTCTGATGGCTTGCCCGGTAACCGAATTCGGCGCACGCAGCCGCGAGGTCTATCTGCCGGAGGGCAACTGGTATGATTTCTATACAGGCAAGAGCTATGCCGGAGGCCAAACAATCACTGCCGACGCTCCCTACGAACGTATGCCTCTGTTTGTTCGCGGTGGTTCAATCGTAACCTTTGGCCCCGATATCCAATGGTGTAACGAAAAGCCCGATGGCGTTATCAATATCTATGTTTACGCCGGTCGCGACTGCGACTTCACACTCTATGAGGATGAAGGCACCAACTATAACTACGAACAGGGTAAGTTCTCAAAAATCAATCTCCACTGGAACAACGCAACGTCAACATTGACAATCGGACAGCGCGAAGGCAGCTTCGACGGAATGCCTCAGCAGCGTCAGTTCAATGTAATCAAGATTGATGCCGCTCATCCGGCCGCTTACGATGTAAACCGTATCGGTAAGATGATTGATTACTCAGGTAACGAACTACAGGTAAATCTCTAATAGATCCTTATGTTTAGGTTTGCAAAAGCATCAGCCATTGTGTGTCTATTGATAGGCACACAATGTGCCTTTGCTAAAGACAGCAGGTCAGTGAGCTTCAATGACGGATGGCACTTCCAACTCGGAGGTGACGACCACTACGAACTGCCAACCTTCAACGATGGCGGTTGGCGCTCATTGACGTTGCCTCATGATTGGGCTATTGAAGGCACATTTAGCGAGTCAAACCCGGCGGGAACCGGAGGCGGTGCGCTGCCCGGCGGCCTGGGATGGTATCGCAAGACGTTTAAGCTCAATCCTGCAGATAAAGGTAAAAAAGTTTATGTTGACTTCGATGGCGTCTATATGAACGCTACGGTTTATGTCAACGGCCACGAGATGGGACCCCGTCCTTATGGGTACGCCTCGTTTAGCTATGATATCACACCTTATGTCAATTTCGATGGCGATAACTGTATAGCCGTTAGAGTTGATAATCAACTTCAGCCTAATTCGCGCTGGTATTCCGGCTGCGGAATCTATCGCAACGTATGGTTGAGAATCTTGGACTCTATTCATGTTGCGCAGTGGGGCACGTTTGTTACTACAGGCAATGTCTCAGCGCAAAATGCGGATGTCGAAATGACGACAACCGTTGAAAACACCTCTAAACATAACCAAAATTTAACCTTGACGACTCGCTTCTTTGCCCCTTCGGGCGAAGAAGTTGCTTCGTTGAATTCGAAGATTAAGGTGGCGGCTAATGCGTCAACGGAATGCAAGCAGCAGACTTCGCTGAAGAATCCCGCACTTTGGTCGGTTGACGCGCCGAATCTCTACCGCGTTGTTACCGAGCTGTCTGATGGTAAGAAGCTAATCGACTGCTACGAGACAACTATCGGCGTTCGCTACTACAATTTTGATCCTGCTACGGGTTTCTCACTCAATGGGAAACCGATGAAAATCAACGGCGTCTGTCTGCACCACGACCTGGGGGCTCTGGGGGCTGTTGTTAACGTGCGCGGTATTCAGCGCCAACTCGAAATAATGAAGGAGATGGGCGCCAATGCAATCCGTACGTCGCATAACCCTCCGGCTCCCGAATTGCTCGACCTTTGCGACCGCATGGGCTTGATTGTGATGGATGAGGCCTTCGATATGTGGCGTAAGCGCAAAACAACCTACGATTATTCGCAGTATTTCGGCCAATGGCATGAGCGCGACCTCGACGATATGTTGCGACGCGACCGCAACCACCCCTCAATCCTGATGTGGAGCATCGGTAATGAGGTGCTGGAACAGTGGACCGATGCTTCGGCCGATACACTGAGCCTTGAGGAGGCTAATATGATTCTGAATTTCGGTCATGGCAAGAATATGCTTGCCAATGGCGATTCCTTGTCGGTCAATTCATTGCTGACAAAGAAGCTGGCCGACCGCGTCAGAATGTTGGATACTTCTCGCCCGATTACGGCCGGATGTAACGAACCTGACCCGAATAATCATCTGTTTAAGTCTGACGCTCTCGACCTGATTGGTTATAACTACCATGATACTTGGTTCGAGGATGTGCCGAAGAACTTCCCCGGTAAGCCGTTTATCCTTACAGAAAGCGTTTCGGCCTTGATGACGCGAGGCTATTACCGTATGCCTTCCGACAGTACGTATATGTGGCCGGTTCGCTGGGACATCCCGTTCTACGATGAATCGTTTGCCTGCTCGTCATACGATAACTGCCGTACGCCCTGGGGCCGTTCGCATGAAAACTCAATCCGCGATGTCAGGAAATATCCGTATATTTGTGGTCAGTTCGTATGGACCGGCTTCGACTATATCGGCGAACCTACGCCCTACGGATGGCCTGCGCGCAGTTCTTATTTCGGCATTGTTGACTTAGCCGGTTTCCCGAAGGATGTATACTATATGTATCAGTCGGTTTGGCGCGACGATGTTGACGTGCTGTATCTCTTCCCTCATTGGAATCATCAGCCCGGCGAGGTTGTTGACCTTTGGGTTTATTGCAATCATGCCGATGAGGTTGAACTGTTCCTTAACGGGAAGTCGCTTGGCACAAAGCAGAAAGGGGAAGATGACCTGCATCTCAGCTGGCGCGTGGACTATGAACCGGGCGTCGTAGAGGCTGTGAGCCGAAAGGATGGTAAGGAGGTTGCTCGCCGCCGAATTCAGACGGCCGGTGAACCGGCAGCCATTCGCCTGACGCCTGACCGCACGGCCATTAGTGCTGACGGATCTGACCTCAGTTACGTAACCGTTGAGATAGTTGATAAGGATGGCGTTCTTTGTCCGCTGGCCGACAATGACATCCATTTTGAGGTTGCCGGAGCCGGATTTAATGCCGGAGTAGACAATGGTAGCCAGACCTCGCTTGAGCCGTTCAAGGCTGATTCGCGCCATGCGTTCTACGGCAAGGCTATGCTGATTGTCCAAAATGATGGAAATCAGGGCGATATAACTATTCGTGCTACGGCTGACGGCCTGCAATCGGCTGTGTCAACTGTTGTAGCATCGCAGTTAAATGAAAAATAAATAAACATCATATAAGAAAATGTACCTTTTAGGTTTTGACATAGGTAGCTCCTCGGTTAAAGTCGCTTTGGTTGATGCCAATAGTGGCGCTTGCGTGGCTGCCGATTCTTATCCGAAGAATGAGGCTCCGATAAAGGCCTTGCAACTGGGTTGGGCCGAACAGAGTCCGGAAAGCTGGTGGCAATATATTAAGGAGGCAACTGCCTCGGTTCTGGCGAGCTCTCGCGTAGCGCCTGCCGATATCCGTGCTATCGGTATCTCGTATCAGATGCACGGCTTGGTGATGATCGACAAGAATCGTCAGCTGCTGCGCGATGCGATTATCTGGTGTGATTCTCGCGGCGTGCCTTTCGGCGAAAAGGCGTTTAACGACCTCGGCGCTGAACAGTGTCTGAGCCATCTGCTGAACTCGCCCGGTAACTTTACCGCCTCCAAGCTGCAATGGGTGAAGCAGAATGAACCTGAACTTTTCGACAAGATTTATAAGGTGATGCTCCCCGGCGACTACATCGCTATGCGTCTGACCGGCGAAATCTGCACTAATCCCGAAGGCCTCTCGGAATATATGCTTTGGGACTTCAAGACCGATTCCCCTGCGCAATTCCTTCTAGACTATTTCGGCTACGACCGCTCGATTTTCCCCGAAGTGAAGAAGTCGTTCTGTGAGCAGGGCCGCTTGACGGCTGAGGCTGCTGCCGAGCTGGGCTTGGCAGAGGGTACACCGGTTACCTATCGTGCAGGCGACCAGCCAAATAATGCGCTGTCGCTCAACGTGTTTAATCCGGGCGAAATTGCCTCAACTGCAGGCACGTCAGGCGTTGTTTACGGCATAAACGGCACGGTCGACTACGATCCGCGTTCACGCGTAAACAATTTTGCTCACGTAAACCATACGGCAGAGAATCCACGCATCGGTGTGATGACCTGCATTAATGGTACCGGCGTACTGAACAGCTGGATTCGTCGCAACGTTCTGAAGCCCGGAGTAAGCTATCCCGAGATGAACGACCTTGCCGCTCAGATTCCGGTAGGCTCCGAAGGGGTTACAATCCTGCCGTTCGGCAACGGCTCGGAACGTGTATTGGAGAATAAGGAGGTTGGCTGCTCTATCCACGGCGTAAATTTCAACGTGCATGACAGTCGCCACCTTATCCGTGCGGCGCAAGAGGGCATCGTCTTCTCCTTCATGTATGGTATCGAAATCATGAAGAGCATCGGCATGAAGATTAATAAGATTCATGCCGGCCGTGCTAATATGTTCCTATCGCCGATTTTCCGCGACACTCTGGCCTCGGTTTCCGGTGCGACCATCGACCTTTACGATACCGACGGCGCTGTCGGTGCGGCTAAGGGTGCGGGTATCGGAGCCGGAATCTATAAATCGACCAACGAGGCTTTTGCTTCGCTTCGCAAACTCGACGAAATCCATCCTGCCAACGACCCTGCGCCTTATCGGGAGGCTTATGCTCGTTGGAAATCATATCTGAATAAACAACTTTAAACCATAAAAACTAACAAACTTAACAACAATGGAAACAAAAGAATATTTCCCCGGTATTGGGAAAATAAAGTTTGAAGGAACTGAAAGCCACAATCCCCTGGCTTATCGCTACTACGATGCAGACCGCGTTGTCCTCGGCAAGCCTATGAAGGAATGGCTGAAATTCGCCATGGCTTGGTGGCACACACTTTGCGCCGAAGGTGGCG
>CAZEST010000055.1:0-12041 GCA_964514745.1 uncultured Alistipes sp.
CATTTCGCTGCTGAACCCCAACTTCCGCCTGTCGTGTAAGTTGCGTGGCTCCGACACATTCGGTTCTCTGGTCTGGGACGGCAACGACCCCCACACGGCTATCCTGGAAGAGCTACCAAAGCATACCCACTTCCACAAGGGCGACACAATCGTAACCTCGGGTTACTCCGCAGTATTCCCCGAAGGCATACCGGTAGGCGTAATCCTCGGGACAGCCCACGGTGCGGACGACAACTTCTTTACTCTCCGCATCAAACTGCTTACCGATTTTACCGCCCTATCTACCGTAAAGGTCATCTCCAATACCGACCTCGAGGAGATTCGGTCGATCGAAACCGACGCAACGCCCTCCGGAGAATAATCTCCCCAACAAACAATCAGCGTTTCCCTCTCCATACAAGTAAAATGAACTAATAAAACAATGGCAAAAGAGATACTCCGATATCTGGTTTTATTTATAGTGCTCGTTGTACTGCAAGTTGTTGTCTTCAACCACTTATGTCTGTTCAACGTAGCCGTGCCGTTGGTGTTCATATACTTTATTATCAAGCTACCGGTTACGCTGTCGGCCGGTTGGACTATGACCGTCTCCTTCTTATTAGGGCTTATCGTTGACATCTTCTCCAATACCCAAGGGATGAACGCTCTGGCTTGCACCTTGCTCTCAACCTGCCGCCTCCCCCTGCTACGTTTATACTTCCCCAGAGAAGATGACCTAACGAATCCGGAGCCATCGCTACGCTCACTTGGGCCATCAGTCTACATGAAGTATCTGATTACCGTTGTAGCCTTCTACTGCACCCTCTTCTTCTTTATTGAGGCCTTTACGTTCTACAACTGGACACTGATGTTGCTCAGAATCCTAGCCTCTACCCTACTAACGTTTATTATCCTTTTAGCATTCGACTCTCTAACCGCCGGAAAGCGCTGATTCTTCCTCTGCTCTATGCGCAAAGACTATCAACTGGAAAAACGTAAATATATCGTCGGCGGATTTATCGTCGTCATAGCCATCATTTACATTATCCGGCTCTTTAATCTGCAAATTGCCGACTCAAAATATAAAGACTATGCCGACAATAATGCATTTCTAAAGAAGACAGTCTATCCATCGAGAGGCCTGATCTACGACCGCAACGACTCGCTGGTTGTGTTTAATCAACCGGCCTACGACGTAATGATGATTCCGCGTGATGTTCACGATTTCGACACAATCGACTTCTGCAACACGCTCCAAATCACTCCCGAAATTTTCCAAAGCCGTCTGGACGCGATGAAGCGATCACCCAACTATTCATCGTACACGCCCCAAACGCTCATAACCCACCTTTCCGCTCAAGATTACGGCCGACTGCAAGAGAAACTCTATCGCTATCCCGGCTTCTTTATTCAAAAACGCATTCTCCGCCAGTATAATTACCATGCTGCCGGAAACATCCTAGGCAATATCCGCGAGGTTTCGAAGGTTGACATTGATAACGACCCCTACTACGAAGCCGGCGACTACTGCGGCGACCTCGGCATCGAAAAGAGCTACGATACATATCTGCGAGGCGAAAAAGGTAAAGAAATACTTATCCGAGATGCGCGCGGCCGCATCCGTGGCCGATTCGAGAACGGCGCACGCGATATAGCGCCTATCTCCGGCCGCAATCTAAAGTTAGGCATCGACATCGGCTTGCAACAATACGCCGAATCCCTAATGGTCAACAAAATCGGAGCCGTAGTAGCCATTGAACCCTCAACCGGCGAAATCCTGGCAATGGTTTCATCGCCATCCTACGACCCGACCCTACTAATTGGGCGTGCTCGCGGTAAAAACTATAAGGAGCTGGTCAACGACCCGTTGAAGCCGCTGTTCGATCGCGCCTTGCAAGGTGCATATCCTCCGGGCTCTACCTTTAAGCCTTCGCAAGGATTGATTTTCCTGCAGGAAGGTGTTGTCAACCTATCAACCCCATTCCCCTGCTATCGAGGCTTCATTAACGGCCGATTGCGCGTCGGTTGCCATAGCCATGCATCGCCCATCACCCTAAAACCGGCCTTGCAGACCTCTTGTAACGCCTATTTCTGCTGGGGATTCAAAGCCATGGTTGACAACAAGCGCTCTAAATATGGCTCCTCGGCTAACGCATTTGAGGTTTGGAAGAAACACTTGGTATCGCTTGGCTACGGCTATAAACTCGGTGTAGACCTGCCCCACGAAGGCCGCGGATTTATCCCCAACGAAAAGTTCTACAACAAAATCTACGGCGAAGGCCATTGGAGCGCCAACACTATCATCTCCGTCTCAATCGGCCAGGGCGAAATCCTGGCTACGCCGTTGCAGATTGCCAACCTGTGCGCTACAATCGCCAACCGAGGCTGGTTCATAACTCCTCATGTCGTAAAAGAAATAGAGGATACAGTGCTAGCCCCCGAATATCTCCAAAAACGTTTCCCAACGATTGACTCGAAATATTTCGAGGATGTTGCCGAGGGTATGCGAATGGCGGTAACCGGCGGTACATGTCGCTTGGCAAACCTGCCGGATATCGAAGTTTGCGGAAAAACCGGTACGGCGCAGAATCCCCACGGTCGCGACCACTCTGCTTTCATCGGCTTTGCCCCCTACAAGAATCCGAAGATTGCGGTCTGCGTCTACGTTGAAAATGCCGGCTTCGGAGCAGCCTACGGTGTGCCTATCGGCTCATTAATTATCGAAAAATATCTTACCGGCCAGATCTCCCCGGGCCGTAAACATATCGAGCAACACATGCTTGAATCCAACACGATCATTTACAGCGGAGTAAAGAAGCATTGACGTGATAGACTACAGAAATAACAATAATAGCACCTTCAAATACATCGACTGGTTTACGGTGCTGCTCTACCTGCTATTGGTTATAGCCGGCGTAGTCAGCATATATGCCGCAAGCTACGACTTCGACAATGCCTCAATTTTTTCATTTGATGAATTTTCCGGCAAACAGATTCGCTGGATAGGCCTATCCATCGTAATCGGTACGGTGCTGATGCTGATCGATGCTCGAATGTATGAGACGTATGCCTATCCAATCTACATCGGCCTATTGCTATTGCTATTGGTAACGATTTTCGTAGCTCCCGACATTAAAGGCTCACGATCATGGCTTGTATTCGGGCCCATGAGTCTGCAGCCGGCCGAATTTGCGAAGTTCGCAACGGCCCTGGCTATGGCCAAGCTATTCAGCAGCTACAACTTTAGCCTTAATGCCCAAAACTCCAACTATGTAAAAGCTCTCGCCATCATATTTATCCCTATTCTGCTTATTTTAGCACAGAAAGAAACCGGTTCGGCCCTAGCCTACTTAGCGCTCTTCTTTGTGCTCTATCGCGAAGGAATGAGCGGACTGGTCTTATTCGCAGCTTTGGTTGCCGTAGTAATCTTTGTAGTAGCCATCAAGTATACCGAAACAATGATTATCGGTATGCCCTCCGGCGAGTTTGCCGTAATGGTAATGATTATGTGCTTGATGGTAGGGATGCTGGTAACCTATGTGCGCCGCTTTGAGATTGCGCGCAACGTATTCCTCTGGTTCGTTGCTACGTCAATTATTGAGGCCGTACTCTCTATCTGGGATTGGAACCTTAATGGTTACATATTCTTCATCGGGGTATTAAGCATTGCGGTAGGTTACTGCCTGTTTGAAATGCTCAAGGTAGAAGCCAAGAAATTAGGCATAACGGTGCTGACAGTTTTCCTCTCGGTTAGCTTCCTATTATCAGTCAACGTAGTATTCAGCCATCTGATGCCTCACCAGCAGAAACGTATCTGCGTTGCGCTTAGCATCGTTGACGACCCCAGAGGCGATGGCTACAACGTAAATCAAGCCAAGATTGCCATCGGTTCCGGAGGCTTCTCCGGCAAAGGTTTCCTGAAAGGCACACAGACCAAACTGAAATACGTGCCCGAACAGCATACCGACTTCATCTTCTGCACGATTGGAGAAGAGGAAGGCTTTGTAGGCACATCGGTGGTAATCCTTCTGTTCCTGGCTCTGATTCTGCGCATTATAGCTATAGCTGAACGCCAGCCAACTACTTTCGGCCGCGTCTATGCCTATTGCGTAGCATCCTATTTGATTTTCCACTTCTGTATAAATATCGGAATGGTAATCGGCGTCTGTCCGGTTATTGGTATTCCCCTGCCATTCTTTAGCTATGGCGGCTCCTCGCTTTGGGGATTCACCATCCTGCTATTTATCCTCCTGCGTATTGATGCAGCGCGCTCGTCGCGCCTTACTCAATAATAACCCTAATTAATCCACAATTAATTACCCAGTTTTCCCCAACGTTTAAACCTAACCTTTAAACGCATGAAAAAATTTTTACCCATTCTCGTTGCTGCAGCATCGATTGCTTCAGCATCGGCTGCCGGCAAAACGATGTCCGGCGTTGCGGCCCGTTCAATCTTCTCCCAAAAGGAACGCGTAGCTACTATGAAAGAGCGTTCTCAGAAACTCTCTGCACGCAAAGCTGTTAAAAACCTAGCTCCCCAGCGCATCGAAGATGCCGACTTCGATGATCAGACGCTAATTACATCTGCACCCAGCGGCACATTGACCCACTATTCCGCTTCCTCTTACGCCTATACAAGCTCCTATTATGGAGAAACAATCGGCGAAATCGACGGCGTTGTAGCTGACATTACCATCACCGATGACGGCAAGGCCTACTGGCTGAATCCCCTATCGAGCGCACCATTCGATTCCTACATCGTTGGAAACGTTGAGGGCAACAAAATAACCTTTACGTTCCCTCAGTTCATCGGCCAGGAAGATTTCTACGGTATCTGGGAAATCTACTACTACGCCGCAATGTTCACCCCCTACGAAGATGAATACGGCACATCTTTCGATGAAGCCGACGACCAGGTACTCGTTATGACCATCAATGCAGACGGCACGATTACCCAGAACGGCGATGCATTCCTCGGCCTGGGCGACTACGATGAAGAATACGGCTTCTACTTCGATGGCTATGCCGATTCTCAGATTACTCTAACTCCGTTCAACGACGTTGCGGTTACCGCCCCCACTTCTGCTGCGTTCGAAAACTGGGTTATCGAAGAGGATTACAACGATGTTCCTACCTGGCTAATGCAGGGCGCAGTTGTTGGTGACGATTTCTACTTCAAAGGATTCTCGCAAGATTATCCCGAAATGACCTTTAAGGGCCATCTCGAAACCGACGGCACAACAACCTACGTTTCTATTCCTGCAGCTCAGTTTGTTGGCGCAACCTCCTATCGCTACAACTACCTGCTGACCGGTAAACTCTCTTACGAGTATGACGAAGACTACGATGAAGAAGTCGCCACAGTTGACATCAACAGCGACGCTTACAAGTTTGCTTACGATGCTGAGAATCACCGTCTGACCGCTACGGCCGAAGACGACATTCTCTTCTTCAACGAGGGCACCTCCGCTCTCGGTGCAATCGCTGTTGCCGTTAATCCTACCATCTACAAGCAGGGCGAAATCATTGACTACACCCCTGCAACTCCCTATGACCTCGACCTTGACGATTCATATTGGGACTACTACGATCAGATGCTCTTCAGCTTCTCTGCTATCTGCCAGACCGTTCACGAGGATCTGCTTCCTCCGGCCAACTGCAGCTACGAGATTTTCATCAACGGCGACCTCTACGTATTTACCACCGATGAATACACCGAGTTTGATCAGGATTACACTGAAATCCCCTTCAACTACACTGATGACTACGATCTGGAATACACCATCGGTACGGAGACCCACTACATCTATCTCAACGACGACTCAATGGATAGCGTTGGTGTACGCATGATTTATACCAATCCTACCACCGGCGAGAAGTTCTATTCCGAGACTGCAACATACTACGTTGACGGTAGCGGTATCGCATCTGTTTCGGCCGACAACTCTCCCGTTGTTTCCGCTGAATATTTCGACATAACCGGCAAGCGTGTTAGCGCAGCTACTACCGGCATTGTTATCGTTCGCCTTACCCACGCCGACGGTACAACCACTATCGCAAAGCGAGTAGTTCGCTAATTTGCAATCCTTCCATATAATATATTGCGCCCGCATTAGCATCGTGACTAACGCGGGCGCAATTATTTTCAAACTATCTACTACGTCTATTTACCAAGGAATAGCATATATCCGCCGGCCGGAAGCGTTGTTGGTAGCGAAGTTGCTCCGGTAAAGGCTTCTGTCATTCCATTAACCGAAGGGACTTCGATAAACAACGGCAACTCTTCGCGGCCCAAATTAGCAATCGTAAGCGTATTGCCACGACGGAATGCTATAACATCGGGGGATGCCGTCTCCAACGGTTCTACAACTGCACCGACAAGACCTGAGGCCAATTCGGGATAAGTATGGCGAATATCGTTGAGTTTGCGATAAAAAGCCGTAATGTCGGCATTAGCATTCCAATCAGGAGCCTGATCCTTTACGAAAAACTCCAAAGCACGATTCAAGCCAACCTCCTGACCGGTATAAATCAGAGGCATACCGGGCAAAGTATAGGTCAACACTGCGAAAGCTTTTTCCAAATTTCCAAGGCGCTGGAATTCAGTACCCTCCCAGGAATTAAGGTCATGATTGGTTACCATATTCATCATATACGAGTCGCGAGGATACATAGCAGACTGCTCATCAAGCAACTTGAAGATATCAACAGCGTGGGATTCCGGGAACTTGCGAATATTCCCATCAGCATCCGGGAAAGTATACTCTCCCTGCGTTGCAGCAATCGCGCTGAACAGATCCTTCATCGGCCAGTTATAGTCCATATCGAAGGCATTGACCATCAACTCAGGTTCGGTTGCCTCGGCAAGCATAAAGATAGACGGTTTAACAGCATTCAAAGCCGGGCGAGCCTCATCCCAGAACGATACCGGTACTTGTCCGGCCACATCGCAACGGAATCCGTCGATATCTGCCTCGCGAAGCCAAAAAGACATTGCATCGATCATTGCAGCACGCATAGCAGGCACCGAGTAATCAAACTTATAGACATCCGTCCAATCAAACGGGCCAAACATCTCCCCTTTTTCATCGCGAGCATACCAGTCGGGATGCTCAGTTACCCAGGCGTTATCTCTACCGGAATGGTTCGGTACCCAGTCGATTATCACCTTCATCCCGGCATCATGAGCCGTCTTGACAACACGCTGAAAATCCTCCAGCGTACCGAATTCGGGATTGACAGCCTTATAGTCGCGCACGGAATAATAGCTTCCGAGTTCCCCCTTACGGCCATCCTCACTAATAGGATGAATAGGCATAAACCAAAGGATGTCCACGCCGAGTTCCTTCAAACGAGGAATATGCTTTTCAAACGCTGTTAGCGTTCCTTCATCGGTAAACTGACGAAGATTTACCTCATATATAACAGCATTACGGCTCCAATCCGTATGATTTACTGTTGTTGCAACCGGCGGAGCAGTTGCTTTAGCAACATTAACCGCTGTCGGTTCCTGAGCTACGCTAACAAAGGCGGTAGCCGTTGCCAACAATGGCAAGAGAAACTTTTTCATGGAATATTATTTAATTGGTTATTATCTACAAAAAGGTATCGCCCTATCTCTAAAAGAGCAAGGCTATGCGGTATGCGGCAAAAGCTATGAGCCATGCCACGGCTGTGTTATACAAGACTGCAAACAAACCGTAGCCCCAGTGTCCGCTCTCTTTGATTATAGCAACCACCGTAGCCGTGCATGGGCAATATAGCAGAATGAATATCATCAAGGCTAAGGCAGATGCCGGAGTAAAGTCGGGCACCCCGGTTGCAGGATTGGGAGCAGTCAGGCGAGCAGACAAAGCTTGGTCTGACACCTCATCTGACCCGGCATAAAGTACGCCAAGCGTTGAAACAACGATTTCCTTGGCCGGCACACCGGCTACAACGGCGACAGTACCACGCCATGTTAGCCCTATCGGTTCCATTACCGGCTGGACCGTCTTGCCGACGGTTTCCAGATACGAATCTTGTTGTGGATCATCTGCATTACCCAACGGGAAGTAATCTAACGCCCACACAATCACGGCAGCTACGAGAATTACACCGCCCATCTTCTGCAGGTACTGTTTTCCTTTCCACCACATATGGCGTAAGGATGATTTCAACGTCGGAACGCGGTATGGAGGCAACTCCATTACGAACGGTGTCTCGTCCACCTTAAAGAAGAGTTTACGCAATAGCCTAGCCGTAAGCATCGCTACGAGAGCACCTATCAGGTACATACTCATAAAGACAATGGCGGCATGCGCGCTGAAGAACGTACCGATCAGCAGCACGTAGATTGGCAATCGAGCCGAGCACGACATGAACGGCGTAATCAGTACGGTAATTATCTTTGACGAACGACTTTCGATTGCGCGACAAGCCATTACTGCCGGCACATTACATCCAAAGCCCATCACCAACGGTATGAACGATTTACCATGCAGCCCAATCTTATGCATCAGGCGGTCCATAATAAACGCCGCACGAGCCATATAGCCCGAATCCTCCATAAACGATATGAAGAAGAACAGAATCATAATATTAGGCAAGAAGACAATTACGCCACCTACACCACCTATTACACCTGTTGCCAGCAAATCCTTTAACGGACCGGGCGACATTTGCTCATTAACCGTTGCCGATAGCCAATCAACGCCGGCCTGAATCCAATCCGCCGGAAACGCACCAATATAGAACGTTACCCAGAAGATAAACGCCATTACCAACAAGAACAATGGGAATCCAAACAGACGGCTTGTAACGAAAGCATCTAAGATATGGGTGGTCGTTACGCTCTGCTGCTGCGGTTGCTTCATTGTCTCAGCCAACGCTCCGGATATGAAGCCGTACTTATCATCGGCGATCATAGCGGAGATATCTTCGCCATGGTTTTGACGTTCGAGGTAAGCTAGTTGGCGATCGCGTAGGGCGAATATCTTTTCAGCGTTCTTCGATTCGCTGACCATTTCTTCTACATCAGCATCCTTCTCCAGCAGTTTCATTCCCAAATAACGCGCACAGAACTGCTGGTTGATTGATTTATCCTCTTTCAAGCTCTGCTTAATTTCTGAAAGAGCATATTCAAGGTCTTGACTGAGCTTAACGTGGACATGACGGACAACCGCGTTTTTCCCCTCATAAACCTGAATAATCGTATCGAAAAGCGTATCTATTCCCTCGCCGGTTCGACTGACTGTAGGCACTATAGGCACACCTATCATATTGCCCAAGGCATCATAATCGAGCACCGCTCCCGAACGACGCAATTCGTCGAACATATTCAAGGCTATAACCATCGAATGGTCCATATCAATCAATTCCGTTGTAAGATATAGATTGCGTTCGAGGTTCGACGCATCGACTACGTTGACGATAACGTCGGGATTATTATCCTTGAGATACGTACGCACATAGCGCTCTTCCGGTGAGTAAGCAGAAAGCGAATATGTACCCGGAAGGTCAACGATGTTAAAGGTATAGCCTCCATGATGGAATGTACCCATCTTGGAGTCAACGGTCACACCGGAATAATTACCAACGTGTTCCTTTGCTCCGGAGGCGATATTGAATAGCGAAGTTTTACCACAATTCGGATTACCGATAAGAGCGATGTTAATCGTATGGCGATGCCCATCGTATTCATCGCGATGACGCCTATCGAGCATATCCTCTTCAACAATTCCGGCCTTAATATCGTTCTTTAAATCGGCTGTTTCAACGAGATTATCCGATTCAGATTCCAGTGGAATAATTTCTATCAGCGAGGCCTCCGTACGCCGTAAAGAGACTTCGTAATTCATCAACCGATATTTTACCGGGTCACGCAACGGCGCTACCAAAAGGGCGGTAATCCTACGTCCCTTTACAAAGCCCATCTCCATAACGCGTTTACGGAAGGCTCCGTGACCTAAAATCTTAACAATAACGGCAGATTCGCCTGTCTTTAAATCTGATAATCTCATTTCTTATAGCCTATTACACTAAAAGGGGCGGTAAACTTTACCTAACCCCTCTATCATTGTAATTCTATATGTTAGCTTAGAAGAAGTAGGTAGCTGTTACTGACCAATACTTGTTGCGTGCTGAAAAGTTTTCCAACTTCGTAGCTTTCGTAACGTAGGTCATGCCCCATGTATAGGAGCCGCTAACTTGCCAGCGCTTGAAGATTTCCGCACCCACACCTGCTCGCAAACCGATTGATCCAAAGGGATATTCCATTGCCTTGCAAGAGGAATGAGCAACCGTAAAGTCAAACACCGGACCACCGAAAACAAACGGAGCCAAAGTATCTTCGAAACCGTTCATCTTGGTCCACTTAAATTCCAAGTTGAAAGGAATTTCCAAAGTATGAAGCATCAAGTGCTCCTTGCCGTAACCGTCTGAAGCCCAGATTTTACGACTACCCAAATCAACATTCGCGCCCTGCATTGCATACAAGGCTCCCAAACGGATTCCAAAGCCGATGCCGGGGAACATCAATTCAGCTTGCACACCCGCACGCGGGCCGACTGTAGTGGTAACATCTACCAGGTCCTGCTTGAAGTCGAGCGTAGTAATGCCCACACCGGCTTCAACCGCATAACGGAATTCGGCCTTCGATGTAAACGCGGAGGCAACTGCAAGCACTATGAGAAGAATATAACGAATCGGTTTCATTTAATCTTTAGTTAGAATATTGATGATGGATGTGGCATCAGCCGACACTGAACTCTGCTCGCCTGTTGCCATATTTTTAAGGGTTACTTTTCCTTCGGCCAACTCGCTTTCGCCGATGATAGCTACGAAGGGAATCTCGCTTGAATCGGCATAACCCATCTGCTTTTTCATCTTTACCGAATCGGGATACACTTCAGCGGCAACTCCGGCCTGACGAAGTTCCTTGGCAAGCTTAAGCGATTCGGCAGCCTCTGCCTCGCCGAAGTTGGCGAACAATACGGTGGTTGCCGTTGCCTTGGCCTCTGCAGGGAATAGGTCGAGAGCTAGCAATACGTCGTAGATACGGTCTGCACCGAACGACACACCTACACCCGACAGGCCCGGCATACCGAACACACCGGTTAGGTTGTCGTAGCGTCCACCACCCGAGATAGAACCAATCTGAGCATCGGCAGCCTTAACCTCAATGATGGTGCCGGTATAGTAATTCAATCCGCGAGCCAACGATACGTCGAGATCCAACGTTGCAGTCAAGCCCAGCGCCGTAACGCCCTTCGTTACCGTCTGCAACTCCTTGACGCCCATCGAGCCTACTTCCGAGGTAGCCAGCAGAGTTTCGAGCTGCTGCAGGCGCTCTTCCAGGCTACCGGAAATTTCCAAGATTGGCTGCAGCTTGGCAACAGCTTCCTCTGAAAGTCCGCGTTCGATGAGTTCGGCGTTAACATTCTCCAAACCGATTTTATCGAGCTTGTCGATTGCGGTGGTTATGTCGATAATCTTGTCGGGGAAACCGATCAACTCGGCGATGCCGGCAAGCACCTTGCGGTTATTCAGTTTGAGAATCACTCGGATATTCAGACGACGGAATACCTCATCAACCATCTGCAACAGTTCGATTTCGTTGACCAGAGAGTCGGACCCAACAACGTCGGCGTCACACTGATAGAACTCTCTATATCGTCCCTTTTGCGGACGGTCTGCACGCCATACAGGTTGAATCTGGTAGCGTTTGAAAGGCATTTGCAACTCGTTGCGATGCTGAACTACGTAGCGCGCAAACGGCACGGTCAGGTCGTAACGCAAACCCTTTTCGCTGATTTTGGATGTCAGTCGCGGATAATTAACTTCGTCGGCCAGCAATTCCGGCTCTACATTCTTCATGTACTCGCCGGAGTTGAGAATCTTAAACAGAAGTTTATCCCCCTCCTCGCCATATTTGCCCATCAGCGTAGAGAGGTTTTCCATTGCCGGGGTTTCGACTGGATTATAGCCGTATAGACGGAATACACTGCGGATCGTGTCGAAAATATAATTTCGACGAGCCATTTCCGCCGGAGAGAAATCGCGGGTACCTTTAGGTATGGAGG
>CAZEST010000056.1:0-11600 GCA_964514745.1 uncultured Alistipes sp.
AACTTCGGCGTAAATTTATGATATAATCCAACCGATACACGATTGGTATATTGCGAGCCGATGGTAAGACGCGCCTTTACGCCTTGGAAACTTAGCGGAGAGACGGTATAGATATTCATCAGACCTCCCATCGTATTGCGCCCGTAAAGGATGTTCTGGGGGCCACGCATAACCTCAACCCGGTCGATATCGGCAAGGTCGAAATCGTAGTTGTCTTTGTTGAAAATCGGGATATTGTCGATGTTCAAGCCAACGGCCGGCTGGTCAATACGGGTTCCTAGGCCGCGCACGTAAATCGACGACGTCATACGCGAGCCGTAGGAGGGCATGTAGAAGTTTGGGGCCATAGCTGCTACCTGCTTGAGATTTACAATCGAGTAGGTCTCAACAGCTTTAGGACCAATGTAGGTAACAGCTTCGTCGGCATTCGGGTGGTCGCCACCCTTGATTGCGGTGACGGAAACTTCGCCGAGAATTACTCCCGGCAGCAGTGAATTTTGAATAGTATCAGACGCAACAGACGCCTGGGCAGACGCAGCATTCGCATCTGTCGCTGTAGTTGCGATTAGACAGGCTGTTAATAGCGGGCAAATGTTGATAAGATTCGGTCTCATTATTATTAGGTGCAAAGTTACGATTTTTTCCTGTAAAATCTGCCACGAACTAGGCTCTATTCATTAAAGATTTGAAAAATCTAGCGTCCAATTTGGTAAACCGTAAATAAATCGTTAAATTTGAACCGTAATTCCATATAAAATGGCTCAAGAAAACCAACGCGACGATGCAAATTTGATTGAACGGCTACGGCAACCGGCAAGTTGTCGACAGGCGTTTAATGAGATAATGCGACTCTATTCAGAGCCGCTTTATTGGCAGATACGTCGTATGGTTGAGAGCCACGACGATGCTAACGATATCCTTCAGAATACGTTCTTGAAGGCATGGCAATCGGTTGACGGCTTCCGCGGAGATGCCAAACTCTCTACATGGCTCTATAAGATTGCCCTTAACGAGTCCATCACATTTCTGGCTAAAGAGCGAAAGCGTTTGAGCTTGAGCATTGATGACGAGGAGGGCCATCTGGTAAACCTTATTGAGAGCGACGAATATGTCGACGGCGATGAACTGGCGCTGAAATTGCGTAAAGCTGTTGCCTCCTTACCCGAAAAGCAGCGTATGGTATTCAACATGAAATACTACGACGAGATGAAATATGAACAAATGTCGGAAATTCTCGGGACCTCCGTTGGGGCCCTGAAAGCTTCCTATCATTTGGCAGTCAAGAAGGTAGAGCAATATTTTGCCGACAACGACTAATTTCGCTCAAAAAAAGAACAAAAGTTGTTTAAACCTTTTTAGGAACAAGAAGTCATAATTTCGCAAGGATAAAGAAAAACAATTTTTTTGGTAGCCTTGCGCTACTGCTTCAAAAACAACTGCAATGAAAACGGAAACTGATAACATACTTGAAAAAATCGGCAGAAAGGACGGCATGACCGTCCCTGACGGTTATTTCGCGGACTTCCAGGCTAAGATGGAAGCAATGCTCCCCTTCCAGGAGGATGTGGAGACCGCGAAGAAGATTCAAGCGCCTCGCTCCTTCTGGGGCCGTGTACGTCCGTATGTCTACATGGCTGCGATGTTTGCCGGCGTTTGGTGTATGGTAAAGATGTTCTCGATGATGTCTCCTTCCAGTGTTGATCTTTCAATCGACAACAACGAGGTGCTTACAAAGGCTCTTTCCGATGATAACTTTATATACGATTATTTGCGCGACGACGTCTCCGACCGCGAATGGCTCGAAGAGATTTATCTCGACAGCATATCGGTTGACGACATGATTCCGGCTGATTCGCTCGGCGAGGAGGAATTATAGCTCTACCTAAAGAGAGCGTTTCGTTGCATTGCTTATTGAATCTGATTGTTATATGAGGACTCTAACATTATTCTCGATATTGTGGCTAACATTGTTGACCTCGCTACCGAGTTTTGCAGCTCCCCAGGCCAATGGTGAGCGTGAACAATGGATGACTAAGATGCGCCAATATAAGCGCACATACTTTACGAAGGAACTTGACCTCTCTCGCGATCAGCAGAACAAGTTCTACCCTCTCTATGAGGAGATGGAAGACCAGATTGCAAAGCTTACCGATGATGCCCGTGCGATGGAAAAACGTGTGAGCGAAATGTCTTCCCCATCCGAACTGGAATACGAGAAAGCTACCGAAGCGATGTATGATTCTGCTGTCAAGTGTGCGCAGTTGGAACGTGAATATTTGGAAAAGTTTCAGAATATTCTTACTCGCAAACAACTCTTTAAGCTAAAGAGCGTTGAACGTAAGTTTAGCCGGGAAATGTTGAAACAACATAATCGGTTGCGTTCCAAAGCGAAAACAACATCCGACAAGTAAGCATCTGCTTCTTAAGTAATAAAACAACCAGTGAGTCGGCCGGGGCCTGCAATGTCGGGCAACGGCGTCCACAGAATAGTCGCAGCGTGTAGCGTTTGCTCAACCGGTTAGCCGGAGCAAGCTTCTACACGCTGCGCTGTTAATCCTCTCGAGCATGCTCAACGTTGCGGCCTCTGCAAGCGCTTGAGTTGCTATTTCTTCGAACCCAAAAACAAACTGCGTCCGGAATGAATACGTCTGTCTATCATCGTTCTGCAATAAGCCTAGTGCTATTATGTATTATGCCGCTCATAAGCCTTTGCCTTACCGGTAAGGGCTTCCGTGCATACGGCGATAATCCGGACTTCGCATTCCCTGAGAAGGTATATAAGTCGGCTGAGGCTGATCTCAAAGCGGCGTTGAAGGCTAAGGATGGAAAGGCTACGGTTAACGCTTTGATTCGTTCGGGTTTGGCGAAGGCTCAGATTAATACGGATTCGTTGCAGTCGATATTGAACAGAGTTGATCAAATTCAGGCTGCAGAATCCGATAAAGCAACCAAGGCGTTGCTCAATGCTCTCTCGGCTACGATTTATGCCCAGCTTTATTCAGACGACAGCTATCTCTATCGCAATCGTACTACGGTTGCGAGCGATGTCGGCGGAGATTATAAGCAATGGAGCCGCAAGCAGTTCCTGGAGAAAATAACTATGCTGGTTGATGCTTCGTTGGTTGATGCTGACCTGTTGGCTAAGTTGCCGATAACCGATTTTCAGGGTATCGTTACTGTAGACCGCGACAATGTTGTTTGTTACCCAACGTTGCTCGATTTTATTGCGCTGAACGGTATTTCTAATTTGAAGTCGTTAATTCTAGGTAATTCCAAGGTGCTGAATAGCGAATTGCTGCAGCGTCCTACCGATGAATTCCTCTTCCCGGGCCAATATAGTCGGCCGATAGCCGATGTCTTGAAGGTTTACGCGCTATTGATAAATGCGCATCGGGATAATCCGGCTCCATTGTATGTTACGGAGATTGCCGACTTGAATTTTATAAATAGCTATACGTTCAACAGTAGTATGTCAGATTCTGCGGCATTGCGTAATGAGTTGTTACGCTTGTATGAGCAGAACCGTGGCAATCAGTATAGCGGTTTCTTCTTGGCGGAGGCTGCCGAGCGGTTTAATGCCGGAGCCGGTAGCGAGGAGGTTTGCAGGCTGATTGACGAATACTGCGCAACGTATCCCGATAGCCCGTTGCTGGATATGGTTGCCGACCAGGGCAAACGCTTATGTCTGCCTGCTGTTGAGGTTAGGTATCCAACTGTTGTAGCCCTGAATAAACCGTTTGATTTGCCGGTTAAATCAACAAATGCGTCATCGATAGTAGTTGAGATGTATGATATTACGGGGAAAGTTGGCCGCAATGAAAGCTATTATTCCGGTAAACTTACCGGCAATCCGGTTGATAGCAAGGTGGTTACCATCTCGGAGGCTGCCCCGTTCACGGTAAATCAATCTGTTGCCTTGACCTGCCCGGCCTATGGCCTGTATGCTATTCGCTTAAAGGTAAACGGAGAAGCAACCAACGGACATTATCAGATTGTAAGATGTACGAATATGGCTATCCAGACAGTAGCTTGCGAGCAGGCGCGGTCGGCATGGGTGGCGGATGTTGTTAGCGGTGAACCGATTCAGGCTGCGGAGGTCTATTTTACGAAGTGGTCGCGACGCGATGCGCAAACTCCGATGCGTCTGGGCGATACGGACAACGATGGTGAGGTTGAGCTGAAAAACAGTGATTCCGGGTCGGTATGGGCGGTGAAAGGCGAAGACCGCTACGGCGAATCGGCTGGTGTCTCAGGCCTTACATCTCGACGAACTGCTACAGACCGTTTGCGAGTTAATCTCTTTACGTCGCTTGGATTGTATCGTCCGGGTGATGAACTGGATTTTTCATTGGTAGCGTATACGTATAACGATAAGTCGCGCAATATCGCCGGTGAACGTAGGTTGGGCGTTGAACTGCGTAATGCCAATTATGAGCCGATTGATACCGTAGTTATTGTTACCGATCAGTGGGGTAGGGCACAAGGCCGATTCAAGTTGCCAACCTCCGGACTGACCGGACGATTTATGTTGCGAGCCGGAGCATATGATTTGTCAAAGAAAATAATCGAAGGTAACGGCTCGGTTGACTTTATGGTCAGCGATTATAAGTTGCCAACTTTCGAGTTGAGAACGGATAAGGTTAAACGTCCGGCATCGTTGCAGGATGGTGCGTCGGTTGAAGGCAGTGCTATTACATATTCCGGATTCCCGGTAGCCAACGCTGCTGTAAAAGCTACGTTAAAGGTGCGTCAGGGATTTTGGTTCTGGAGCTCTGTATCTGAGCCGTTTTTCACGGCTGAGACCGTAACAGATGCCACGGGCCAATTTACGGTTGAGATTCCGGCCTCGGTAATCGCCGGTTCTCCGGCTCCGCAAGGCCAATTTATCTGTACGATAGACGTTACGTCGGAAGCCGGCGAGACACATCAGTTGGAGGCTACATTCAATATGGGTAAGCCTCTCTACCTTCAAGCGTCTATTCCGGCAATAATTAACCTTGACGCTCCGTTTAAGGCCGACGTGCAGGCCGTTGATACGAATAACAAGCCAACTTCGATAGAGGTTCAGTACACTGTAAAGAGTGAGACGACCGACAATCCGGTCGCTTCCGGCAAAACAATGACCGGTTCGGTTGCCGATATAATTGCAAAGTTGCCTATCGGCAGTTATACCATAGAGTTTACGCCGATAGATAATGAGTTGGCCGACAAGACTTCGGCAACGTCATTTATCGCATATCGCCCAACCGAGAATATCTGCCCGGTTGATACGGCGCTTTGGGTGCCATGTAGATCGTTAACAGCCGATGAGGAGGGCAACGTAAAAATTCCGGTCGGTTCAGGCAAAGATAACGTTTACGTAAGAGTAATCGTTGCTACGTATGGCCATGGTGTAGTTGAAAAACGTTGGGTTAAATTGACTAAAGGAATCAGCTCGGTAAGCATTAAGATGCCTGCCGGAGCAGAGATCGCTACCGTGCAGTTTGCTGCTGTTTATGACTTGGTAGCTTATAATTACGAGGTTGAGGCAAGAGCGGCATCAACTAATAAGGCAATCAAGGTTGAAATAGAATCGTTTAGAGATAGGGTAACTCCCGGTCAGAATGAGAGAATTACCTTCAGGGTAAAGCCTACGGGGGATACACAAGCTGAAAGTGCACTATTCCTGGATATGTCGAGTAAAGCTATAGACATGTTGGCCTCGAATCCGATTGCGCTGCCGGCGTTCACTCCATCGACAGCATATGTTGGTAGGCAGGGCTGGAACTTCGGTAAGAGTTCAACCGATTATCGCTCATCGTTCAAATATCTTAATGATTTTAAACTTGTTTCGCCTGAATTTGAATTTTATAACCAATCGTTTGTTGGCGGAGGCAACGTCCATTTTAAGACTGCAAGTATGCGGGTTAGTGGACGAGGCATGATGTATGCTACAACATCGTTGGCAGCCGGTGGGGTTATGGATTACGATGCTGTCGCAACAACCGAAGCGGCTGCCATGGAGGTTGCCGAAGATAGCATGGATAACGGCGTGGTTGCTGAGGCAAAGCTTGCCGATGGTGATAACGGAGATAACGACGGTGTCTATCGTCCGAGCGAGGTGCCGCTGGCTTTCTTCCGCCCGATGCTGACAACTGCTGCTGACGGCTCGTTGGACATCAGTTACGAGGTGCCGAATGCCAATACTACATGGATTCTGCGTGCGATGGCTTACAATAAGGAGTTGTTGACGGCGTCAACGTCGGCTCAAATCGTGGCCTCCAAGCCTTTGATGGTTGAGGAAAATGCTCCGCGTTATCTCCGCACGGCCGATCGTGTTACTTTGTTATCAACAATCATGAATAACAGCGACTCGTTACAGCGAATTACTGTTACATCAGAGTTGGTATCTGCCTCTACAGGCAAACTGGTTACTGACAGTGTGGCCGTGATAGACCTGGAACCGATGAGCTCGGCAACGGCAACGTTGATGGGCATGGCCCCGGTAGGCGAAACCGGACTGATTTATCGCGTGAAGGCTGCAACCGACGAATATACCGATGGCGAGCAATCGCTCTTGCCGATTATGCCGTCGGAGCAAGACATTGTTGAATCGGAAATTTTCTACATACCTCCATATCAGCAGAGCTTTACTGTCGACCTTCCGGCGATGGCTGACGGTGACCGTGCTTACTTGAATTTTACGGAGAATCCTGCCTGGCAGGTAGTTTCGGCGTTGCCGGGTTTGCGCGAATCGAAGGTCAATAGTTCGGTTGAAGCGTCTGCATCATTGTTCTCGGCAGCGGTTGCCGATGGATTGCTCCGCGATTATCCGGAGTTGGCGAGGGTTGTCCGTAAATGGTCGGAGAATCCTGCAGATTCGGCTTTAGTATCGGAGTTGCAAAAGAATCAGGAGCTGAAGACGATGTTGCTGAGCGCAACGCCATGGATTTCTGAAGCCTTGTCGGATACGCAGCGGATGCAACGCCTTGCGCTGTTGTTTGATAAGCGTCAGACCAAGGCTGTTATCTCGGCAGCGATTGAGCAGTTGGCCAACATGAAGGCCGACGGCGGTTGGACTTGGTCGGAGAAATATCCTGTAGCATCACGATGGGCTACGGCTGTAATCCTCAACGAATTGGGCCAGCTGAATCGTATGGGATGGCTGCCGTCTGATTCTCGACTGCAGAAGATGATTAAGGATGCGGTTGAGTATTTCGACAGGCAGGCAGTAAAGGATTATCAGCAATCACCGAAGGCTGATTACTGGCAGTATGTAATTATTCGCGATATGTTCCCCGCTATCAAGACTTCTACGGCAGCTTCGCGAGTGGTTGAAGCACAGATTCAGCGTGCATTGTCGCAGTGGAAGGGTAGCTCGGTTGTTATGAAGGGTATCTATGCTCAGATTCTGAACAATCACGGCTATGCTACTACGGCGCGTTTAGTGCTGGAATCGCTCCGCGAATACGCAACTACCACTCCGGAGAAGGGAATGTGGTGGCAGCAACTGGACCGTGGCTTCAATCTGTGGAGCTATAATCGTGTAGGGGCTTCGGCTCTTATCCTCGATGCATTCCACAGCGTTGAGCCTAACAGCGAAGATGTTGAAAAGATTCGTCAGTGGTTGATTCTCAACAAGACGAATAACGATTGGGGTAGTGCAGTAGTGACAACGCAGGTTATTGCGTCAATTCTGACCAGTGGCAAACCGCTGACCGTTAATCCGCGAGGCACGGCTATACATATCGGCGATGAACTGCTTGAACCAGCATCAACGGAGTATGCAACCGGGTCGTTTGCCAGGCAGATTACGTCGATGCTTCGCGAGCCACAGGTGATGACCATCGACCGCCAGGCTAATTATCCGTCGGTTGGTGGAGTTGTTACTATGCGCCGTCTGCCTATGGATTCAATCAGCGAAGTAAGTTGCCAAGAGATTTCGATTGCAAAATCGCTCAGCGTATTTGATGGAACTGTATGGCAACCGACATCTGACTTCCAACTTGGCGACCGCGTCAGGGTTGAACTGACATTGACGGTTGAGGATGATCTCTCTTACGTGGTTATCTCTGACGAGCGTGCTGCCGGATTCGAACCTGCCGAGCAGTTGCCCGCGCCGATTTCAGCCGAGGGCTTATGGTTCTACCGCGAAAACCGCGATGCCCAAACCAATATATTCATTGACTTTTTGCCGCGCGGTACTTATCGACTTGCGTATGAATTGCTGGCTTCTCAGTCGGGCGAGTTTGCGAGCGGAGTAGCTATGGTTCAGAGTCAGTATAATCCAATCGTTACGGCTCATTCGGCCGGCGCGTTAATCCGTATTAACTAAAATTCAGTACATATATAGCTAACTGCGATGCTTAAGATATTTCAGATACATAACAGAATCCGCTTTGCCGGATTGCTATTAATGGCGAGTCTGTCGATGATGGCATCGAACCGCCTCGCCGCTTCTCCCAAACATGAAATGCGTGGACTCTGGGTAGCTACGGTTTACGGCATTGACTGGCCGTCTACGCAGGGGGCTACTCAGGCCGTAGCCGATGCTCAAAAGAAGGAGTTCATAGCGTTGCTGGATATGGCAGCAAATGCTCATTTTAATGCCGTTTTTCTTCAGGTGCGTCCGATGGCCGATGCGCTGTATAAATCTTCGTTGGAACCGTGGAGCAGTTACCTGACCGGAGGTCGCGGACGTGCACCGATTAGCGGTTGGGACCCGTTGGCTTTCGCCGTCAAGGAGGCCCACGCGCGAGGCTTGGAACTGCATGCATGGGTAAATCCTTTCCGATTCTCTACCTCACTGAGCTTACCGCAGACGGCTGCCGATCAGAAGGCGGTAGCGAATCACTGGGTGCTGACTCAGAAAAAAACGGTTGGCGGAAAGACAAAGGCTGTCTCGATTTTGGACCCGGGAAACCCCGATGCTCGGCAACATATCGTTGCGGTCTGCAAGGAAATTATTACGAATTATGATGTAGATGGACTCGTTTTCGACGACTATTTCTATCCCGAAAAATTCCCGATTCCGGCCGACGAAGATCCCCAAGAGGTTGGCGATCAGCGGCGCGAAAATGTAGCCAAGGCAATCGCCGAGGTTAACGCTATGGTGAATGCCGAGAAGCCATGGGTGCGTTTCGGAGTAGCTCCGGCCGGAGTAGCCGGTGGCAACGGAAAGGCTACAGCCCAATATGGATTGACTCCGCCGTCGGTTGGTAATGATTGGATGTATAACGATATTTTTTGCGATCCGTTGCGCTGGTTGGCTGATGGGAGTGTGGACTACGTCTCTCCTCAGGTCTATTGGCCGCTAAATCATTCAACGAATCCCTACGAACCATTGGTTAATTGGTGGGCTGAAATCGCACGTCATTTTAAGCGCCATCTATATGTAAGCCAGAATGTGCCGAGTTTGCCGGCCGGGGATGCCGCCTGGAAAGAGCAGCGTCAGGAGGTGGTAGCGCAGCGCAAGGCGGCTGCTAAATATAACGTGCCGGCCGGACAGGTATTCTATTCGGCGGCCCATCTTACCGGGAAAAAAGCCAAGGGACTGGCCGGCGAATTGCTTCGCCATGAATATGCTGATATGGCTCTGATGCCTACAATGACCTGGAAGCAATCGGCCCATCAAGATAAGGTACAAGGACTCAAATTGGCGGATAACGCGTTGAGCTGGTTCGACCGTGCGCAGGGGCGCTATGTATGCTATGCGATTCCGTATAGTGTAGATCCGATAGATGCCCTTTCAGCCGATGGCGTCAACTTTGATAGTAAATATATAATAGGTGTAAGCTATACGAATCGTTTTACTCTCCCGCTAAGGTCGTTCAGCGGCTATTGGTTTGCGGTTGCGCCGTATGACCGTTATGGCAACGAGGGAGAAGCAACTACGCTTAATGCCCCCAATATCTAATCACTGTTTTTTTCTTGACGGAAATATGTATAACGAAATATATATGAGGCGAGCGCTTCAGTTGGCCGAAAATGGAAGAGGTTTTACAGCTCCAAATCCGATGGTTGGAGCGGTTATCGTGGCAGCTGACGGGCGCGTGATAGGAGAGGGCTGGCATCGTCGTTGCGGTGAGGGCCATGCCGAGGTTAATGCTATAGCATCGGTGAAAGTTGCCGATCGGATACTGCTCAAAGACTCAACCATTTATGTGACGCTTGAACCATGTAGTCATTACGGGAAAACGCCCCCCTGCTCGAAGCTGATTATTCAGACGGGAATACCGCGCGTAGTAGTCGGAGCCGGCGACCCAAATCCGAAGGTTAACGGCCGCGGCATAGCGATGCTTCGCGAAGCCGGCGTTGAGGTTGTAACCGGTATGCTGGCCGAAGAATCTATCGCTTTAAATAAACTGTTTTTTACATCGCAGAAATTGCATAGGCCATATATTACGCTGAAATGGGCTCAGTCGGCCGACGGGTTTATGGATTCCCGACGTAACAAAGGCGAATCGGCCTATAACTTCTCTACTCCCCTTGTGCGCCTTTCAACGATGAAACTTCGCGCAGAGCATGAGGCAATATTGACTACGGCTGCAACGGTCAATGCAGATAATCCCCGTATGAATCTGCGTCAATGGGTAGGTCGTCAGCCTAAACGCTTTATTCTTGATCGCTCCGGACGCTTAAACCCTGATGCAGATATTCTTAAAGGGGAGAATCCGGCCGTTGTGTTGAACGGCGATAACCCCTTCGAAACGTTGCTTGCCGACTACGGCATAACGTCAGTCTTGGTCGAAGCCGGACCGCGGTATCTATCGGCCCTTTTGGACGCAAATCTGTGGGATGAATTGCGCGTAGAGATCGCGCCGGTCAGTCTCAGAGAGCAGGGTGCATTCCCGGCTCCGGCATTAAACAATCTAGCGACGAGCGTTGACCGACGGGCTATCAGCTTCGATGGACATACGCTTCTCTATTTCCGAAATAATCATTTTTAGCAAAATGACGGAAAATTTGGGGCGGTTAACAAATTTATAGTCAATTTTTAACCTTTGATTACCAAAAAATTGCTATCTTTGTCCCCGTAAAACCGCGTCGTGACTGATGAGTTTTGCTATGAATTTTGAATAGAGCTGAAAGCCAATAAGATACATCCGATTCTTGCTCTGAAAAAGCAACGTCAAGTGTAGAATTTAGGTTTTTGCTATTTTTCATGTTTAACCCCTAAATAGCTGAGAAGCGTTTCCGAATTGGCATGCCGCCGAAACTCTCCTGTCGGAAGCTTGAAATCAGCCCCTAAGAACCAGAAATCACAACAATATAGTTCATGATATCTTTAGGAATCTTTGGTATCGAATCCGCATTATTTGCCCTTGTAGCGCTGCTCACCGGAGCAGGGCTCGTATGGTTGGCAATGTGGATGGCCGGCCTTATTTCTCCCCGCTCCTTTAACCCGCAAAAAGGAGAGGCTTATGAGTGTGGTATCCCAACCCGTGGTGAGTCAATGGCTCGTTTCCATGTAGGATACTACCTGTTCGCCATTCTCTTCTTAATGTTCGACGTAGAAACTGTTCTGCTGTTCCCTTGGGCTGTTCAACTGCAAGCCATCGGAGGTCAAGGCGTTCTCTGCGTCGCTGTTTTTTTCTTCATTTTAGTGCTGGGTCTGGCAT
>CAZEST010000057.1:0-11424 GCA_964514745.1 uncultured Alistipes sp.
CCATGCTGCCGTCAAATCCGTATGCTTTGCTTTCGCTCATCTATCTGTTCTCTAAGTAGATTATTTTTTGCGAGGAGAGCGGACCAGGCGGAGAACTTGGGCGGAACGGGCCGGGAGGTAGAGCTTCAGCCATTCCTTGCCAATCGGTTGGTAGAGCGGATCGTTGATGGTAAGGTGCTCAACTTTCTCGTCGATGTTGCCGAAGCCGCCGAAGGCCGGGGAATCGGATGAGAGGACAACCTTGTACTTGCCGGCAGGTGCCAAGATGCCGTAATCATTAAACGATTTATCGGGTGAGAAGTTGAATACAAAAATCAGATGGCCGCGACGGTAGGCCAATACTTGATCGTCGTCCTTCTCCCAGAGCTTTTCAATCGGCTGCGACTGGAAGTTGTTGACGCCTGCAACCAGGTCGATCATAGCGTTGTCGAAGGCGTTGAGGAACTTGTATTGCAGGTCGTCGCGGTCAACCAAATCCCACTGACGACGAG
Source organism: uncultured Alistipes sp. (assembly GCA_964514745.1). Lineage (GTDB taxonomy): Bacteria > Bacteroidota > Bacteroidia > Bacteroidales > Muribaculaceae > UBA7173. Next base: position 492 of record CAZEST010000057.1, read on the forward strand.
CGTACTTGTAGCTCCAGCCGTTGCCATCGCGAGGGAAGTCGATCCATTCGGGATGGCCGAATTCGTTGCCCATGAAGTTGAGATAGCCACCGTTGATGGTCGACAGGGTAACCAGGCGAATCAGCTTGTGGAGGGCGATGCCGCGAGTTACCATCATGTTTTCGTCGCCAACCATCATGTGCCAGTACATCTCCTTGTCAATCAGGCGGAAAATTACTGTTTTGTCGCCGACGAGGGCTTGGTCGTGGCTTTCAACGTAGCTGATTGTTTTCTCGTCTTCGCGGCGGTTGGTAAGTTCCCAGAAGATTGAAGTTGGATGCCAATCTTCGTCTTTCTTTTCTTTGAGCGTCTTAATCCAGTAGTCGGGGATACCCATAGCCATGCGGTAGTCGAAGCCGATACCGCCATCCTTAAACTTGATAGCCAGGCCCGGCATGCCGCTCATCTCCTCGGCGATAGTGATAGCGTGGGGATTTACCTCATGAATCAGCAGGTTGGCGAGGGTTAGGTAGGTGATAGCGTTGGTGTCTTGGCCGCCGTCGTAGTAGTCGCCATAGGAGCCGAAGGCTTTGCCCAGGCCGTGGTCGTAGTAGAGCATTGAGGTTACGCCATCGAAGCGGAAGCCGTCAAACTTGAACTCTTCCAGCCAGTATTTGCAGTTGGAGAGCAAGAAGTGGATTACTTCGTTTTTGCCATAGTCGAAGCAGAGCGAATCCCAAGCCGGATGCTCGCCGCGCTGGTCGGGGTAGAAGTAGAGGCTGCGAGTGCCGTCCAAACGGCCCAGCCCCTCATTCTCGTTCTTTACGGCGTGGCTGTGTACGATATCCATAATTACGGCGATACCCATTTCGTGGGCTCGGTCGATAAGGCTTTTCAGCTCTTCGGGGGTGCCGAAGCGCGAAGAGGGGGCGAAGAATGAGGAGACGTGATAGCCGAACGACCCATAGTAGGGATGTTCCTGAATAGCCATCACTTGTATAGCGTTGTAGCCATCGGCAGCAATGCGCGGCAAGATTTTGTCGCGGAATTCAACGTAGGTTCCTACCTTTTCCTCTTGTTGCGCCATGCCGATGTGACATTCGTATATCAGTAGCGGACGGGTATCGGGCACGAAATCCTGAACCTTCCAGCTGTAGGCAGCCGGGGCCCATACCTGAGCGGAGAAAATTTTAGTGTTATCGTCTTGCACTACGCGATTTGCATAGGCCGGAATGCGGTCGCCTTCGCCGCCATTCCAGTGAACGCGCATTTTATAGAGTTGGCCATGCTTAAGGGCTTTAGCCGGGAGCTTCAGTTCCCATACGCCGTTGCCAACGGCTGTCAGCGCATATTCCGGGCGTTCTTGCCAGTCGGAGAAGTCGCCGACCAAACTGATTGCAGTAGCGTTCGGCGCCCATTCGCGGAATACCCATCCACCGCGTTGTCCGCAGCGGTGAAGGCCGAAATATTTGTGGGCGTTTGCAAAATCATTTAGGTTACCACAAGCCTGTGTTAGCTCAGCTTGCTTGTTAATAACGTCCTGATGACGCCCTTCAATAGCGGGTGCAAAAGGTTCAAGCCAAGGGTCATTCTTGTAGATTGCTAATTTCTTTTTCATTGTATTGGTTTATCAGTGTAAGGCATTTCAGAGCCAAAATTACTTAAATTCTACAATTCCGCCAAGTATCTGCTCGGAAAACTTCGTCCTCATCCCAACAAATTTCGTAACTTTGCCCCATAAAACGAAATGTTTACCAAATTATAGGGATGACGGACGACGAAAGATATATGTTTGCGGCGTTGGCTGAGGCTCGCGAGGCGTTCAATGCAGGGGAAATCCCTGTAGGGGCCGTCGTTGTGTGTCAAGGGCAGATTATCGGTCGCGGCCATAACCTAACGGAGCAGCTGACCGACGTAACGGCCCATGCCGAGATGTTGGCCCTGACAGCAGCTGCCCAGACGCTTGGCGGTAAATATTTGCCGGAAGCTACGCTCTATGTTACCGTTGAGCCGTGTCTGATGTGTGCCGGGGCAATAGGCTGGGCGCAGGTAGGGCGAATCGTTTACGGGGCGGCCGATCCTAAGCGCGGCTATGCCGTTATGACAGCCGGAGCGCCCAAGAGCCCGTTCCATCCGAAGGCCACCGTTACCGGCGGAGTGCTTGCCGAGGAGTGTGGAGCCTTAATGAAAAGTTTTTTTGCCGGCCGTCGTTAACCTAAAGTCTTAGAAATTACAGCAATGAAAGAAACCAATTCTGCAACCGGAGAGCTAAAGAAGGGAAGCTTGATAGGCAAGGTGCTGAAAGTAATCCTGCCGTTGGCTGTTAGCGTAGGCCTTTGCTTTGCATTGTTTCGCGATATTGATTTTAACGAGATGATGAGAATTATCCGCGAAGATTGCAATTTCTGGATAATCGGTGCAACCATAGTTTTAAGCATGGTGCCGATCCTGGTAAGGTCAATGCGCTGGGGAATTCAGTTGAAGGCTATCAACGTACGCCCACCGTTGCATATTCTCTGCTACTCAATATTCGGTACCTACTCGTTTAATGTACTGTTTCCGCGGTTGGGCGAGGTATGGCGTACGGGCTATATTGCATATCGTCAGAAGGCCCCGTTTGCCAGCATCTTCGGCTCCATGATTGCCGACCGATTAGCGGATACGGCCGTAGTTGCCTTGCTGACGTTGGTAACCTGCTTTTTTGCTTCCGAACCTTTCATAAGGTTGATAGAGGAGAATCCTGATTTTTACAACAAAATCAGTGAGTTAGCTTCCTCGCCGCTGGTATGGGTCTGCGTTGTTGCCGTGCTGGTTGCCGGCTGGATAACGCTGCGTTATGCCAAAGGAAAACTTTTCGAAGGCTTGCGCCGATTTATCCGGGGCATTTGGGAAGGCTTTGCTGCCCTGACTCGAATGGACAAAAAGGGACGTTGGTTGCTGCTGACCGCCATCCTTTGGTCGTGCTATTTCTTGCAAATGTATATCGCTTTCTATGCATTCCCGATGACTCGCGAACTGCTGGAGAGCCACGGCATAATCGTAGCATTCATTTGCTATATGCTTTCAACAATCTCAATGGCCATCCCCTCTCAGGGGGGTATCGGGCCGTATCAAGCCGCCGTATTGTTTGGTCTTACAATGTTTGAGCCGGCAGCATCTATTGCCGACCCATCTGCTCATCAGGCCTTCTATACCGCAGGTTTAGCCTTCGGCAACACTGTGATTGCCGCCCAAACCCTAACCTTCATCGTTGGAGGTATCATCGTCTTTTTACTAATTGCTGCCGACCGACGTCGCGGACAGGCAGAGCAAATTAAGGAGTCATGAAGCATACACCTAAATTTCAGGAGACACCTATTAAATTTTCAGAGCTGACTCGTCTGGAATCGCTCGTTGATAACTATATTCATCTCGGTGAAGACTATATCCTAACCAAGATGACCAGCTCAAATGCTAAATTTGAGGAGCCCGTAGCGCGCCGCTTCGATGGTATGACGATTTGTGCCTGTGTGAAGGGCGTGTTGCGAATGATGATTAATGATACGGAGGTTACGGTGCAACCCAACTCGTTGTTGTTTATTCATCCCGATACGGTGTTTAACTCAATAGATTGGAAGGGCGACGAATTGGAGGCTTATTTGCTGTTCCTCTCGAACCGATTTATCCATGATATTAACATCGACCTTAACGCAATCAATACCAATCTGTTTACGTCGGGGCGCTACGTTATCCCGTTGAATCAGGAGAAGATTATTCATTTGCTGCGCTATTTTGAGATGCTCCATATGAATGCTTCGCAACAGAACAACTATAACCGCTATATTGCCCGTGCACTAGTGTCGGCAGCCGGCTATCAGATTATGGCCTTCGCTGAGGAAGCCTCGGAAAACGACGAAGTTTTGTCGAAGCAATCTCGTAAGTTTGCATATGCCCAGAAGTTCCTGCGCTTAGTGCGCGATTATCATCGCGCTCAGCGTTCAATCAGCTTCTATGCTGAGAAGATGTTTATTTCGCCCAAATACTTGTCGTTGGTCATAAAAGAAGCCACCGGCAAATCTGCCGGTGACTGGATTGATCAGTATGTTATTCAGGAAGCCAAGAATCAGTTGCGCTTTTCCGGCAAGAACGTTCAGCAGATTGCCTACGAACTTAACTTCTCCAATCAGTCATCTTTCGGCAAATACTTCAAGAATCTGACCGGAATGTCGCCAACCGCTTTCCAAAATAAGGACGGCATGCGCTAATCCGCATGGATTAGCGGAGGCGGAGATAGGTGTGGCCGAAGCGTTGAGCTGCGGCGCGGTCGAGCTCTTCGCGAACTGACGGGTCGGCGATGGAAATAAGCAGCTTGGCTCGCTCCGGCAGCGACTTTCCGCGGAGGTCAACGGCTCCATATTCCGTTACTATATAGTTGCTCTGGAATCGCGTAGTTACTACGCCGGCTCCGGGCGTCAATACCGGCTTGATTTTCGATATGCCCTTGTTGGTTGAGGCGGTCATGGCAAGGAACGACAATCCGCCCTGGCTGCGCGATGCTCCGTAGACAAAATCGTGTTGCCCTCCTACGCCCGAGAACATTCTTTCGCCGATAGAGTCGGCGCAAATTTGGCCCGTAAGGTCTATTTCCAGGCAGGAGTTGATAGCCATAACCTTCGGGTTTTGGGCAATGATAAATGGGTCGTTGGTCCAGGCAACATCTTTGAATATCATGTCTTTATTGTAGTCCATCAGCTCGTAAAGGCGTTTTGAGCCTAGAGCAAGGCAGGCTACCGACTTGCCGGGATATATCTTCTTCTGAGAATTATCGATTATGCCTTTCTCGATTAGGGGCAATACGCCGTCGGTCATGGCTTCGGTATGCAAGCCGAGATGCTTGTGGTTGCTCAGCGCACGGATTACGGCATTAGGTATGCCGCCAACGCCGATTTGCAGGGTTGCTCCGTCGGGGATTATCTCGGCAATGGCGTTGCCGATGGCAATATCTTTCTCGCTGGGGGTAGCTGTAGGGACTTCAACCAATGGGTCGTCAACTTCAACAGCAGCGTCGATGCGCGATACGTGGATTATCGGGTCGCCATAGGAGAAGGGCATGTGGGGATTAATCTGGGCCAGAACGATGCGCGCACATTCCGTTGCGGATGTTGCTAAGTCGGCCGAGACTCCGTAGCTTACAAATCCTTCTTCGTTGGGCAACGAACAGTTGAGCAGCACTACATCAACGGGCCAGGTGCCATCGCGGAACAACCCCGGCACTTCTCCCAGAAAGCGGGGAGTAGTAGTGCCGTAGCCTTCGTTTATCCATCGGCGTACGTTGTTGGAGATGAAGCAGGTATTGACGAGGAAGGAGTCTTTATACTCCGGTTTGCAATAAGGCGCTTCGTGCTCGGCAACCGAAAAACCGGAGTAGAGCATTACGTTGCGCAACTCATGGCCGCGGCGCGTCATTGCTGCTACAAGGGTTTCGGGGATGGATGTGGAGCCTTGGATATAGACGTGATCGCCGCTTTTGATTAGCTTTACGGCCTCATCCGCGGTTGTCAGTTTGAGTTCGTTATTCATAGACCTTGCTGAGATGTTGTTATTTGGGATTCTGGGCCGCGAAAAGTTCTAATCGGCTTTGAAGCTGATTAAATATTTCGGGGGAATTCAGCATGGAGACGCAGACGCGCACCCCCTCTTGGCGGCTGCCGGTTGAGGGCAACGAGATGGTTGAGATGCCGTAGCGAAGCAGAGTGCTCTGCAGTTCGGCACCGGTCATGCCTCGGTAGCCAACCGTGAAGAAGAATCCGTCGGAGATAGGCTCTTTACCGTCGAGGGCGTAAACCAGATGGAAGCCGTTGTCGGTGAACATTCTCTTGGCGATACCTGCACGGCGACCATATTCGCGAGTGTCGGCTACGAAATCGAGTTCTCCGGCGATAGCCTTGCGCAGCATGGCGGCGTAGGCAAATTGGGCGGAGTGGGCTGTCCCGGAGGATGCGCAGTAGAGTACGCCGTAGATATAGGAGTCGAGCAGCGTAGGCATCTCGTAGAATTTCTCGCAGAATTCGTAGCGCCTGTCGCCAACGGCCGGACTCATGCAAATCATTGAGATGCGCTGGCCGGCATAGGAGAAGATTTTCGAGGCGGAAACCAGCAGGATGTAGCGGTCGGTATAGTTGGCAATCGAGGGGATATATGGTGGCTGATAGGGGATGCCGTAGCGTTTGCGGAAGTCCATGCCGAGGTAGGCGTTGTCCTCCAGGATGATAAGGTCATATTTCTCGGCCATCTTAGCGAGAATCTTGAACTCTTCATCGGTCAGATTGGTCCATGCCGGATTGTTGGGGTTGCTGTAGATTATGGCTGAAACTTTGCCGTCGGCAAGGGCTTCTTCAAGGCGTGCTTCCAGCAGTTGGCCGCGGCAGTCGTAGATGTCAACCGAGCGCGATTCCAAGCCGAGCAGCTTTACCTGGTTGTGCTGGGCCGGGAAACCGGGGTCGAGGAAGAGGATTGCATTTTTGCCGGGAAGTCGTTGGCCCATCAGCAGGAAGAGCGTGAAGGTGCCTTGCATGGAGCCTACGGTAGGCACTATGCAGCGCGCCGGCACGTCAATATTGAAGAAGGCTTTCAGAAATTCGCTGCCGGCTTCTTTCAGGGGCTTGATACCGGCGATATTGGGGTACTGGTTGGCGCAACCGCTGCGCAACGCGTTACATTCAGCCTCTATGCCAACTTCGGAGGCAGGCAAGCCGGGATTGCCCATCTCCAGGTGAACGAAATCCGCGCCGAGATATTTTTGCAGATTGGTAGCGAGGGCTGCAATCTGGCGGATTGTAGCAGAGGCGATATTCGGAATATCCATGGCCTCCAATGTGCGTTTGAAGGTGTCGGATGAAACGGGAGTCATAAAAGATACAGTTGTTTTGGAATAGATTTACAATAAGGTAAGCGCGCGGGGGGGCGATTAGTCGCTACTATTTTGCGAGAGCTGCTTCGCGACCGGCATGGAAGGCGGCGATGTTAGTTTCTACCATCTGTTGGCCTTTGGGCGCAAATACGGCTTCGATACCTCCGCAGATTTTCTCCGGTGAGAGGTCGATGTAGGGTGAGGCAGCTCCCAGCAGCACCATGTTGGATGCTCTGAGGGTTGCTTTCTCTTTAGCTACGGCTTCCATGTCGAAGGCAACGGTGCCGGGCAGCTTTTTGAGGGTCTGCACCAGGTCTTCGCTGTCGGGGTAGTTCGGTATGTTGACGAATGCTACGGTTGAGGTTACGATTCGGCCGTTGGGCGCGAGCCAGTCGATATGGCGCAGGGCTTCCATCGGCTCGAGGGCTACAATCAGGTCGGCCTTGCCCATCGGGATTAGGTCTGACGCAATCGGCTCGGAACTAAGGCGCAGGCACGACATTACGTCGCCTCCGCGTTGGCTCATTCCGTGGACTTCGGCTTGTTTGAGGTGGAGATTCTCGCGTAGCGCTGCGGCGCCGAGAATAGTGGCTATTGAGAGGATTCCCTGACCGCCAACCCCTGCCAGGATTATATCGCATTTCATGATCTTTCAGTGTTTATTAATTAGAAATAGTAACGAATGGTGAGGTGGTGCGCGCCGGTCGGCTTAGGCTTTCTTTTGCTTAGCATGACGGCGAGCGGTCTGGATGCATTCTCTGCGAGCAATAATTACCGACAACCCTTTTCGCTCGAATTCAGACATGAATAGAAGTTTCATATCGTCGAAGGTGCGAGGCAGCGAGTCGATGGTGTGGATGTTGTATGCGCCGAGTCCTTTGCAGATTTCCTCCAGTTTGCCGGTGCCTTGCGAATCCTGGCCTCCGGTCATGCCTGTCGTAAGGTTGTCGGAGATGATTACGGTCATTCGGGTGTTTTCGTTGATGGCATCCAGTAGGCCGGTCATGCCGGAGTGGGTAAAGGTTGAGTCGCCGATGATAGCAACGGCCGGATGCTGGCCGGCATCGGCAGCGCCCTTGGCCATAGTGATTGAGGCTCCCATGTCGAGGCAGGTGTCGATAGCGTTGAAGGGGGAGAGCCAGCCGAGCGTATAGCAACCGATGTCGCCGAATACCTTCGGATTGGGATAGCTTTCCAGGGCGGCGTTGAGGGCAGCGTAGACATCGCGGTGGCCGCAACCTTGGCAGAGAGCCGGCGGACGGGCTACGATTAGATCCTTTAGCTCGGGATGGTTGACGGTTGCCGGCTGACGGTCGTCGTCGGCAGTGCGCAACGAGGGCACGGCTTTCAGCAGGGCTGCCCTGACGGAGTCGGGCGTAAGTTCGCCGGTGCGCGGCAGGTAGCCGTCGAATTTGCCGAGGATGGGGCGAGAGGGGGTATTGAGCAGGCCGCGTAGTTGCTCCTCGATGATCGGCTGACCTTCTTCTACAACCATTACGCGGTCAACGATGCCGAAGAGTTCTCGGAGCATCGTTGAGGGCAGGGGGTATTGTGATATTTTCAGAATCGGGAAGGGGCATCCGCCGGGGAAGTTTTCCTTGACGTAGTTGTAGGCGATGCCGGAGGCTACGATTCCCAGCGTATGGTCTGAACCGGGCAGTAACTTATTGAAGGGGGAGTTGGCTGATTCTTCCTCCATAAGTTTGAGGTCTTCAATCAGGCGCGCATTGCGTCGGCGCGCATTTACCGGCATCAGTACCCATTGACGGGGATTCTGGGGATAGCTGATGGGGTTCTCTTTTGCGGGTTCACTGTCGGTAAGGACTTCGGCGCGAGAGTGGCTCAAACGGGTAACCAGGCGCACCATTACCGGGATGCGGATCTTTTCGGAAAGCTGCAATCCGTAGCTTGCCATATCGTAAGCTTCTTGCTGGCTGGAGGGCTCCAGGCAAGGCGTCATTGCGAACTTAGCGTAGAAGCGTGAGTCTTGTTCGTTTTGGGAGGAGTGCATCGAGGGGTCATCGGCGGCAATGACCATCATACCGCCGTTAGCGCCGGTCATGGCCGAGTTGACGAAAGCATCGGCGGCAACGTTGAGCCCTACGTGTTTCATGGATACCATAGAGCGTTTGCCGCAGAAACTCATGCCGAGGGCTTCTTCAACGGCTGTTTTTTCGTTGGTAGACCAATGGGAGTGGATGCCGCGTTGCTTCGCGATAGGATTGGCCTGTACGAATTCAAGAATTTCAGTTGACGGAGTGCCGGGATAGGCGTAGGCGCCTGACAGTCCGGCGTTGATAGCTCCTAACGCGAGTGCTTCGTCGCCAAGAAGGAGTTTTTTTACTTTGACAGCGTTGCTGTCGGTCGGCTTGTGGCTATTCATGGTAGTAAAATTTGTGGTGCAAAGAATTTAAAATTCTCAACGCTACAAATTTACCAATTTTTTAAGAACTTTTTTAAAAACTCCTTATGTTTAAAAACATATTCTGCAGGGAAGCACCGGAGGCGTTATTCTTCGTCGGGGAATTTGCGGTAGTATTCCTCGAGGAGGTTCTTGATGTTGAAGTAGTAGGTGTCGGTGGTGACTTTGCCTTTGGCGCCTTTTTTCTCTACTTCGATCAGGTCGTAGTAGGGCTCTTGGTAGCTGGATTCCTTGACGATGGCGTCCTGGAAGTTGGCGATGTCATACTCGTGGCGCGGGTTGATGACGTACCAGGCGTGCTCGGGGTCGTCGCCGGTGCCGGAGGAGATGATGGCCTGGATGAGGTGGTTGAGGCGGAACTGCCAGATGCTGGCGCGGTTCACTTTGCCGCGTGAACGCAGGGCGTAGATCAGGAAGTTCATCTGGGTGAGGTCGAACGGGTTATCATCGAGGGCTGTTTCGGCGTAGGCGATGATGGAGTCGAGTTCGGCGCGGGTGTGGGAGCTTTTATAGTAGAGGCTTTCGTTTTTGGTTGTGGCCTCGTTGTGGCGATAGGGGTTGAAATCTTCCTGGAAGAGGTAGCCGTAGTAGAGGTAACGGTAGTCTTCGAGGTTCATGATGGTTTCGTTCTGCTGGTAACGCCCCATGAGTTTGGGGTAGTAATATTTCGAGGAGGGGTCGTTGACGGCTTGTCGAATTTGTTCCATATCGGGCACTACAACCGTGGTGCCTTTCTTCTGCTCGGTTGTTTTTGCGAATGCACCAACCATTATAAGCAGTGAGGATACTATAAGGATGAGTTTTCTCATGAATGTTTCTGCTTTATTGGTTAAGATTGAGGATTCCTTGAATCCCAAGCGAGATTAAGGAGGTAGTGACCACGGTCGGCAAGCCTATGGCTATTGTCCATTGCCTTATGGTTTGCTTGCTGACGTGGGGAGCCATACGCATATATGCGATTGCGCCTATAACGGCTCCGGCGGCTGCGCCGATGATGGCTCCGGCTTGATGGAGCGTAAGCCCGGCGGCCATGCCAACGAAGGCTCCGCCAACAATGAAGTAGCGAGCACGGCGCGGAGCCGGGATGCGCGAGCCTCCGGCCATATTGATGCTGATTACCAACATTACGGCTACGGCCCAAAAGAGTAATATTCGGGGATTGACCGACGCATAGCCTGAAGCGCGCAGCGCCCAGATGCCGGCATAGGCGGCTACCGACGAGGCTGCCGCCGTCCTAAAAGCCATCACGATGGCTCCGCTCATTAGCAATGCTCCAGCAATTAGATAAACTTCGGTCATCTCTCCTTGAAAAAAGCGAATTATGTAATCGCTAACTATTACGACAACAAATTTACCAAAATCCCCTCTAATAAAATTCATGATATTCTCCGATTTACATATATTTAATCTTTTTTTGCTCTCTTTTTTAGCTACTAAGCTAACATAATTGAAATTATATGTAACTCCAATGTAACATTTTTCCCTATTTTGATGGCTAATATGCCCAATTAAGGAATTTTTTCAATATATTATATGGTAGTTTTGCCGACTTTTTGTAATTTTGCACACGAAAAGTAAGGCACTTATCAGATTTATGCCTAACTTTGCACCGCAAAACTGAAAATTCAAAAATTAAACATCTT
>CAZEST010000058.1:0-11411 GCA_964514745.1 uncultured Alistipes sp.
GTAAAATACACCCCCGGTTTTGTCCACCAGGTAATTTTCGACACTTACCTCAAGAACCACGAATCTCCCGAAGATATCGAATACTATATGTGCGGTCCCGGCCCGATGAGCGCTGCTGTCAACAAGATGCTCGACTCGCTCGGTGTTGACCCCGAAAACATCCACTACGATAACTTCGGTGGATAATTGAGGCCTTCTCCCATGAAGGCTAAACTTACCGGTCAAAATGATTACAATACGTAAAAATATAGACCTACGCGAGATGACCACATTCGGCATTAAAGCCGAATGTGGCCGTCTTGTTGAATTTTCCGACCCTCAGGCCGACCTGCCAATGCTCAACCGCCAGTCTGTCCTAGACAATGCGTTGATTATTGGTGGCGGTAGCAACCTGCTGTTTACAAGCAATGCAGATAAGCTAACCATAATCCATCCAACCGCCCAAACTATCGATATATTTAGCCACGACGATCAGAGCGTACTGGTAAAAGTTGATGCCGGAGTAGTGCTGGATGAACTTTGCTTGATGATGGCCCAACAAGGGCTATGGGGCACGGAGAATCTATCCGGCATACCGGGCCACATCGGTGGCGCAGCGGTACAGAACGTCGGAGCGTATGGTACGGAATTCAAAGACGTTGTTAAAAGCGTTACTTGCTATAGCCGCTCGCAGCACAAGTTTATAACGCTTAGCAACGAAGAATGTAGCTATGGCTATCGCGATTCAATCTTTAAGCACCAACCGGCCGACGAGTTGCTGATAGTATGCTCCGTAATTCTCCAATTATCCATTAAAGCATCGCCTAACCTTACCTACAAAGGTCTGAAAACAGCGTTGGAGACCATCCAAGGCAATAACAACAGCAATAACGAGCTGTCAACCATGCTGATTCGCCAAACGGTAATCGACCTGCGCAACTCTAAGTTGCCAAGTCCGAGCTCGGTCGGAAGCGCAGGCAGTTTTTTTAAGAACCCTGTAATTTGTCGGGAGGAACTCAGCCGACTAGAAACGCGCTGGAGCAACAATCCGGCAAACAAAGATAACCTCTCCCCCCTACCCTATCATCTGCAAGCCGACGGTAAAGCCAAGCTATCGGCAGCCTGGCTAATCGACAAAGCCGGATGCAAACCGCTGACCAACGGCGGAGCAGCCCTCTGGCAACAACAGCCCCTAGTAATAGTCAACCAGACAGGCCGGGCCACCGGTGCCGACGTAGTAGGGTTGGAAAAGATGGTAATCAACCAGGTTCAGGACGTATTCGGTATTACCCTTACGCCTGAAGTCATTCATGTATAACACAGCACAGAGAGATAGATATCAGTCATGTCGTCGTTCGTAATAGAAGGAGGCAATACCCTCCAAGGTGAAATTACTCCTCAGGGAGCCAAGAATGAGGCTCTGCAAGTGATTAGTGCCGTGCTTTTAACATCAAAGCCGGTAGTAATATCCAACATCCCCGAAATCAGGGATGTTAAGAACCTTATTGCCATGCTGCAGCTAATGGGGGTTAAAGTTACGCGCCACGACAAAGGCTGCTATACGTTTATTGCCGACGAAATCGACCGCGAATACGTTCTGAGCGACGACTTTATTAAGCGCTCGGCAGCGTTGCGAGGCTCAGTCCTGCTGGTTGGCCCCCTATTGGCTCGCTTCGGCAAAGCATATTTTCCAAAACCGGGCGGCGACAAAATCGGACGTCGCAAGGTTGACACGCATATCCAAGGCTTCATTAACCTCGGTGCGGAGTATACCTATGACCACAGCAAACGCGCCTACCTGCTGAGCGTGCCTGAAGGCAAGAAGCTCCAAGGCTGCTATATGTTGCTGGATGAAGCCTCCGTAACCGGGACGGCAAATATCCTCATGGCTGCAACCTGCGCCGAAGGGAAAACCACCATCTACAATGCCGCATGCGAGCCCTACGTTCAGCAGCTCTGCCATCTTATTGAGCAAATGGGATGTAAAGTTTACGGCATCGGCTCCAACCTGCTGACCATTCAAGGCTTTACAGCCGAGCCCAACGGCGCTAAACATCGCATACTGCCAGATATGATTGAAGTTGGCAGCTTTATTGGCATGGCGGCAATTACCCGTAGCTCCATTACAATCAAAGATGTTAGCTACGAAAATTTAGGCATTATTCCGGAAAGCTTCCGCCGCCTTGGTATCAAGCTTGAGCAACGCGGCGACGATATATTCGTGCCGGCTCAGGAAAGCTACGTTATCGATACGGCCCTCGACGGCTCTATCATGAACATCGCCGATGCTCCCTGGCCGGGGCTCACGCCCGACCTGCTGAGCGTTATGCTCGTAGTTGCTACGCAATGTCGCGGTAGCGTACTGATCCACCAGAAAATGTTTGAGAGCCGACTATTCTTCGTTGACGGGCTGATAGATATGGGCGCACAGATAATCCTCTGCGACCCCCACCGCGCCGTAGTTATCGGCCACGACCACAAGTTTACCCTCCGCGCCAACAAGATGAGCTCCCCCGACATCCGAGCCGGAATTGCAATGTTGCTGGCAGCGATGTCGGCCAAGGGCACAAGCATTATTGGCAACATCGAGCAAATCGACCGAGGCTACGAAGATATCGACCAACGCTTGAACCTACTCGGAGCCTCAATCACTCGCATTGATTAACCGCCGCTCCGTTCCCCCTCCTCTCTCCTCTCTCCCCTCTTCCCTCTTCACTCTTCACTCTCTCCCCCCCTCTTTACACCCTTGAAAAACGAAATACTTTAAATCAATATAAAACAGAAAAATGATAACCTTTATGATTCTCTTGTTCGTAGTTGGCTACCTCGGCATAGCCCTCGAACATGTTTTTCACATTAACAAGGCCACATTCGCGCTAATGATGGCCGGGCTACTGTGGGGCGGTTACGCGCTGTTTGCTCACGATGCTGGCCTATCGGAGCACCTGGTAATGGCGCTCGGCGACACGTGCGAAATCATCGTCTTCCTCATCGGTGCAATGACAATAGTTGAGTTGATCGACCGCTACGGCGGATTCAACATCATCGTCCACAAAATCCACGCCAAGAACAAGCGCGGATTAATGTGGATATTCGCCTTCGTTGCATTCTTCCTTTCCAGTATCCTCGACAACATGACAACCACCATCATCATGGTTATGATGTTGCGCCGTATGTTCTCCGATCAGAAGGAACGCTGGATGTTTGCCTGCGTTATCGTATTGGCCGCTAACGCCGGCGGTGCATGGTCGCCTATCGGTGATATTACTACGATTATGCTCTGGATGAAGAACTACGTTTCCTCGCTCGACCTAATCATGAACCTGCTGCTCCCATCACTGGTTTCGGTTATCATTCCAACGTTCATCGCTACTCGCTTTATCAAGGCAGAACCGGTTGAAGAACTCAACGAGTCAGACCAACGCGTTGGCTACGTTATGTCGCACCACCATCGTAAGCTATCACTCACGATTCTCATCCTCGGCGTAGCTTGCCTGCTGTTCGTTCCGGTATTCAAGGCTATTACCCACCTGCCGCCCTACATGGGCATCCTGCTCTCGCTGGGCGTACTCTGGCTTGTAACCGAACTGATTGTTTACCATTATCGTCTGGATGGCAAGATGGAAGGCCGTATTTCGCAAGCCGTAAAGAACATCGATATGTCAACCATCCTGTTCTTCCTCGGCATTCTACTATCAGTATCAGCGCTCAGCCAGGCCGGAATCCTTACGCATTTGGCTAATTGGCTCGATACGCAAGTTCATCAAGCATACGCTATCAACGGCATTATCGGCGTACTTTCGTCAATTATCGACAACGTTCCGCTGGTTGCCGCCTGCATGAATATGTATCCCGTTGCTACTCCCGATATGATTGCAGTTGCTGCCGATCCATCATATATGCAGCTCTTCGTTGAAGACGGTCTGTTCTGGCATCTGCTGACGTTCTGCGCCGGTGTTGGTGGTTCGCTGCTGATTATCGGTTCTGCAGCCGGCGTAGTTGCTATGGGCATCGAGAAAATTGAATTCCTCTGGTACGTAAAGCGCATCACCTGGATGGCCTTCATCGGCTACGTTGCCGGTATCGCCTGCATCTGGCTGGAATCCCTCATCTTCCCCCACCTCCCCGTTGTCTAACATCTAACCTGACATAACAAATTCCCCGGCATCCGGACAGCCCATACAGGCCCATCCAATGCCGGGTAATTTTATATCTATCGACTAATATTTCTTCTTAGTTGGCCGTGAGAGCGGCAACGGCAGCATGGACGCGAGAGAAGGTGAAGGAGGAGAGGACGTCGGTAAACTTACGGCGTATTTCGGCCGTACAGAGATTGCCGATTGAACCTTCATGGGTATGGTTGAGCCGACCATGATATTCAAATTCACCACGCTGAACAGCCATACCAACCTGTCGGTAAGCATCGCGGAACGGCACTCCCTCACCAACCAGATGATTAACTTCCTCCACGGTGAAGGCCAACTTATAGAGCGGATTATCCATAACGTTTTCCGTCACCTCCATATTTTCAACGGCATAAGCAACGATGTCGAGGCAATCGTTCATCTCCTCAAACAGGGGAATAAATACCTCCTTAATCAGCTGCATATCGCGGAAATAGCCCGACGGCAGGTTGGTGGTAATCAGGCGAATCGTGTTTTGCACACCCTGAATCTTATTGCAATGCGCACGAACCAACTCAAACACATCCGGATTCTTCTTATGCGGCATAATGCTCGAACCGGTTGTCAAAGCATCCGGCAGATGCAAGAAACCAAAGTTCTGGCTCGTATAAAGACATCCGTCAACGGCCAAACGGCCAACGGTTTCAGCTACTGCGGCATACGCAAAAGCAATAATACGCTCCGTCTTTCCACGCCCCATCTGAGCGTAAACTACATTATAGTCGAGGTTGTCAAAGCCGAGCAATTCGGTTGTCAGTCGGCGATTCAACGGAGCTGACGAACCATAGCCGGCAGCAGCGCCCAAGGGGTTCTGATTAGTAGTGTCCCAGGCAGCCTTCATCATCAGCAAGTCATCGGCCAAGCTCTCGGCATAAGCTCCAAACCAGAGGCCAAACGACGATGGCATAGCAACCTGCAGGTGGGTATAGCCCGGAATCAATACATCCTTATACTGCTCACTCTTAGCCTGCAGCAGATCAAACAGGCGCTCAATCTTCCCTACAGTTTTTTCGATTTCCGCACGAGCAAACAACTTTACGTCAACCATAACCTGGTCATTACGCGAGCGGCCCGTATGTACCTTTTTCCCAATATCACCCAACTTGCGCGTCAGCATCAGTTCAACCTGAGAATGTACATCCTCTATGTTATCTTCAATTACGAAATCTCCGTTCTCGGCCTCCTTATAGAGGCGTTTCAGTTCGGGCAACAACAGATCTAACTCCGACTTTTCCAACAGCCCTACGCTCTCCAACATCGTAATGTGAGCCATAGTGCCCATAATGTCATATTGCGCCAAATAGAGGTCCATTTCGCGGTCACGACCAACGGTAAAGCGGTCGATACGTTCGTCTTCCTTAAAACCTTTATCCCAGAGTTTCATAATTATATATTTCTGATTAATACTAAAGCTGAAGATTATCTAATAATTTAATAAACAGCGCAGCGCCCTGTTCAATCTCGCTTATAGCGATATATTCATCGGCCGTATGAGAGCGCGCCGAATCGCCCGGGCCTATTTTCAAGGTTGGGAACGGCGAAATGGTCTGATTGGATGTTGTTGGAGAGCCAAAGCAAGCCAGTCCTAACTGCACTCCACGCCTGACCACCGGATGATTTTCATCAAGATGAGAGCTATTCAGTCGAGTACTGCGAGGTTTTACACTGCACTGTACCGACTGCCTGATAAGTTCCAATAGTTCCAAATTGGTATACATCCCGTTCGGGCGAACATCTACAACGAAATCGCAATGGTCAGGAATTACATTATGCTGCGTACCGGCCTGAATCTGCGTTACGGTCATCTTTACCTCGCCCAAGTAAGGAGATATACGGTCAAATCTGTGAGTGCGAAACCATGAAATATCATCCAACGCATGATACAAAGCATTGTCGCCTTCGTTGCGTGCAGCGTGGCCACTACGCCCGTGGGCAGTGCAATCCAGCACCATCAAGCCCTTTTCAGCTACCGCCATCTGCATACCGGTTGGTTCTCCTATGATAGCAAAATCAATCTTGCCCAATTCAGGAAGCAAAAGGTCCAAGCCCCCTACTCCACTTACCTCCTCCTCAGCCGTTGCCGAGAAAATCAGTCGATAAGGTTGCTCCGTAAGGCGCAAATGCTGATAAGCTGCGAGCAGGGCCACCAATGATCCGCCGTCGTCATTCGAGCCGAGGCCATATAGACGGCCATTTTCGATACAAGGCGTAAACGGATCGCGGGTATAACCTGCTGCGGGCTTAACCGTATCGATATGCGCATTGAGCATCAATACCGGGCGATTATCCGCTTCAGCCCATTCATCTTTACACCATAGATTATTTCCCTTGCGCTTTACGGGGAGATTCTCGCGGCGAAGCCATTCCTCCAAGAAATCGGCAACAGCCGCTTCATCCCTACTAATTGAAGGGATAGCAATCATCGAAGCCAGCAGATCTACATATTTTTGCATCTCAGAGAACTTAGATTTGTAAACGCAGACTATCTGATTACCGTACCACCACCATTAAGGTTGTTTGCCGAAGTAATTACCACACGCTTTACACCTTGCTTTACGGCAGCCAATGCATTCTCAATCTTCGGAATCATACCGCCGGAAACCGTACCATCAGCAACATATTGCTGAAAAGCATCCGCCGTAATCTCCGAAATAAGCGACCTTTCATCATCCGGATTGCCCAGCACGCCGGGCTTCTCAAAACAGTAGGTCAGCGTAACGTCGAAATATGTTGAGAGGGCGACAGCTACAGTTGATGCAATAGTGTCGGCATTCGTGTTCAGCAACTGTCCGTTGCCGTCGTGGGTCAACGGAGCAATTACCGGCACGGCTTGCATCTCCAACAGCGAAGCAAGCTTGCCACCATTCGCCTTCTTAACATCTCCGACAAACCCATAATCTACCACCCCAACCGGGCGCTTATCGCTACGGATAATATTCAAGTCCGCACCGGTCAAGCCTATTGCATCTACGCCGAGGCCCTGCAGCTTGGCAACAATAGTTTTGTTGACCAATCCACCATAGACCATCGTAGCAACTCGTAGCATATCAGCATCCGTAATCCGTCGGCCTTCAACCATCTTGGATTCAATACCGAGTTGAGTAGCCAACGCCGTTGCCGACCTGCCTCCGCCGTGCACTAAAATCTTATATCCATCAACATCGGCAAAGTTACGGAGCAAGAGAGCAAGCGAGTCGGAGTTTTCTACCAGCGCTCCGCCAACCTTTATTATGGTCAGTTTCTTGTTCATCTTCCCAATTACAGAGATTCCAACATACGTTTCATCACTACCTGAGCAGAAACCACTCGGTTTGCCGCTTCCGGAATAACCAAGCTACGCGGAGAGTCAATCACTTCGTCAGTAACAATCATATTGCGACGCACCGGAAGGCAGTGCATGAAATATGCATTATTAGTAACAGCCATATGCTTGGCATCAACCGTCCACGACATATCCCTACTCAGAATCTTGCCATACTGCTCTACGCTCGACCAGTTCTTGGCATACACGAAGTCGGCGCCCTCCAGGGCCTTCATCTGATCGCGCTCAATGCGTGCGTTGCCGGCAAAACGCGGATCTAAGTCATAACCCTCGGGATTTGTAATAACAAAATCCACATCTGCAGCATTCATCCACTGCGCAAACGAGTTAGGCACAGCCTGCGGCAATGCGCGGGGATGCGGAGCCCAAGTCAGCACTACCTTCGGACGAGCCTTCTGCTTATATTCGTCAATCGTAATCAGGTCAGCAAACGCCTGGCAGGGGTGCACCGTAGCACTCTCCAAGCTAATCACCGGACGACCTGAATAGTCTATAAACTGCTGCAGAATAGTCTCATTATAATCAAACTCGCGGTCGGTAAGTCCGGCAAACGAGCGCACACCGATTATGTCGCAATAGGAACCGATAACCGGAATTGCCTCGCGAAGATGCTCCGACTTATCGCCATCCATCACTACACCCATCTCCGTTTCCAGCTGCCAGCTATCCTTACCGATATTCAACACGATAGGATTCATGCCGAGATTTAGGGCAGCCTTCTGTGAAGACAAACGAGTACGCAAACTGGAGTTAAAGAAAATCAGCATGATCGTCTTGTTCTTGCCGAGTTCCTGCCATGCAAACGGAGTCTGCTTAACCGCCTTGGCTTCGGCGAGAGCGGCGTTCAAGTCGCCGATATCTGATACGTTGAAGAAAGATTTCATGTTCGTCTAAAATTAGCTTACTTAATGATTGAAGTTAGAGCAGCAACAAATTCCGCAGCCTCATCAAGGCTCAATACAAGAGGTGCAAGCAGTCTGACCATATTCTTGCCGGCAACACCCGTAAAGATATGCTTCTCAAAGAGCAGCTGTTTACGCAGTTCGGCTACAGGTTCATTAAACTCGATGCCAAGCATCAAGCCGCGTCCGCGCACCTCCTTAATCAGAGGCGATGACGGGATGTTCTGCTTGAGATACTCGCCAACCTTTCCGGCATTCTCCACAAGCTTCTCATCCTTGATAATATCGGCAACGGCTATCGCTGCAGCCATGGCCAGGTAGTTGCCTCCAAAGGTAGTGCCGAGCATCCCCTTTTTCGCCTCAAACTCCGGAGAAATCAAGATGCCACCTACCGGGAAACCGTTGCCCATACCCTTGGCCATCGTTACGATATCGGGCTTAATACCCGACCATTGATATGCAAAGAACTTACCCGTACGGCCATAGCCACTCTGCACCTCATCCAAAATCAACTTTGCTCCATACTTTTTGGTTAAAGCCGATAGGACTTGCAGGAACTCCTCTGTAGGCATATTTATGCCGCCTACTCCCTGAATTCCTTCGATAATCACGCCGGCAACATCTCCCTTCATCAGTTCTGCCTCAACCCCGGCGAGGTCGTTAAGCTTACAGAATGTAACCTTATGGTTGGCATTGAAAGGCGCAACAATATTAGGGTTATCCGTTACGGCAACCGCACCACTTGTACGGCCATGGAAGCTACCATGGAACGCGATAACGCGGTCACGACCGGTAGCAAAAGAGGCTAACTTCAGCGCATTCTCGTTTGATTCAGCACCGGAGTTGTCCAGGAACAGCGAGTAATCTGTCAAGCCGGAGAGTTCACCGATTTTCTCGGCCAGCTCAACCTGCAAGGGGTTCTTCACGCTATTGGAATAGAAGCCGATACGGTTCAACTGTTCGGTAACCGCCTCAACATAGCGCGGATGGCAATGGCCTACACTGATTACCGCATGGCCCCCATAAAGGTCAAGATACTGTTGACCGTTACTATCCCATACCCGGCACCCGAGTGCCTTGATGGGAGTAACGTCAAACAGGCTATATACATCAAATAGATTCATTAGTCAAATTCTTTTTAGAAACGAGAAGCCTTCAGCCATAGGCCGGTATCCTCCGGAAGGTTAAACATGAGGTTCATATTCTGAACAGCTTGCCCCGACGCGCCCTTTACCAAGTTATCAATTACCGAGATGACATGCAATTTGCTTCCGTACTTCTTTACAAAGAGTACGCACTTATTGGTATTAACAACCATCTTCATATCAGGATTCTCATTAACTACGCAAACAAATTTCTCATCGGCATAGTAATCTTGATAGAGTTTTACGGCCTCTTCCTCGCTCACTTCGCAGTTGAAATAGATGCTGGAAAGAATTCCGCGAGCAAAATTGCCACGCATCGGAACGAAGTTCACCTCTCCGCCGAAATCCGGCTGGAGCTTTTTCAGCGTTTCGCCAATCTCGCCGAGATGCTGATGGGTAAAAGCTTTGTAGACCGACATATTATTGTCGCGCCACGAAAAATGGGTTGTCTCCGAAGGCTTCTGTCCGGCCCCGGTCGACCCGGTTACTCCGGTTACATGGACTTCCGTAAGCAGCCCCGCCTTGGCTGCCGGCAACAGGGCCAGCTGTATGCTGGTTGCAAAGCAACCGGGATTTGCAATATGTTGACTCTTTACGATATCGCTACGAAAGGCTTCCGGCAAACCGTAAACAAAATCCTCGGCATCGGCCGCCAAACGGAAATCGTTGGAAAGGTCGATAATCTTCCCCTTATACGATTCGGGCAGCGCATGAACAGCCGCCTTTGACTTGCCGTGGCCTGAACAGATAAAGATGCAATCAACGTCATCTGCCTTTACCTCATCGCAGAAACATAGTTCGGTCTCTCCTATCAAATCGGCGTGCGCCTTCCAGAGCGGCTCTCCGGCATGACTACCGCTCTGAGCATACTTCACCTCTACAAAAGGATGTCCCTTCAGGATGCGAAGCAGTTCGCCCGCCGTATAGCCGGCAGCCCCGATAATTCCTACCTTAATCATAATTCCTCCTCAAGCTTTTTGCCCTCCTCGGTATGGTTGGCATAATAAACACGCAGAGGTGTTGACAACACCTTGATGAAGCCCTTGGCATCGTCGCTGGTCCAGCCCTTCTGCATTTCGCCATACTCGCCAAACTTAGTTTTTACCAAATCGCAATCGCTCTCAACGCCTACGGGCATGAAACCATAGGGGCGTAGCTGCATGATAGCCGTACCGTTGACGTTGCGCTGGCTCTCCAGCAGCATCGCCTCGATATCACGCATTACCGGTTCGAGATACTGGCTTTCATGGAGGAACATACCATACCAGTTAGCAACTTGGTCCTTCCAATACTGTTGCCACTTCGAGAGAGTATACTTTTCCAAGAACTTATGGGCACCGATAATCAGCATCGGAGCAGCCGCTTCGAAGCCTACACGCCCCTTGATACCAATGATGGTATCGCCAACGTGCATATCGCGACCAATGCCGTAAGGCGCTGCAATTGATTCAATCTTTTGGATTGCAGCAATCTTGTCGTCGAAATGCTCGCCGTTAACAGCCTCAATCTCGCCGTTCTTGAAGGTAATGCGAATCTCCTCCTCACCCTGCTTGGTTACCTGCTTTAGGTAAGCAGATTCCGGCAAGCCTTGCGCTGAATCGAGAATTTCGCCACCGCAGATGCTCGTACCCCAAATGCCAACGTTATAAGAGTATTTCAGCTTTGCAAAATCAGCCTTAAAGCCGTGCTGATTGAGATAGTCAACCTCAAACTGACGGGTTAGAGCCATATCGCGAGTTAGCGTGATAATCTCCACGCCGGGAGCCATCACCAGGAATGTCATGTCAAAGCGAATCTGGTCGTTGCCGGCACCTGTTGAGCCGTGGGCGATAGCGTCAGCACCGATCTCCTTTGCGTAGCGAGCAATTGCCATCGCCTG
>CAZEST010000059.1:0-11331 GCA_964514745.1 uncultured Alistipes sp.
TTGATTTTTGACAATGTTGTCATGAAAGTTGCATGGTTTATCAAAAATCATTTATGGAATTGGCAGTGTCTACGCATTATGCAATAAACAACATGGAAGAATTTAACGAACTCCAAAAAATAGCTATTCTTTGGCTTCTAAACGAAGTTATGAACGCCGACAACATCATTCATGAGAATGAAGTTGCCTATTACAACCACGTTCAGACCTCACTAGGTTTATCCGACAGCGTATTGGATCAGGTGAGTAGCATCCGGCCGTTTGACGCATTAGTCACAATCAAAGAGATGACCAACAATCAGAAAGGACAGATTGCACGCCTAATGGGTAATATGATTGTGGTTGACGAAGATATTAATTACAATGAAGTAAAGCTCTACAATAATGTCTGCCAATTCTGTGGTATCAATCAAAACTTTGATATCAACGAATATTCCGACTGCACTCTAAGCGGACCCTTCGACGATCAGCAGATCAAATAGCAGCGGAGCCGGACGGGAGGTTGCCGTCCGGCTCCAGCTGATATCGTTGGTAAATGCCCGTGAGCCCCTCTCGGAAGGGGTGGCTTGTGATGCGAAGGAGGATTAGCGAATCAAGGCTTTATAGGGGTGGCCATCAATGTCCAGGATATAGAGGCCGGGGGCCAGCGAAATAGTTGCATCGCTGCCGTTATAGATGAGTTCGCCCATCGAGGTATACACCTTTACGTTGCCGAAGGTGCCCCGAATTTGCAGGGAACCATTAGTCGTGCTGATTGCAATGGGCGTTGCATCAACAGCCGCGGAAACGTCATCGATGCCGGAAACAACGCCGGATGTTATCGGAGTCTGGAGAGAATGGTATGTCGGTGTTAAACCGCTCTCGCTGTTATAAATAGCTTTGATATATACGGCATATTGGCCGTTGGATGAACGCTTATCAATATCGTTTTGGCTGATTTCGACGTTGAAATATGTTGATTCAGTTGGGCGGAAGTCGTAGCTCGTCATGTCTTCGGCGTAGTAGCTGCGGCGTGGCGATCGATTTGCCGCTTGCGAGAGGGCTATTGATATATTGGTGGCATTTTCAAAGCCGTTATCGTAGGGCTCATTATTAGCGTTAAGCGTTTCCTGCGTAGAAATCTTTGATTCAGAATCGTCGGTAGTCAGCGTAATGCGTTCTTTCGGCACCATGCACAGTTCGTAATGGTCAACGAAAAGCGTATTGCTGTTGGGCGAAATCATACCATTGATGCAGTATCGGCCATTGCTGTAATACATATTATAGATACTGAGCGAAACGTCGAGGGTATAGTCGTAGTTGTCCCATTCGATAATTGTACGGTCAAGCTTCTCGACGAATTCGCCTGTGGTTTGATCTTGTAGGCCGTTTTTGCCAAATTCTACGAGCAGGGTTGTTAGCGTTTGACGCCCACCGCCGTTGGTAACCCACGGACATTGAGTTGCGTCGGTGTTATGCTGGGCTTGGTCCATCTCGTTGATGACTTCGCCGTTGATGGTGCCGTCACCTTCGTAGCTACATACGCGATATGTTCGCATCTCGGCTGCTCCGGTGTAGGCGAATTGGAAGGCGGTAGGTTGCTGCGAATCGTCGGTTAGTGTCTCTCCTTGGAATTGCTGGAGATAGTCGCGACGCTGCATATTATCTTTGGGTTTAAACGTAAACGTGTTGTCTTGATACGCAAGGCCTGTAGCAATCTGCACGCTGCGTGTGTTATGACACTGGAAGCTGTAGCTGTTATTAAGCCCCAGGGCGTTATAGTTAAGCAGGTCAAAGGCTGTATGGTTATAGACAACGTCAACCTTATATTTGCGCACGATCTTATCGCCAACGTAATCGTAGGCAGTAGCATCGTGCTCAACCACGCTCTCAAAGCGAGGATACATCATCGGGATGTAGCGCATCACGTTGCCCTCGCTGTCTTTAACTACGAATACCCAGGCGTTGTTCTGTATGAGGTTATTATACGCTTGGTCCGACCAATATTGCCCCCAATAGGTGCCATGGTCGTCGCCCTTGTCAAGCGGTATTTCAATCGTGCCGGGCTGCTGCTCGCGCACTTTAAATTCTGCCAAGTAGCTCGGTGTATCGTCGGTTTGGGTTGATGTAGGCATGTCGCAGGTATAGATTTCCACCGTACAGTTAGGGTAATCCATGCTTAGGTCGCTGGTCTTCAGTGGGCCGGAAATGTCGAGGGTAAGAATCTTGTTGTCGACGTCGAGGCTGGCCGGGATGTCGAGGCCGGAGATGTAGAAGTTGCGCAGCATTAGTTGGTCGTTGTCCTTCTCGAAGTAACCGCCCCCATAGGAATAGTCGTAGTCGTAGTTGTAAGGCACATGAGGATTGGAAATCCATGGGCCGGTAGCTGCTGCAACATAGAAATTGTGTGTGAGGAGCCATTGCTCGGAGAGAGCATCGCTGTTGTCAGCTTGAATATTGGTCGTAGCTATAGTTGCGCACACCAGCATCGCTGTGTTGCGCTTTAAAATGTGTGTAAAAAGCGACATCTTTTGATTGTCTGTTTAGTTGTTAGGACATGTAGCGAAAGCGCTATCTTAAAGATTGCTATTTGGTTATGAGTTGCCTAAAAGGTAAGTCGTAGATTAATTAACCTACAAAGTTAGGACTATATATATACAATATAGAACTATTAGGAGTTAAATAACCTGAAAAACTGCATCGTGTCGGGTGGGGGATTTCGGCTGGTTTGGCGCTATCTGAGGGGATAATTAAATCCGGTTGGCGATGCAATTTATGTTGTAAAACATATTTAGTTGGGTAAAAGTTTGGCTATATTGGATATTTTTGGTAATTTTGTCGAAATTTTTACAACGAATGCATAAAATTTTTGCTGCCGCAACAGCGGCTCTTATCGCTCTGACCGCATCGGCAGAGGGATATCAGGTTAACACGTTCAGCGCTCGCCAGGAAGGTATGGGCCACGTTGGAGTTGCATTAAAGCTTGGCTCCGAAAGTCAAATCTTTAACCCCGGCGCACTGGCTTTCTCCCACGAGACCTTCCAGATTTCGGCCGGCGTAAGTGCGATCAAAGCAACTGCTACGGCAACCTACGATGGGCAGAAGTATACAACTTCAAATAAAGTGTCAACGCCTCTGAACGTTGCGGCTTCGTTCCGAATCTACGACAACCTCTATGCCGGCGTTACGATGTATACGCCCTATGGCTCTTCGATTAACTGGGGTGGCAACTGGCCCGGAGCCGTGCTGAACCAGTCGGTCGACCTGAAGGTCTACACTGTTCAGCCTACTATTTCCTGGCGCCTTGCCAAGAACCTGTCGGTTGGTGCCGGCCTGATGATTTCCTGGGGTAGCGTTAACCTCAATAAGGCATTGGTGGCAGCTTCCTCGATGGATAAGCTGGTTGGCTTGATGAATATGTCGGCTCAGATGCAGGGCCTCGGCACCCCCTATGAAACCTACGGCAACGTTTCTCCGGCCTCGGTGAATTTAACCGGCAATTCGGAGCTGGCGCTGGGCGTCAATGTTGGTGTACTGTGGGATGTATTGCCCAACCTGTCGTTGGGTGCATCGTTCCGCTCAAAGCAGAATATGCACGTAACGTCAGGTGTTGCTCAGGTAACGTATGCCAACGAGCAGGCACGCCAGGTCCTCGGCGCTACGCTTGACAACCTCAACTATGCTAATTTCGATGCTTCGATGCCTTGCCCCTACGTATTGTCGTTCGGTGTGGCTTACAAGCCGATTAAGAAACTTACTCTTGCATTTGATGCACAGCTCAACGGCTGGGGCACCTACAAGCAACTCGATATCGCATTTGCCGACCTCCCTGAGCTTTATCAGCAGCACCTTACCAAGGACTACAGCAATGCAATGACCTATCATATCGGTGCGGAATATGCCGTAACCAAGCGTTTGGACGTGCGTGCCGGTATGATGATTGACTGCTCGCCCTGCAATACCGAATACTATAATCCCGAAACTCCCGGCATGACTAAGTTGGAGCCGTCGGTAGGTCTGTCGTTC
Organism: uncultured Alistipes sp.; assembly: GCA_964514745.1. Lineage (GTDB taxonomy): Bacteria > Bacteroidota > Bacteroidia > Bacteroidales > Muribaculaceae > UBA7173. Next base: position 4,006 of record CAZEST010000059.1, read on the forward strand.
CGCCCCATCAAGGGCCTCTCCGTAGATGTAGCCTTCATGTATGTTAAGGGTACCGGCTCAACCGGTACGGGCCAGTACAAGGATTTCCTTGCGCCTACCTACAACTCAATCGTTGCAGCCAACGGCCTTTCTCAGATGCTCCCGTCGCTTGCAGAAACCGGCGAATTTACAGCTGATTATAAGACCCACGCTCTCATCCCCGCCATCGGCGTAAGCTATAGCTTCTAAGCATAGCATATCAAGATACATCGCTACTGCCATGCAAAGGTCCGCATCCCACCGGCCTTTGCATGGCAGTAACTTTTTCTGTCGTCAGGCGGCCTGAACATTTAATCTAGCTAATTCTATTACCTAAAAATGTAATTTTTGACGTTTTTAGGTAATAGAAAATTTGTATCCGGATGGAATCTGCGGAATCGGCCGGCCGGAGGAGGGGCTGGAATAGGGGAGGGGCGCGGTTAGTACCAGCTTACGCCGTTGGATTGCGAGGAGCGTTTGTCGTATTTGAGGTCGGAGAGCAGGGCTGACTTCACGGCGATATGGAAGTTGTAACTCTTGTAGGGGCCGACCGGGATTACGGAGGCTGTCATAGTAAAGCAGTGGAGATCGCGCGAAACGTTTAGGTTCATGTACGCAATCTTGTGCTGGGTAAAATCGTAGGAGGCTGTAGCCGATAGTTGCCAGTTCTCCGTAGGACGTATGTTGCCCGATAAGCTGAGATTCTGGGTAATCTTGCCGTTATACTCCATTTTCTGGTAGTTAAAGTCGCCGTAGGAGTAGTTAATCGAATAGTTGAGCGACAGGCTCCATGGCACGCTCCAATGTACGTAGCCGTCTTCGTCGAGCTGCAGGTCGCTGTCGTTTTCGCCACCGCGCGAGCCTCGGGGCCGAGCTTCGCCGGTCTCCACGGCGTCTCTGCCGGATTTGTCGGAGTTGTTCTTGTTGCCCTTCGATGAGTCTTTCTTGTCGCCGCGTTTAAACGTGTCGTTATTGAACGTATAGGAGAAGGATGTGCCGGTTGAGGAGAGTTTTCCCCAGCCCTTGCCGGCTTTCCAGCGGGGAATATTTACGCGCACGGGATTGCCGGAGGAGTTGAGCTGATACGTGTAGACATCCCAAGTGGCACTCAAGTTGAGGTTAAATTGCTTGGTCAGCTTAAGCAGCAACGAGGTGTTGATGTTGCTCCAGTTCATTGAGTCGGCTGCGAAGTTGTAGCTTTGCGAAATGGTAAAGTTTTCGATTAGCGACACTTTCTTTTCGCCGATAGAGTCGTTGGTCTTGACCTTCATTTCGAGGTTGTTGGAGAGCGAAACCGAGACGGATCCGGTTTGTCCCTGACCGGGCACGCCATATAAGCTATTGGGGAATAGCGAATATTTGCGCTTTTGGGCCTGGCCCTGGGGGTCGACATAAGAGTATTCGCCGTAGTATCCGAACCATGATGATGAGAAATCCGGCGCATAGGAGAAGGAGATTGTCGGCGTCATCACGTGGCGAATCATCTTTACCTTGTCGCCCAAGAACGGCAGCGGCTGGAAGAAACCGTAAATCTTAGTGTCTAACGATACGGAGGATGTAAAATCCCAGACGTTATAGAAGCTGTAGGTTGTATCGCAAATTTCAGCTGACTTAGCCGGGTCCCAATCGCGTCGGATTTTCGACGTATACATTCGGTCGGTAACGTTGATGGAGGGGGTAAGGTTGAAGTATTTGAATAGGTTAAACGTAGCTGAAATCGGAACGTTGTGCTTAGCCCCGTTGCGCCAATCCTTGATTAGGGATTTCTGGAAGAATTCGTTCTGCTTGGCCGTAAGAGAGTTCTGGAACTGACCGGAATAGGTCAGGCGGATTTTCTCGTACCATTTTTCGTCGCCAACGGCCTTCTTGCGCTTGAAGGGGTAGGTCTGCGACATCGAAACGTTCAGGTTAGGGAACGATACCGAAAGGGTTGAGTCTTGGGTGCGCTGCGAGAGGCTTAGCGATGTAGATAACTGCCATTTCGAGTTAGGGAAACGGTAGGTCATATTGACGGTCGAGCTCTTGGTGTTCTCGGTGAAGGAGTTGGAATAGTAGGTGTTAACGCTGCTGCGCGAATAGCCTGAGGTTGTAAAGTTGACTGAAGCCGACAGCGTCATGTTGGGGTTTGCTTTGGAGTCTTGCGAGTGGCTCCATAGCACTTGGAAGTTGGTAGCCGTAGAGTAGTCGGGGTCGCCTTTTTCGCCGTTAACGGTCTTCAGGTAATTTACATGGAAGTTGCCGCTGAACTTATATCGCTTGGCATAGGTTGACTGGGCAGAGAGGCCCCATGAACCTTTCGTATAGATTTCGCCGGTAAGCGCGAGGTCGATATTGTCGTTGATAGCGAAGTAGTAGCCACCGTCGCTCAGGTAGAAGCCCTTGTTATAATCGTCGCCGAAGGTAGGCACGATTACGCCCGATGCATACTTATCGGTAAAGGGGAAATAGCCGAACGGCACGGCAACTGGCAGGGGCAAGCCGGCTAGCACCATATAGGCCGGGCCGGTTACGATGTTCTTCTTCGGACGGACCTTGGCGCGCGTCAGCTGAAGATAGAAGTGGGGGTCTTCGTGGTCGTCGCAGGTTGTATATCGGCCGTTTTCAACGTAGAAGTCTTCGCCGTCGGTCTTTTTGGTTGTGCCGCCGGTCAGGTAGCCTTCGCCCTGCTGGGTGATAACGTTGGTAATATAGCCGCGCTTGCTCTTGAAGTTGTAGCGCATCGTACCGGACTCGTAGGAGGTACCTCCCTCTTCAAATACCGGGGCGCCATTAACTTCGCCCAGCGAGTCCTCAGCTCCAACGGCGTATACTTCGGATTTCTTCATGTCCAGCTCAATGTCTTGAGCGGATAGCTTGAGATCGCCGTAATCAATTTTGCCGTCGCCATACATATAGGTCATTTCGCGGCCAACCATAATCATGGAGTCCTTCGAGGAGAATACAACCTGGTTGTCAAGGTCGACCTTCTGACGACGGATTTTCGATCCCCCGGGATTGCGTTGATTCAGCAGTGCGGAATCAATGCCAAAGCGCTGTTTGTTGGCAGCTCGAAGCGAATCCTGACGATGATGCGAAAATGAATCGATCGGTTCGCCCAATAAGGAGTCAAGCGCAGGACGCTGAGCGGAATCCAATGCCATGCTAAGAGGCAATGCAGAGCTTTCAGTCGGCACAGAATCATCTGCAGCCGCACTAACGGCGGCACGCAACGAGCCGTTCCCGTCGCGGGAAAAGAGGTTGCCCACAACGAAAACTGCTATAAACAGAAAGATTATATAAAAATGCGACTGTTTCAAAGCGCCACAAAGTTACGATTTTCCACTCAAATACCCCTCCTTCGTGCCCTACTTTTTCACTTAATCGTTGAAAAATCGCCAGCGAAAGAGCCTGCTTGCTGAAAATTTTCTGCCGTTCAGGGTTGTTTTAGGAGTTGTAATTTGTTATTTTTGTAGTCGGAGGAGGTCAAATCAGCCCCGAATTTCAACCATGACAAACTATCAAGACTCTCAAACAGCTCTGATCGGCAACTTTACGACATTACAGTCGGCAGAAATAGCGGCAGGACTGTTGCGTAACAATGGTATTCCGTGCGAAGTTAACAACCGGACTATCGCGTCCGTACTGCCGATGACCGACACTTGGACTCCGCTAAGTTTAATCGTGCCGGAGTCTATGGCCGAGAAAGCGCAAGCGATCCTTGCAGACGTCGTCGATACGTCATGCTAAAAACAGCCTCCTCGTTTGGCCGACATCCGGATATGCCATAATCGGCGGCCTACGGACGCCGTCGCCTGACGCCATCCCCATCCCCCAGCGGCGAATGTTCGGCCGGGTTCGCCCTTCAGGGACTCACCGTCCTCCATTCTTCGCTGAGGGCTAAACCAAAATCATCGTCCTGGCGGACGAAATCCCGCCTGATATTGGCCTGTACTATCCGGATGGCAATCCGTGAAATCGGATGGCCTAAGGCCGTCCAAAATCAGTGTAATTGGATATCCGACGAATGCCATTCGGTGCGGAAATAATCAGCGAGAGACATTATCATACGGCAAGGCCGTTATTCTCCTTCTCATTAATCTGAAAAGGTGACGCAACCGAGAGCATAAATCAAAAAATCCCGAAAAGCCTGAAGGCTATATCGGGATTTTTTTATCGCAATGTTATGGTTTTCTCTTGAGGAGAGGCTGATAAGCCTCCGGAAGATATGCCGATTAGAGGCAGAGCGGATTACTGCTTGCCTGAAACTGCTACTTCGCGGCTTACCTTGCTAACCAAGCCTTGGAGCACCTTGCCCGGGCCGAGTTCTACGAATTCGGTAGCGCCGTCGGCAATCATGTTCTTAACGGTCTGAGTCCAGCGAACCGGAGCGGTCAGCTGAGCAATCAGGTTGGCCTTGATTTCAGCGGGGTTAGTGTGGGCCGATGCGTCAACGTTCTGGTAAACGGGGCATACGGGTGTATGGAATTCGGTAGCAGCGATAGCCTCTGCGAGCTCTTGGCGAGCAGGCTCCATCAGCGGCGAGTGGAACGCACCGCCAACCTTCAGCGGCAGCGCACGCTTAGCACCGGCAGCCTTAGCAGCTTCGCAAGCAGCATTAACGGCTTCAATTTCGCCGGAGATTACGATCTGTCCGGGGCAGTTGTAGTTAGCGGCAACAACAACGCCTTCGATGTTTGCACAGATTTCTTCAACTTGTTCGTCGGAAAGGGCAATGATAGCAGCCATAGTAGAGGGCTTGATTTCGCAAGCCTTCTGCATAGCCTGTGCACGAGCGCTAACCAGTTTCAGGCCGTCTTCGAAGCTCAGCGCTCCGGCAGCTGTCAGCGCTGACAGTTCGCCCAGCGAGTGACCGGCAACCATTTCGGGCTTGAATTCATCGCCAATTACCTTTGAAAGGATTACTGAGTGAAGGAACACGGCAGGCTGAGTAACCTTGGTCTGCTTGAGGTCTTCTTCGGTACCTTCAAACATCAAATCCGTAATGCGGAAACCTAGAATATCATTAGCTTTCTCAAACATTTCCTTAGCTTGGGCGCTCTGTTCATACAGGTCTTTGCCCATACCAACGAATTGCGCACCCTGACCGGGGAATACGAATGCTTTCATAATAACTCTTCTTTAGTTAATGAACCGCACTTAAAAATTACGTAAAGGCGGTCTATTAAATTTGTTTAAAATACAAGCGCAAAGTTACAAAAAAAATCCTACATAGCGATGAGATTCAACCAAAAACCGTAACTTTGCTTCTGAGGATGCACATAGAATGCGCGATGCTCCTGCTATTTTTTTCGTAACTATATACCAATCAACGATGACTGCCAACCTAATTACCCTGCTCAGCATGCCCGGCGGCTCCGAGTGGATTATCATTGCTTTAGTTGTATTGCTGCTTTTTGGCGGCAAGAAAATTCCGGAGCTCATGAAGGGGCTGGGCAAGGGCGTGCGTAGCTTTAAGGATGGTCTTAACGACGTTAATCAGGAGCTGAAGGACGCCGACAAACCTTCTGATAATAAGCCGGATAATAAGCCGGAATAAGCAGGCCGGATTTACATATTATCTGACACGCAAGCGCAGTAACTTGGAGCAAGACGAACTGACATTTTGGGACCATCTCGACGTACTCCGCGCCGTATTGTTCCGCATGGGAATCACTGTAGCAATAGCCGCTACCGCGATATTCTGCGTTATGCCCTCTCTGTTCGACAGCATAATCCTGGCGCCGTGTCATGGCTCCTTTCCGCTATACGCGCTTTTTGACCGCTTGTCGGCCATATGGGATGGCCAAACAGCAGCCTCCTCAGCCGATTTCAACGTTGCGCTAATCAACACCGGCTTAGCATCGCAATTTTTTACCCATCTTTCGCTGTCATTTCAGTTAGCGCTGATACTGACATTCCCTGTTCTGATTTACCAATTATGGCAATTCGTTGCCCCGGCATTATATCCGAATGAGCGACGCAACGCTGCCTCCGCATTTGTATTCGGTAACATTCTGTTTTACCTCGGTATAGCTTGTGCATACTTCCTGATATTTCCGCTAACCCTTAGGTTTTTGGCTACGTATCAGCTTTCGGCCGAAATTCCCAACACTATCACGTTGGATTCCTATATGGACAACTTTATGTCAATGATGCTCGTGATGGGCATTACCTTTGAAATCCCCCTGCTGACATGGATTCTTGGCCGGCTCCACCTGATGAATCGCAGCTTCTTTTCTCGCTATCGCCGCCACGCCATAGTTGCCCTTGTTGTTGCGGCTGCCGTAATCACTCCAACCTCCGACCCGTTCACGCTTACAGCTGTCTTTATTCCTCTATACCTCCTCTGGGAGCTCTCGGCTCGTTTGCTCCCATCAACATCCCGCTAATCGTCTGCGCCTTAAAAATTGGATGTAATAGTGTTAACTATTCTTGATTAACAAAGCAATATTGGAATAAACTGTTTAAATTTTTGCTGGGTATACCATGGATTATTCAAAAAAGTTAGTAACTTTGCGACCGATAGATGATATTTGGCCCTGTCGCCGAATATACATCATATGTTGCATTAATCTGTATTCGATTATGAAAAAATTGTTTTTGGCTATTTGCCTGGTGTTAGTAGGCTTTGGTGCTTCCGCCCAGAAACAGGGTGATGCCGCTTTCGGAGTAAATTTCGGCGTTGCTCCCCTCTTGGAGGATGAGGCCGATTTCTCTAATTTCGGTGTTGGAGTGAAGGTACAGTATAATATTACTGACCCTATCCGCCTGAACGTTGCTGCTGATTATTGGTGCGAATCCAATGGTTTTTCGGTAGCAGATGTGCTGTTGGATGTCCACTATATGATCCCCGTTGCCGACCGCTTCTCGCTGTATCCGTTGGTAGGCTTGGGCTATGGCCGCATCAAACATTCCTACAGCATGAATTTCTATGACACTCCTTCTTCTTATGGCCCCGATGGTTATATTGAGAGTGTAGATTTGTCTGATTCGTTCAATCGCCTTTTGTTCAACATTGGTGTGGGCGCGGAATACAATTTGACGTCAAACTTGGCTGTCAACCTCGAGCTCAAGTATCAATATATGAAGGACTTCTCGCGTATGCCTATCTCGGTAGGCCTTGCCTATAAGTTTTAGTTTTATCAAAACCTATCATAAAATTATTCGATTTGCATTATGTGAATCGAATAATTTTATTTGCATAATTGGGGGATAATCGCTCAAAAAATCCCAGCCCTGCGAGCGCAGTCCAAGTTTGCCACAGCCTTTTGTATTCGGTTTACGGTAGGGGATGGGCTAATTGAGAAGGCCGAAGTAGGCAGCGAGAGT